>QIKW01000131.1 GCA_003231975.1 Acidimicrobiia bacterium
CTAGCTCCAGATGGGCGAAGCCCGGGAGGCGGCAGCCGACCCAAACAAGACGCCCTTGTTACGCGTTGCCGACGGCGTCGGCACGCAGCGAGCGCTAGCTCCAGATGGCCGGAGGCGGGTCTGCGCCAGCAGACCCCAATATAAGAGCATCAATGTGCTGGTAGTCGCGGGGCGACTTCCAGTCTCCTCCCCAACGCCAGCCTGCTGTTTTGGCCGCGTTGACCAGCGGGTCTTGATCGCGAAGCATGGCGGGGTGATAGCCCGAGCGATCCACCCAGGCTGCGCCGGTGGGAGGAAGAACCACGGCCCCCCGCACGTAGGGGTTGTACAGCGGGTTGATGTCGATGGCAGTGCCAAACGCATGCCGCGACCAGCCGCTGCCTCCTGTAACAGGGCGGCAGTTGAAGGCCGAGGTGTTGTTGGCGGCCATCATGGCGTCGTCGTCGCCCCCGAACTGGGCGGCGGGACGGAGGCCTTCTATTGGCATCCGATTCTCATACATTGCCTGAAAGAAGCCAGCAACTTCAGTGGCAACCTGACGGTTTATGACCAGCTGACCGGTACTGCTTGCGCCTCCGAAATCAACGACGGCTACTTCAAGTCGAACCAAATCGTTCGGGCCAACCGGGCATCCGGGCCGCCATGTGGCGCCAAGTTCCTCGGCTGTTACCGCCGTTTGGACAGAAGAGAATGGGGGAAGGTCTGGCTGCTGGGTGCCAGTAGCGATCCTAAACTCGACGGACTCTGAAAACACCAGCACCAGATCGTCTCTGGCCACACCTTGGTCGAGCAAACCGCGCCAGTAGGTGGCCCCGCGGGTATCGGGGGCTCGGCCAAGCACATTTCGGTAGAGCCGCCAAACAAACGCCTGGTCTGTGTCGACTCCGAACCTGGCCTGGTACTCGGCGCCGTCTGCGAACACGGTGGCGATGTCTTTCAGTTCGGCTCCCTGAAGCCTCAGGTTCACCCAGTAGGCAAAGCCAGCCTCGTCGGGAACACGGCCAAGAACTGCTTGGTAGAGCCTCGCTACCTCGCCTTCTTCGGGCCGGACGCCGAACCCGTCTGCGGGTTCTGCCTGGGCCGCGGCGGGTTGATCCGCCATGCTGCTGACCAGAAGCAAAAGAAGGCCAACAGCAAGAAGTGCTGCCGGAAGGCGGGGCTGGCCGCTACGGGGCAATTGCATCGCCTGGCAGCGGACCGTCGGCAAATAGCACATCTTGGAAGCGGCGCATTCCTGCCAGCCATCGTTCCCGGTCGGCACCCTTGCGCTCGGCGTACACGGCAACTTCGGGGTGAGGCAGAATCAGGAAGCGTTCCTCGCTGATGGCCGCCAGACAAATCTGGGCCGTTTCTTCGGCGCTCAGCACGCCATCTCCTCCCGCAACGCCGCCGTCGGCCCCGCCGTCTGACCGGGTGTCTGTATCCGGGCTGTTGGCGATGATGTTTGTGGCGACGGCTTGGGGGCACAAAACCGAAACTCGAATGCCTTGGTGGTAGTGGGTGATGTGCAACCACTCGGCCAAGGAAACAGCGGCAGCCTTTGTGATTGAGTACGACATCGACCCCAACTGGGTGAGCAAGCCCGCAGCAGAAGACGTGTTCAGCAGATAGCCCTCGCCCCTCGCAATCATGGAGGGTAGAACGGCCCGGGCGGCGTAGATGTGAGACATCACATGCACCTCCCACATCTGTTGGACCCGGTCGTTGGTGTCTTCGACGCCGCCGATTGTTACGTATCCGGCGTTGGAGACGAACAGATCGATTGGGCCATGGGCATCTTCGGTTGTGTTGACGAGGCTGGCAACAGCTGCCTCGTCTGCCACGTCGACGGCAACGCCGGTGCCTCCAACTTCAGCCGCAACTGCTGCTGCCGCGGCGCCGTCGAGGTCCGAAACTACAACATGTCTGGCCCCCGCCACGTTTGCTGCTCTGGCAAGAGCCGCTCCAATGCCAGATCCTCCGCCGGTAATCACAACCACTCGATCGCTCAGTTCCATGGGTCCTGACTTTACGCGGTGCAGCGGCAACACACCCTTCGGGCCGCGCCCAGGTGTGAACCGCTGGCACTAACCGCAGGTGTCAAAGTTGTTTGGCAGGCCGTCAGAACCGGAGGCGCGAATGTTGTCTCTCATTTCAGCAAAAGCGGTGTAGCCGTCGAAGAAATCGATCCGGGACTGCACCGCAGGGGGAAGGTCAACTCCATAGACGTAGGCCGCGAACGATTCGGCGAAATCTTCCTCTGGGTGGCTGGCCGCGTAGCTTCCAACGAAGCCAGAATTCGCCTCGCATCGAACGAGGCCTCCTGGTTCGTCGGCCTCTCCGTCAATTGGCAAAGATGCCAGATCCTGCGGGCTCCAGAACGTGTCGATCCAAGCCGTGATGAACGCATCGTCACGGAAGCAGCCAAATCCATTGAAGTAGGTGTCGCATTCGTCGGCGAACACCGCTATGTCCAGCTGGCTGGTGGTTTGGGTGAAAACGTGGGCCAGTTCGTGGGCCAGCGTCAGTTGCAACTCTTCTGGGTCAATCTGTCCTGCGTCGACAGCAATTGCAATCAGGAATGCCTCGGTGTCGTCGTCGATTGAGCTGGCGTAAGCCGCAGTGTCGCCTCCATCTGAGTCGAAACCTGCCATTACAGCTACCGAGTCTGTCAGCGCAGCCGGGGCGGCCGAAGCCAGGCTGGTCCAGGCTCGCTCAACTACTGGGTCAGGCTCGCCGAAACACGGGCTGTCGTTCAACCTGCCCCTGGTCACGCCATAGGCCGCAACGAGCGGACCAAAGTCTTCCCCAATCGAAATTCGATCGCAGCCAGCAACGTACGCCGGGCTCAGGTTCTCGGGTTGGTCTCGCTCCCGTTCGGTTTCGGGCTCCTCAGCCTCAACCGCCGCTGGTTGGTCGACGTCGATTGCCGTGCAGGCCGAAGCTATCAAGATCAGGAAAGTCAGCGCCGCGCCCAGCCTGCGGAGAGTCACAAGACCGGACCTTACCGGCGCCCGCAGAATGAGTGGGCCTCCGAGCCGACTTCCACATCTGACCCAGCAGGCGGCGGGAGAATACGAGGCCGCCCCGCAGGGAACAAAGCGGATGCCGGATCACCCGAATCGGGTTCCCGATTCCGCGGAGAGGGTGCATCAGTTGAGCCACCAGCCCCACGGGGATCTCTTCGTCAACCCCATATACCTTGGGGCGGCGGTTCTTTGGCATGAAATAGGTGCCGAAGACAACATCCCAAACCGGAAGGAACACCGAGTAGTTGCTGCGGTGGGCATCTCTTTCGTTGCTGTGGTGCCAGTGGTGGAATTCGGGAGTGATGATGATTCTGTGCAATGGGCGGAGCCGCCAGCGAACGTTGGCGTGGAGGAACAAGCCAATCAGCACCTGAACCACAGCGATGGCTCCTGAGAGCTCGGCGTCGAAACCAGCAGCAATCAGGAACACAAACGCTGGCGCAATAAAGGCCCCGTCGAAGGGATGGTTTCGGAAGCCGCTGATCCAGTCCAGATGCTCGGTTGAATGATGAATGGAATGGAATCGCCAGAAGAAGGGCACCTCGTGACCCCACCTGTGAGTCCAGTAGACAACGAAATCAAAGAGCAGGACGCCCGCCACGGGAAGAACCGCTGGCGGCAGGGAAGCAACCACCGGCCGAAGCAGCAGCCCCGGCAACCAGGCGAGGCTGGCGATGGCCAGAGGCACGGCTACCGCCAGTGCCATGAGATTCAGGATTGGTGAGGTGAGGGCGAATGCCAGATCACCGACCAGCTGGGGCCTGCGAATTCGTTGACCGAGGTGGCGAGGGAACAGCTTTTCAAATGGCACAACCACCACGAACAGCAATGCAATCACACCCAACCCTTCGCGGGAGTAAATGAGGCTGGCAACTACTGCGCAGATGGCAACCCCGGTGGCCCACAAACGGCTTCGGCTGACCCGGCTGACCCGCCCGGCCGGCGGCGGCGGAAGCGGCCGCACCAAACGGGGATCGACCGGGGGCGAGATCGTTTCGGCAGCAAGACGAGGAACGGCAATTCCAGTGTCGGTCATGACAATGCTGTCGTAGCGGGGGCTGGTGCCGGTTCTGCATCTAGCAGAACTGAGCCGAATGACCTAGCAGTATGACCTCGGGCGGCGAAACCCGTGGCAACACAGCGGAGTTAGATCTCGACAGCGCCCGTTGTGTCAAGCTCCGGAGTGAGGATCTGGCCGGTGGAGGGTAACTCTTTGGCCACCAGATCGGCCTGTTCGGGCGAGACCAGAATGGCAACCGTTGGCCCAGAACCGCTGAGCCAGGCGGCGTGCGCTCCGGCATCAAGCGCGGCTTCAACAGCTTGCTTGGTTTCTGGCGCGGCAGCCAGGCGGTCTGGCTGATGCAGCCGATCCTGGGTAGCCAACCGCAGCAGCGACGGATCGTTTTCATACAACGCGGCGATAAGCAGACCAAACCTGCCCAAGTTGAAAACCGCATCCGTCCGGTCGACCATTGAGGGCATCTGGGCCCGGGATTCGTCGGTTGGGGTTGTGTTTAGCTCTGGCACCCAGAGCAGCAGCTGACCAGGAAGCGATGCGGCAAGCCGATGGTTCTTGCCTCCGGCAATCACGTGAAGGCCGCCAAAAACAGCAGGGGCCGCGTTGTCTCCGTGCCCCTCAAGCTCGGTGACAATTCGGTAGCCCAGTTCCTGAGCCTCATCAATGCCAATGCCGCGTTCCAAGAGCGCAAGTACCGCTCCTGCAGCGCGGGCTGCGGCAGAGAAACCAAGGCCTCGGCCGGGCGGCAGATCGAAGTCAAACCAGATTTGGCCGGTGCCTCCCGCCATCTCGTATGCCACTCGGGCGATGTGGTCGTTGCTGCAAGGTGCCTGGCCCTCCGCGCCATCGAACGCCAGGTTGGCGGCGCGGACGTAGCAGCCAATGGCTGCGCCAATTACGTCGAATCCGGGCCCAAGGTTGGCTGATGAGCCAGGAGCTGTCACCACAGTCACACCGCAATTCTAGGTCGGTGAGACAGAGACGACGAATGGTTTCGTTGTCCTTCGTCTGACACCGGAAACACTGATGGCTTAGAGTCGATAGATGGACATTCAGGGATCGCATGTTCTGGTGACGGGGGGTTCGCGCGGAATCGGAGCCGCGTTGGCCCGCGAGTTCGGGAGGGCAGGCGCCACTGTGTCGTTGGCTGCCCGCAGCGCAGACGCGCTTGATCAGTTAGCGAACGAACTTGGCGGTCATTCCTTTCCAGCCGACCTGACCGACCCGGAAACGGTTGACAGCCTTATTGGCAGGGTCGAGGCCGAGGCCGGGCCAATTGACATATTGATCAACAACGCCGGGCTTGAGGGCCATGGCTGGTTCCATGAGGCTGCTGTGCCAACGGCCCGAGACGTGCTGCATCTAAACCTTGAGGCACCGATAGTTCTCACCAGGAACGCCCTTGACGGAATGCTGGCCCGCCAGAGGGGGCATCTGGTCTATCTCAGCTCCCTGGCAGGAACTGGCGGCTTCCCCGGGATGAGCGTTTACGGGGCAACCAAGGCAGGAATTAGTAACTTCACCGCAGCACTTCGCATGGAATTGGCAGGCACAGGCGTGAACACAACCGTGGTTGCCCCAGGCCCGGTCGACACCCAAATGTGGGATTCCATTGAAGGCGACGCCGAGCTTGAGCCAATGTTGGACCGGCTGAGAAAGTTCCAACTGATCCCAAAGTCCTCACCAGAAAAGCTGGCGAAGAAAACCCTGGCCGCGGTGAAAGCAGACCGGCGGCACGTACGAACGCCGCGTCGGCTGATATCGAATCACTGGCTTCGAGAGGCGCCCACCCGTCTGACCGAGTCCCTGATTCGAGGCGTGCCGGTGGGTCCGGCCGCCAAGAAGTAGCCCACGCCCCTGCTCGAACAGGCCCAATTCAGGCCATCGTGAGGCCGCCGCTGGCAGACAACGTTTGACCGGTGATGAACCCGGCCTGCTCGGAGGCGAAGAAAACGATCGCCGGAGCCACATCGCTTGGGTTGGCGATTCGGCCCATCGGAACGGCTCGGCCCAACGACCCAACCAGCTTCTCTCCCCCATCGGGCAGCGTTTCGCCAACGGCTGAAAGCAGGGCTGTGTCGGTTGGCCCAGGGCACACCGTGTTGGCAGTGACCCCTTTGCGAGCCAGCTCCCTCGCCAGGGTTTTGGTGAACGCGATCACACCGCCCTTGGCGCCTGAATACACGCTCTCGAGCGACGAGCCAACCCGGCCCGCATCGCTGGCAACGTTCACCACCCGGCCCCAGCCGTGCTGAACCATTCCCGGCACAACGGCTTGGGTGGTGCGAAGCATTCCTGTGAAGTTGAGTTCTATTACGCGGGCCCAAAAGTCTTCGTCGGTGTCAACAAACGGAATCAGGCGGTCCCAGCCAACAGAGTTGATGAGTATCTCAACCGGGCCGAGGCGGCTGGCGACCTCGGCCGCGGCGGCCTGAACCGAAACGGGGTCGGCAACGTCGATCGCAACCGCCATTGCCTCCTCACCCCGAGCCGCGATGGCCCCAGCAACCTCGTCGGCGGCTACAAAGTCTACGTCCGCTACTGCAACCGCTCGACCCCGGGCCGCCAACTGGCGGGCAACCTCGCTGCCAATGCCACCCGCACCGCCAACTATCAGCGAAACTCGTCTGTCCATCTGGCCGAGGTTAGATCGGTTGCAGTAGCCGGGGTAGTGACTCGGCGCGGGAACTGATCCAACTGGCATGGATTAGTGGCGAAAACGCACCTAATCCATGCCAGTTCCCGCCGTTCCTCGGCCTGCGGCCTCGTCTCTTCGCAACTTTTCGCTTCGCTCAAAACTCGCCGCATCCAGCGCTCACGCGCTGCCGACGGCGTCGGCACGCCGCGAGCTAACGACCCAGATGGGCGAAGCCGGACCTGCAAAGCAGGTCCCAATATAACAGCGCTCACGCGCTGCCGACGGCGTCGGCACGCCGCGAGCTAACGACCCAGATGGGCGAAGCCGGACCTGCAAAGCAGGTCCCAATATCAGAGCCTGAAGAACTCCAGGGCCTCAGGGTTGGCCAGCGCTTCGAGGTTTTTGACTGGCCTGCCGTGAACCACCTCGGTTACTGCCAGCTCCACGATCTTGCCGCTGCGGGTTCTTGGGATGTCCGGGACGGCCTGAACAAGGGCGGGCACGTGGCGGGGCGAGCACTTGGTTCGAATCTCGCCTCGGATCAGCTGCACCAGTTCTTCTGTCAGGCCAACGTCATCGGCCAGACGCACGAACAGCACGATGCGAGTGTCGTTGTCCCACTCCTGGCCAATGGCTATTGCCTCAACAACCTGATCCAGCTGTTCAACCACTCGGTAGATCTCGGCTGTGCCGATCCTCACGCCTGCTGAGTTTAGAGTGGCATCGGATCTGCCATGAATGATCATGCCCCCTCGTGGAGTCCACGATGCGTAGTCTCCATGAGCCCAGACCTGGTCGAACCGCTCGAAGTAGGCAGCCCGGTAGCGGGCGTCGTCGGGATCGTTCCAGAATTCCAGTGGCATCGACGGGAACGGAGCCGTGCACACCAACTCGCCCTTCTTGCCGGGCCCCAATGCCAGGCCGTCGTCGCTGAACACCTCGATCTCCATGCCAAGGCATTTGGCCTGAATTTCACCTGCCACAACGGCCAACGTCGGGTCGCCAGCAACCAGGCATCCGCACAGATCGGTGCCGCCCGACATCGACGCCAAGTGCACATCGGCCTTCACCTCGCGATACACCCACTCAAAACCCTCATGGCTCAGAGGCGAGCCGGTTGAGCAGATGGTCCTGACCGAACCCAAACTGTGTGACTGGATCGGGCTGAGCCCAGCCTTCATTGATCCGTCCAGAAACTTGGCCGAAACCCCAAGCAGGGTGGCGTCGTAGCGATCGGCCAAGTCGAACAACGCTTCGGGGCCGGGGTAGACGGGGTTGCCGTCGTACAAGATGATCGTGGCCCCCGAGCCAAGGCAGGAAACCAGCCAGTTCCACATCATCCAACCGGCAGTGGTGAAGTAGAACACTCTGTCTCCAGGCCTGATGTCGCAATGCAGAGCCTGCTCGCTGAGGTGTTTCAGCAACACCCCCAACGAGCGGTGGACGATGCACTTTGGCGTGCCGGTGGTGCCAGAGGAATAGAGGATGTAGAGCGGATGATCACCGGGGAGCTGAGCGAAGCGGAGCTCTGCGCCCCGATGCGGGTCTAGCGCATCCTGCCAGTGGAGCGCGTTAGCCACCCCGGCCAGGTTGGGCCTGTCGTTCAGAGCGCCGACAACAAGCACATGGGTGACCGAAGGCAGGCGCAACGCAATTTCGCCCAGTCGGTCAAGGCACGCAAACTCCTTGCCGCCGTAGTGGTAGCCGTCAGCTGCAACCAGAACCTTTGGGGTTGTCTGGCCGAACCGATCAACCACCCCGTCAACTCCGAAGTCGGCCGAAGTTGAGGTGAACACCGCCCCGATTGAGGATGCGGCGAGGAAGGTAACGATCGTTTCGATTACGTGCGGCATCCAGGCCGCCACGCGGTCTCCTGGCCCAACCCCAACCGAGCGCAGCCACGCCGCCGCGGCGCCGACTTCGGCTCGCAGTTCCGCCAACGACAGGGTCCGCTCCCTGCCGTCTTCGCGCCACTCGATAATGGCATTTGGGCCAGCTCCGGTTCGTTCGATCAGCAGGTTCTCGGCAAAGTTGGTTGAAGCGTCCGGGAGAAAACGCCAATCTCGGAACTCCGCGGCTTCCTCAACCAGCGATTCACCAGGGTCACCAACAACCCCACACCAGTCCCACAAGGACCGCCAAAACTCGCCAGGCTGCTGAACACTCCACTGCCACAGCTCGCCAGAGTTGGCGGCTTGGGGGCAGGCCTGGCGCCGGAACGTGTCCAATCGGGTTGAGGCCACCCTCAGTTCATCTGGTTGCCAAAGCACCTGATCAGTCATCGCTCAAGCCGTTCGGGTGGGAGGGGCAATGTAGGTTCCTTGGCAAACCGCAGTTGGCCGCTCTGGGTCATCAGTCCAAATGGTCACGCTTCCAACCAGGTTCCGCTTGCCAACCGAATCCAGGGTGGCCCTGGCCCAGAGGGTTGAACCGATGGCTGGCCGTACGAATCGGATCGAAAGCTCGCTGGTTAGCGCCATTGCCTCCAGCCCAATGGCTCCGAAACTTACATACCAGAGCGCCAGGTCGGCCAGGGTGAACTGGGTTGGCCCGCTGATGAAACCACCGGGCCGGATCCAGGCTGGCTTCACTGCAAGTGAAACAAGAACGTGGCGTCCGCTTACTTCGTGGCACTTAGCAGCCAGAGCATCTGGCCACTGTTCGGCAACGAAGGTGCCAATAGAGTCTGGGGTAACCCCCTGGGCGGCGGGAACCAACCGGCCACGATGCGAAGGGGTTTGATCTGGAGGGGCTTCGTTCGGCATTGCTGGCTAACCTAACGCTCCCCCGGGTGCTCCTGCTGCACGTGGAACGATGCCCCCGTTGGATACTCGGGCAACTCAACCTCAAATTCCTGGGATCGGATCCGTCCGGTACTCTTCCCACTGACCAAGATGCCGCTGTGGGTGCATGGCACTGGGTTCGGAGACAGCGGCACCGAGTCGCCCTCGGAGTACACACAGATGAACAGCGTGCGAGGCGCGCTGGACCGGTTCGGGGCCGAGCCGTGGGCCAGGCGTGTGTGCATCAGGCAGACCGAACCTGCCGGGCCCGTGCAGGTGACAGCTTCCCGCTGCATCGGCGCTGCCTCTGCATCGCTCATGGCGCCGGTAAAGACTTGGTTGTGCCACAGGCTGAAGATCGGGCCTCGATGCGAACCCGGCATCACCTCAAGCGGCCCGTTTTCGGATGTGACCTCGTCAACCATCAGAAGAGCTGTTACCACCGAGTCGTTGCTGTGAGGGGTGAAAGCGAAGTCTTGGTGCCACTTCACCGCAGTAGATGTGAGCGGAAGCTTCGAGTTCACCTTGGTGTGATGAAGCTTCACGTTCGGCCCGATCAGATCTGCAACCATTTCTGTCATTGCGCTGTTCGCCATTGCCTCGAAGTAGGCATCAGACACCTCGGTCGGCGCAGCCACCCGCCGAAGCGCCGGTTTGGTGGCGCGGTGGCCCTCCTCAACATCGAACCTGGGCCGCCCGTCGATGATTTGGCCGTACGGAGCGCGGTGAGAGCGGCTCTGCTCGACCCAGCCGTTGAACTCGTGTTGCAAGCGCTCCAGAAGGCCGGGTGAGACCGCGTTTGGGACAGTGAGAAAGCCGTCGGCCCAGAACTGATCTATCTGGTCCTCTGCCAATGCTGTCATGGGATCAAGGCCGTCATGAGATCAATGCTGCCACCACGGCAGACAAAATGCGGTGCCGCGGCCCAAAGACTGATAGGCAGTTCAAGTCTTGGAGGCCGAGCGATGATGAACCAGATCAAACACCGCACTATTCGTCCCCGTCGTCAAGCCAGAATCCTGGCCGGTCGGGCACGCTTCGCTTCACAGCAGGCCGCCGCCAACCACTGCGTGTCGCTGTATCGAAGAGCCAAACGAATCCGAAGGCCAATTGCGGATCGGCACCTGTTTGTTCTGGCCCACCCTCGCTCTGGCTCCACCGTGCTCGCCCACGTTCTTGACAGCCACTCCCAGATCACAGGGTTCGGCGAGCATCACGTGAGCTATGCAACACCCGCAGACCTCGCCCGCTTGGAGGCTCGATCCGCCTTCTTCGCCAAAAAACCAAACCTCCACACAACCTACGTGCTGGACAAACTGGTTTGGAATCGCTATTCCATTGCGCCCTCCATTTTGCGAGCCGACAGTTCCCGGTTCGTTATCCTGGTACGGGCGCCAGACGAAACCTTCGACAGCTACCGGCGCATGTTCGCCGAGTTCCCAACCGACGTAGACCGCTTCCGGTCTTACCGGCGCCGACTTGAGGCCCTGGTTAAACAGGCCGAGCTGATAAATGACCCAACCAGAACCTTCTCTTTGACCTATCAGCAGTTAACAGACAACACCGCAGAGGTGTTGGCGGCAATGACCGACTTGTTAGGGCTGAAATCGCCTCTAACGGCCAACTACCGGCTCACGTCGCAGACCGGATCCCAGAGTTGGGGCGATCCATCCAGCAACATAAAGGCAGGCAGGGTGTTGCGACTGGAACACCACGAGATCCAGGTGGATCCGCAGGTAAAGGAGCCAGCGGAACGGCTCTACAACGAGACGGTGAAAAGGTTGGCCGCAGTTACAACGACGCTGCTGCCGCCCGCTCAAGCACCCTCTTGAAAACCTTGGCCGACTGAGCCCCAGGCACCATGGCCTGCCGGTCGATCACATAGGCGGGAACGGCGTGGATTTCCGCCGAGCCTGCGAACTCGATCTGAGCGGCAACTTCATTGCGGCCGCCATCGCCCTCCAACCAAGGCCTGGCCACCTGGGAGTCAATTCCCACCTCGGCTGCCAACAGAACCAACTCGTCGAGATCGCCGATCTCTTTGCCTTCACAGAAGTAGGCGCTCATCAGCCGTTCCTTTAATGCCTCCTGAACGCCCTGCTGCTCACCAAGCACCAGCAGCCGATGGGCCAGCGCAGTATTCGATCTCATTGCGATGTCCATCCGGAATTCCAAGCCCTCAGCCTCGGCCTCTTGGGTGACATGATCAATTAGTTCCTTGGCCCGCTCGGGGCCGCCGAACTTCTTTTCGTATGCGGCCATGACGGGCTGGCTGACGCCCGAGGGTGCAGTGGGATCGAGCTGAAATGCTCGATACGAGACAGAAACCTCAACATCGGGGTTCTCAGCCCGGAACTGTTCAAGCCCAGACTCAAATCGGCGCTTACCGATGTAGCACCACGGGCAAACAACGTCGGACCAGATTTCAATCTGCATGAGGTAGTCCAACGCCGCCAAGTACTCCGCTCATTCCACAACTCCGGGCTGCGAGGTTGGATCGGGCACCAGGTTGAACAATTCGATTGCCTGATTTCGCAACTTGAACTTCTGGATTTTGCCGGTAACCGTCATCGGGAATTCTTCAATTGCCGCCACATATCGGGGCACCTTGAAGTGGGCTATCCGACCTTCGCAGAACTCCTTAACGTCGGCCACGCTGAGCTCCAGCCCATCGTCGGTTTGCACCCACGCCATGATCTCCTCGCCGTACTTTGGGTCGGGAACCCCAACAACCTGAACGTCTCGGATCCGAGGATGGGAGAAAAGAAATTCCTCGACCTCACGGGGGTAGACGTTCTCGCCACCTCTGATCACCATGTCCTTGATCCGACCAACGATGTTCACATAGCCCTCATCATCCATCGTTGCCAAGTCTCCGGTATGCATCCAGCCGTCAGCATCGATGGCCTCGGCGGTTCGATCAGGGTCGTTCCAGTAGCCGGTCATCACCGAGTAGCCGCGCGTACAGAACTCACCAGACTCCCCCCGGCTCACCGTGTCGCCGGTGTCGGGATCGATGATCTTCACCTCAACGTGCGGGTGGACCCTGCCAACTGTGCCAACCCTCTTGTCAACCGGATCATCGGTAGCGGTTTGGGTGCTGACCGGAGATGTCTCGGTCATCCCGTAGGCGATGGTCACCTGCTCCATGTTCATTCGCTCAATGGTTTCCTTCATCACCTCTATTGGACACGGCGAACCGGCCATGATTCCGGTTCGCAAAGCGCTCAGGTCGTGGTTGCCAAAGCCGGGATCAGCCAGTTCGGCAATGAACATGGTTGGTACCCCGTAGAGGCTGGTGCAACCCTCTTCGGCAACCGCACGGAGGGTGGCGTCGGGTTCGAAGGCCTCACTTGGGTATACAACGCACGCCCCGTGCGAGCTGGCCGCCAGGTTTCCCATCACCATCCCAAAGCAGTGATATAGAGGCACCGGCACACAGATCCGGTCTTGTTCGGTATAGCCGCAGGCTTCGCCGACGAAGAAGCCGTTGTTTAAGATGTTGGCGTGGCTCAGCGTTGCCCCCTTTGGAAACCCGGTTGTGCCCGAGGTGTACTGAATGTTGATGGGCTCATCGTGATGAAGCGTTGCCTCAACTGTCTCGACTGCACCATCGGGAACAGCCAAGCCCGCATCCAGCAGGTTGGCCCAATCATCGGTGCCAATGAACACAACCGTTTCCAGATCTGGTAGCGACGAGCGCACCTCGTCAACCATCGCCACGTAATCCGAAGTCTTGAACGCGGTAGTGGCAACAAGCCCCCTGCAACCAGACTGCTTCAAGGCGAACTGCACCTCGTTTGTTCGATAGGCGGGGTTTATGTTCACAAGAATCACCCCGAGCCGAGCCGTTGCGTACTGAGTCAGCGCCCACTCGGCGTTGTTCGGTGACCAAATCCCAATCCGCTCACCTTTCTTGAACCCAAGGGCCAAAAGGCCACGCGCCACGCGATCAATCTCGGCGGCGTACTGGTTGTAGGTCCAGCTGATTCCCTGATGGCGAGACACAAGCGCCTGGCCGCCGCCGTTTGCTGCCACGGTTCTGGCCAGGTTCGCCCCAATGGTTTCGCGCAGCAGCGGAGTGGCGGTTTGGCCTGCGGCCTCGCTCAGATCAGGATTCAACTGGCGATTCAGTTCAGTATTCAACTCAGTCATGATGTTCTGTCTTTGTTGGTTTTGGTCAGCTCTCTGGCCTGGTCCTGGAGGCTTTGCAAATGGCTGTCCAGCTCAGCGGTGAAGGCCCGCAGTTGGTCTCTGTTGGCCCTCTTGCCCTCGGGGCCGCGCGGTGCGTTCATTGGCTCCCCAACGGCTATTCCCACCGTCGCCCGTTTCAGAAACTTGTCCCCAGCTCCAAGGGCGTCGGCAGTTCCCGCAATTCCAACGGGGATCACCCTTGCCCCCGTCATCCCAGCCAGCCAAGCGGCGCCATCGAACAATTCTTGCACATCATGCCCCTCCTGGCGGGCGCCTTCTGGGAACACAATCATCGACTCGCCCCGATCCAGCAGAGCTTTGGCCGCCTTCAGCGCTTCTCGATCTGCCTCGCCTCTGCGCACGGGGATGGCACCGAGTGCGGCGCAAATCCAACTCACACCAGGGGTCCTGAACAGACTCTCCTTCCCAAGCGCTCTGATCCGTCTTGAGCTGAGCGAGGCCAGCAACACGCTGTCTAGGTGAGAGCGATGAACCGGTGCCAGAATTGTTGGCCCCGGAAGGTTTAGCACCTCTGAATTGACAGACTTGACCCGGAGGTAGGGAAACAGAATGCGTCGAATTGCGCCGGTGACGAATCGGTAGACTCGAAGGGAGGACGGCCTGTCTCCTATGGCCAACGCCCGCAGGCGAAGCGCCTTGCTCTCAGCAGAACTCACGAGGTCGGAGTAGAGCACACTCAGCCCGACCAAGCCGAATGTTGCCTACAGCTCCCGGCGCCAATTGACCCGGCGCCAGTGGGTAACGTAAGCCCAGATGCTGCGTCGCCTGGTCCTGCCCGTTTACCTTCCGGTCGTGTTGGTAAGTGGTGGCACGGCAATGCTGGTTCCAATACTGCCGCTCTATTTACTTGACCAAAGCTTCAGCGGCACCGCAATTGGGGTGGTGCTGGCGGCGGCGGGACTAGGCGGGATGCTGGCCCAGCTGCCGGTTGGGCGGCTACTAGGCAAGCGGTCTGAGACCGAGGTGATGGTTATTGGCATTCTGCTCCTGGCTGTTTCGGTTGCCGCTCTTGGCCTGGTTGGCACCGCGGTTGCGCTCGCCTCGCTGCGGCTTGTTGGCGGGATGGGCCGCACCGGCTGGTTGCTTTCTCGGCAAACGTTTCTTACCCGCACCGTTCCTGATGACATTCGGGGCACGGCAATGTCTCTGTTTGGGGGAACAACCAGAATTTCATTCCTGGTTGGGCCCCTCATTGGCGGAGCCATGGCCCAACAGTTCGGCTTCGCCACTGCTTTCGCTGTTTCAGGAGCCACAACAGCCGCCGGGTTGGTGCCGCTGCTGGCCTGGCAGCCCGCCGACTCCATGGCCCAGCCGCCTAAAGCAGACTCGGTCTCGCCTCCACCCCCGAAACTTGATGCCAGGATTCTGCTGATTGCCGGCATTGGGCAGCTGCTGATCATCAGCGCCCGCCAGGGCCGCTTCGTTGTGTTGCCCCTGATCGGAGCATCAGTTGGGATGAGGCCACTGGAGGTGGCGGGCTTGATCACAGCAACGGCGTTGCCAGACTTGTTGCTGTTCCCGGTTGCCGGGCACTTGATGGACAAGTTCGGTCGCCTGGCCGCAATCGTTCCCGCATTCACCATCATGGGGTTGGGCCTGATTGTTCTGGCCTTGGCCCCTAGTACAAGTTTCATCGTGGTAGCTGCGGTGGTGATGGGTATTGGCAATGGGCTCAGCTCGGGCTCAATGCTGACGCTGGCCAGCGATCTGGCACCTCCCGAGGCGCCTGCCAAGTTCTTGGCTGCCCTTGGCACCATCCGAGATGGGGGCACGCTCTCTGGCCCCTTCATCGTTGGTTGGGTAACTGATCTGGCAGGCGAAAGAACCTCATCAACCGTGCTTGGCCTCGTCGCCTTTGCCGGCATTGCCGTGCTCGGCTTCGGCGTCGGTGAGACCAAATCCCGGCACAAACCAATGACTGCGCCTGTTGAATGACTGCTAACCGGTTCGATGTGATCGTTATTGGCAAAGGGCTGATGGGGTCGGCCGCTTTTCGGCACTGTGTTGAGTTAGGAGCCCGAACGCTGCTGGTTGGCCCAGACGAACCGGCAAACCCAGCTAGCCACAAGGGCGTGTTCGGCGCCCACTACGACCAGGCTCGCCTCACCCACCTTCACGGCGCCGACGAGGTGTGGGGTGAACTGAACCGTCGTTCAATTGGCCGGTACCGCCAGATCGAAAAGGCAGGCCGGGTTGAGTTCTACTACCCGGTTGGCGAATTGTTCGTTGCCGACCAAGGGGTGCCAAGCCGCTATCTTGCCCCGTCCAACATCCAGCACTCACAGCAACATCTGGGCGTAGACCTTGAGGGCCTGAGCCACTCACAACGCAGCAATCGTTTTCCTTTCCTGTCTTTCCCCGACGACGCAAGGGCCGTGCACGAGATCCGACCGGCAGGCCACATCAATCCCAGAATGTTGATCCAAGCCCAGGTGAACATCGGAACCAACGGCGGCGGCAGTGTTGTTTCTGAACAAGTGGCGACGGTTGAGCAAACAGCAACCGGGATGACGGTAACCACTCTCGCAAACACTGGCGGCGGAGCCCGGTTCGAGGCCAGCCGGGTGTTGATTGCCGCAGGCTCGTTCTCGAACGCGCCCGGGTTACTGGCCCAACCATTGCCGCTGACCCTAAAGACTGAGACGGTCGTGTTTGGCCAGGTGGCCGAGGCCGAAGCCAAGGGGCTGCGGTCGATGCCGGTGATCCACTACGACATCCATCATCCAACGCTGGCCGACATCTATGTGGTGCCCCCGGTTCAATACCCGGACGGCAACTACTACATCAAGCTGGGGGCAAACACAGCAACAGACCGCTACCTCAACACTGTTGCCGAGATGCGCGAATGGTACGCAGACGGCCCCAGCATCCAGAATCTGTCTGACCTCAGAGAAGCAATGCAAGCAATGGTTCCAGGATTAGATGCGGCCCGGTGGCATACCGGCCGTTGCGTGATCACCCGCACGCCAAACAAGCTGCCAATCATCGAGGTTGCCGTTCCTGGGAAGGTTTACGTGTCGGTCGGGGGAAATGGGTCATCGGCGTCATGCTCGGACGCAATTGGGGAGATTGCAGCTGGCCTGGTGGTAACCGGTAAGTGGCAGGACGATCTTGACCACAGCAACTTTGCGACCTCCTAGAGGTGCAGCCACCGCGGCCCTCGACGTTGGCTTTCTCGGCCCTACCAGGTGTCGATGAAGGGCCGACGATCCTTGGCCCTGGGGTCACCGACTGGGCCCGCGGCAGGCACGGTGCTGAACGCAGTTGTTATCCAGCGGCGGGTTTCAGCCGGGTCAATCACGTCGTCGATCTCGAAGTGGTCTGCCATGCTGACTCCCTTGCCAACCTCGTACATCTTGGCAACCATCTGGTCATAGGCTCGCTGCCGTTCTTCGGGATCCTCAATGGCGGCCAGTTCGTTGCGGTAACCAAGGCGGACAAACCCTTCAAGGCCCATCCCCCCGAACTCACTGGTTGGCCAGCCAACGGTGAAGATGGGAGACTTGAACCCGCCGCCTGCCATGGCCTGGGCTCCGAGGCCGTACCCCTTCCGCAGCACAACAGTGCAGACCGGCACGGTGAGGTTGGCACCGGTAACAAACATTCGACACGCGTGGCGAACCAGGCCGGTTTGCTCGGCTTCGGGCCCAACCATGATTCCGGGCGTGTCGCACAAGTTGACGATTGGCAGCCCGAAAGCCTCGCACAGTTGCATGAAGCGGCTGGCCTTGTCGGCCCCATCCGAGGTGATGGCCCCCGCCAGGTGAGCAGGATTGTTGGCTATCACCCCAACCGCCCGGCCCTCAACCCGGGCCAGGGCCGTGATCATGCCTATGCCAAAGTCAGCCCGCAACTCAAGCACCGAACCAACGTCGAACAACTGGTCAACAACGGTGCGCACATCGTAGATCCGGAGCCTGTTTTCAGGTATCAAGTGACGTAGTACTCGCTGGTCGGCCTGCTCCCAGTCGGTCAGAGATCCTTGGAAGTAGGCCAGGTAACGCTTGGCAACTGCAACCGCCTCGGCTTCGTCGCCAACCACAATGTCAACCACACCGTTCGCCCGCTGCACATCGGCTGGCCCGATCTCAGAAGGATGAAACACGCCAAGGCCGCCTCCCTCAATCATGGCGGGGCCACCCATCCCAACGTTCGAATTCTCGGTGGCTATCACAACGTCGCAGCAGCCGAGAAGGGCGGCGTTGCCCGCGAAGCAGTAGCCGCCGTTGATCCCAATCAGGGGCACCCTGCCACTGAGTTCGGCGAACAACCCGAACGCCAGGCAGTCCAGCCCGGCAACCGCAACCCCGTCTGTATCTCCTGGCCGGCCGCCCCCACCCTCGGCGAACAGAATCACCGGCAGCCTCAGCCTGGCTGCCAGCTGGAAGAGACGGTCCTTCTTGCGGTGATTCTGATGGCCTTGAGTGCCTGCCAGCACCATGTAGTCATACGACACAACCGCGCACTGGCTGTTCTTGGCAAACGTGGCGCCGTTAACTGAGGCCAGGCCACCAACCATGCCGTCTCCTGGGGTCTGCTCTATGAGCTCAACAAGTGACCGCCTCTTGCGCTGAGCCGCCACCACCAAGGGGCCGTATTCAACAAAGCTGCCGGGGTCAACCAGATCGGCCAGGTTCTCCCTGGCGGTTCGCTTCCCGGTGCTGTGGCGCTTGGCCACTTTCTCCTGTCGGTTCTGGTCGAGCCCAAAGCCGTGTCTGCGGATCGACTCGGCCAGGTCGGGTCGGATCAGGTCTACGTCAAGGTCGCCTGCCTCAACCTCTGCTGTGCTGGGCCCGGAATCTTGAGCGTCCAGCCTGAAGAGCACCTGGCCCTCAACCACAGGGTCACCAACGGCCACAGCAACTTCGCGTATCTCGCCAGCCGACTGAGCGACCACTACGTGCTCCATTTTCATTGCCTCGATCACCGCCAACTCGGCGCCAGCGTCTGCGTTGTCACCAACCGCGACCGACACAGTCACAACCGTGCCGGTGAGGGGAGCAGCAACCGTGCCTGGTTCGGAGGCCGGGGTTGCCTCTCCGACCTCCTCGATCGCGGCCACCAGCTGGGGTGCCAACAGCTCAACGGTTGAGGTCGTGAAAGCGTTCTGTCGAATCGTCCCGCTGTCCAGCAAGGCGGCAAGAAAGCCCAGGTTGGTTTGCACGCCGCCAATCGTGCACTCGGTGATGGCCCTGGTCGCCTTTGCACGGAGAGCCTCGAATTCAGTGTTTTGGGTGTGCACGATCACCTTGGCTATCAGCGAGTCATACGATGAAGAAACGCTATGACCGGGGCCCGCATCGCTGTCTATGCGCACGCCCGGCCCGCCTGGCATCCGAAAGTCGGTAATGTCTCCCGCCGATGGTTTGGCGTTTCCGTCTGGCAGCATTTGCTCTGCGTTGACTCGCAGCTGCATCGCCTGACCTCGCACCTTGGGCGGGCCCTCAAGCCCAAGATCAGACAAACTGGCACCTGCGGAAAGGGCCAACTGTAGGGCCACCAGGTCAAGCCCAGTGATCTCCTCGGTAACCGTGTGCTCCACCTGGAGCCGCGGATTTGCCTCAATGAAAAAATGGTTGCCTTGTTGGTCTACCAGGAACTCAAAGGTTGCAATTCCCTTTAGCCCAAGGCGCGAGGCCATACGTTGCGCATCGGCCAGTAGCGCGGCGCGAAGGTTCCGGTCCAAATGCAACGCGGGCGCGAACTCCACGATCTTCTGCTGCCGCCGTTGCAGCGTGCAGTCTCTTTCCCATAGGTGAGTGGTTGCGCCGGTTCCGTCACCAACCAACTGCACCTCGATGTGTCTGGCGTCTTGAATCAGCACCTCAGCGAACACTGCGTTGTTGCCAAATGCTCCGACCGCCTCAGACTGGCATCGGGCGAACGCCGCGGCCACATCATCTGATGGGTCAACCATCCGCAGACCACGTCCGCCGCCGCCTGCAACGGCCTTCAACATCGTGTGGCCGTTCTGGGCAACAAAGGCCTCCGCCTCCGTGCTATCGGCAAGTACTCCGCTGCTTCTTGGAACGGGCACCGATTCCTCTTTTGCCAACTTCAGCGCAAGAGTTTTGTCTCCAAGCACCCGCAAGGTCTGAACCGACGGCCCAACAAAGGCAAGACCTGCCGCCACGCAAGCTTCGGCGAAGGCTGAGCTTTCGCTGAGGAAGCCATACCCGGGGTGCACGGCGTCACAGCCATGATCAACCGCGGCGCCAACGATCGCGCCAACATCAAGGTAGGCCGCGGGCCCTTTTCCTGGCAAGAGTGCCCGCCGCGAGGCGAGCCGCCAGTGCAAGCCTTTCTGATCTTCGGCAGGGGCAACAGCAACTGTGGTGATTCCAAGGTCGTTCGCCGTTCGCATCACACGAACAGCAACCTCGGCCCGATTGGCAACAAGCAGACACGAATGCATCTGCTGATTGTCCCCTACTGCGCCCTGCCTCGCACAACCCTGAACAGCACCAAATAGTAGAGGCCCAGAATTATCGAAACGCCAAATCTGAGAATCACCTGCGCCGGGTCGCCCGCTGCCACCGCGGCTGCGGTCCACCAGGCCCCAAAGGCGGCCGAGCCAACCAGCAGGATGGCCACCGCCACCGCAACTGCGCCCGGCAACATCATTGGTCGCTCGGCCAGGATCAGCCGGGCCATTCGCTCTGTTACGTTCTGCTCCACTTTCACCTCCGCATCGCAGACCCAAATTTAGTTCTGTCAGTGACCCTGCTGTAGAGGCGCTCTTCCCCATGCACTAGGTTCGCATTGTGCTTTTTGTGATTCACGCAACAGACAAGGCGGGCTCGCTTGAGCTGCGCCAAACCACCAGACCGTCTCACCTCAGCTACGTGGCAAGCTTCAATACGCCCGTAGCAGGCCCGATGCTGAACGACGAGGGGGTGGTTTGCGGCTCCTGCATTTTCCTTGAGGTGCCGGGCTGGGCCGAGGCCGAAGCGTTTGTTGAGGCCGACCCCTACAACGACGCTGGCCTGTTTCAGTCGGTGACGATTCGAGAGTTCAAAACAGTGGTGTGGCCAACATGAGCACCATCCACTGGGAAGACACCGACGTTGAGG
>QIKW01000062.1 GCA_003231975.1 Acidimicrobiia bacterium
GTGCCGCCGGTTGCGGATGCGAAGGTGAGGCCGGGGGGAGTGGGGTCGGTGATTGTGACGCCGGTGGCGTCTGATGGGCCGTTGTTGGTGACGGTGATGGTGTAGGTGATTTGGCCGCCTGCGGTTGCTGTCGCCGGACCGGTCTTCACCGCTGCGAGGTCAACCGAGCGATCGATCAGGGTGTCAATGGTGCCGGTGTTGTCGGTGAGGTCCGGGTCGAACTCGGTCCCGTTGGCCGAAGCGGTGTTCGTGATGGTTGAGGTGGCGGCGACCGAAGCGGCCACGTCGAACGTTATAACCACCGCGGCCGAAGCGCCGTTGGCGATGTTGATGGGGTCACAGGTAACCGTGCCCGCCGCCGCGGCGCAGGTCTCGCCGGTGGCTGACACGAACGTGAGGCCTGCCGGGATGGCATCTGTGATCACAACATCGGTGGCGTCGCTCGGGCCATTGTTGGTAGCTGTAACCGTGTATTGGACGGTTCCGCCAGCCGAACCGACAACGTCGCCGGTCTTGATCACGGCGATGTTCGCTTCGCGGCTAACGGTGACTGATGCGGTTGCGGAAACCGGTGCCGCAGTCTCGTCGGCCGCCACTGTTGCGACATTTGTCAAGGTCGTCCCGGTAGCGGTTGCAGCATCTACTGCTGAGGTGATCGTGATGGTAAATGTGTCACCAACGGCCAGCGTTGCAATGGAGCAGTCGACACCTCCGCCCGCGCTGAGTGCACAAACCCCGGCTCCTGAAGGCGCGGTGGCGGTGGCCCTTAGATCGGCAGCCATTGGGTCGGCCATCGTCACGTTTGTTGCGTCGGATGGCCCGGTGTTAGTGATCGAGATCTGGTAGCTGGCCGAGCCTCCGGCTGTCACGTTGGTTGGTGTGACCGACTTGGTGGCGGTAAGGGTTGCTGTTCGCGTCACTGAAGTGTTGCTGTCGTCGGAGTTGTTGGTTCCGTCGGGATCGGTTGCCGTTGTGGCAACAGTCGCGGTGTTCGCAATGTTGGCGCCGGCAAGCGTCCCAGAGTCCACATCAACGGTGATAGTCACCTGGTCGGTCCCACCCGCTGCAACCGTTCCGAGTAAGCAGGTGAGCGTGCGAGTTCCCGCGTCGTAGGTACAGCGGCCATCGGTGACGCCAGGAACCAGAGTTACTCCCGGGGGCAACACATCTGTCACCACAACATCTGGCGCGTCGGACGGACCGGCTGAGGCAACGTCGATCGTCCAGGCCATCTGGGTTCCAGCGTCAACGGTGGCCGGGGCAGTTTTTGTCACACTGACGTCCGCCTCGGCGGCCAAGGGCGAAGTGTCGGCTCCCGTGTTGTTGGCTGGCGTTGGATCCGGTGTAGTCGAACTGACGGTGGCAGTGTTCACCAATGATTCCGTTGCGTTGGCTGGCACCTCAACCACGATGACCACTGTTGCCGTCCCGCCCGACACAACTGTGCCAACCGGGCAGGTCACGGTGCCAGGGGGGCCCTCTATGCAACCCGCCGTGTTGCCAGCAGCAGCCAACGACGTGCCAGCGGGAAGGGTGTCGACAATTGATGACGCAAGAGCATCTGAGGGGCCGGCGTTCGTGACGTTGAGCGTGTATGTGTAGGTCTGACCAGGAACAGCCGGTATTGCGGGGGAGGCCTTTGCGAGGGCCAAGTCTGCTTCCAACTGCACGGTCGCGTCGGCCGCCGAACTGTTGTTGGTTGAGTCTGGGTCTGCCTGGGTTGCGGCAACCGAAGCCGTGTTGGTAATGGCGCCTGCGGTGGCAGCAGGGTCTACGTCGAAGCCAAGCGTTAGCACCGTTGGCGCACTGCCAGCAGCAACGTTCCCAAGAGCACACGTAATTGTTCCTGCTGCCTCGGTGCAGCCTGCGGTTGAGGTAGCGGGGTCAAAGACAAGCCCGGCTGGCACGACGTCTGTCACAACAACGTTCGTTGCGTCAGAGGGGCCGGCGTTGGAAACGGTTGTGGCGAACGACGTTGCCTCGCCCGCTGCAACCGGCGAAGTGACTACCGCTTTCACGATAGATATGTCGGCTGCCTCGGTAACGGTTGTATCTGTGCTGACGGTGTTGTCTGTAGGGTCCGGGTCGGTGGTGGTTGAGCTAACCACGGCGGCGTTGATGAGGACGGTTCCTGCCGCTTCGCCAGGATCGACGACTCCGTCGACATCAATCACTACTGAGCCGCCGGATGCTATTGACAGCAGAGTGCAGGTGACGACACCGGCGGCTTCGGCACAAGTGGCTGGGCCGCCCGCCGTCACGTTCACTGCCGCGAAGTTCACCGAGGCGGGAAGAAGATCAGTGATCACAACCGCATCGGCTTGACCTGGGCCGTCATTCACAACTGTGATCTGCCATGTGCCGCTCTCTCCGGCATTCAGGGTTGCCGGGCCAGTCTTTGAGATGGCTAGCGCGGCAACACGCTCAATTGTCGTGTCTTCAGAGTCGGTCACCGTTGGAGCATTGATGCCAAGAACCGAGCCGACGTTTGTGATGAGGGTTCCGTCTGCGATGTCTGGGTCAAGGTCAGCGGTAATGGTCACGGTTGTTGACGGGCTTGGCCCGGCCGTTCCCGACAAGTTTCCCAGGAGGCAGGTAACAACGCCGGCAGCTACCGAACAGCCAGTGCCGACCGCGGTGATGTTAGAGAGAGGCAGCGCCGACAAGTCGTCGGTGAACTGAACGCTGGAGGCAATAGGAGTCGACAGGTTTGATATGTCGATCTGCCAAGAGATTGTGGTGCCTGCAAGCGCCGGGTCGGCGGTGATCTCGGCCTTGACGATTTGAAGTTGGGTTGTGCGGTCAACGGTTACCGAAACCGCCGAATCGTTGTTTACCGTTGCTGGGTCGGGCTCGTTTGCTGTGACCGAAGCTGTGTTGGCCAGCGTCACTCCGTCTGCGGTTCCGGCAGGAACGTTCACGGTTACCGTTACTGTTGCCGAGCCGTTCACCGCAATGGCGCCCACGGTGCAAGTGAGGGTGGTTGTGCCGACACAACCGGGGGCAGAGACCAGAGCTACACCGGCAGGCAGTACATCTGTCACCACCACGTCGGTGGCATCGGAGGGCCCGGCGTTCGTTATGTCAAGGGTGTAAATAAGATCGGCCCCTGCCACCACAATTCCACTCGAAGCCTGCTTCACGATCCCAATATCAGCTGAGCGACCCACAACTGAATCGAAGGAAGCATCGTTGTTGGTGAGGTCTGGGTCGGTCTCGTTGGTGGCCGCGGTCGCGATGTTGCCAAGAGTTGTGCCGCTTGGGATTGAAGCATCCAGTTGGACACCAATCGTGAAACTGGCCGAGGCGCCAGCAGCCAACTGGTTCAGCGTGCAAGTAACCACGCCGCCCCCAGCGTCAACACATCCAGATGTAGACAAAGTGGGATCAAAGGTGGCCCCCGCCGGAAGCGTGTCGGTGATTACCAGGTTGGTGGCATCGGAAAGGCCGTTGTTGGTGGCGGTAAGGGTGTAGCTGTACGGTCCGCCCGCCACTGGCACATCTGGTGAGGTCTTAGCCAGTGAGATGTCGGCCTGGCGCACAACGTCGGTGTTCACTGTCACCGAGTTGGGACTCCCGCCAACCAGTTCCGGTTCGTCAGCCGCCACTGTTGCCAGATTGGATGCGATCCCGCCGTTGACAAATCCCTCGGACACGTCGGTAACGATTGTTACCGATTGGGACGCTCCTGAAGCCAAGGTTGGGTAGTTGCAGGTGATAGGGGTTGTGCCGCCGCAATTGACCACGTCAGAAACCGACACCAGCGTGAGGCCAGGGCCAAGAGTGTCGGTCAGCAGCACGTTGATTGCGCTGGAAGGGCCAGTGTTGGTGGCCGTCAGTGTG
The DNA here is from genome assembly GCA_003231975.1 of Acidimicrobiia bacterium. Taxonomy (GTDB): domain Bacteria; phylum Actinomycetota; class Acidimicrobiia; order Acidimicrobiales; family SZUA-35; genus SZUA-35. The sequence continues at coordinate 3,844 of QIKW01000062.1, forward strand.
TATGTGATCTGGCCGCCAGCCACAGCATCATTTGGAGCTGACAAGGGATCTGGAACCGCGGTCTTTGTGATTGCCAGGTCAACGAGTCGGTCAACAGTTGTCTGCTCGGTGGCGGTATTGTCAGCCAGGTTGTTGTCGTCGGTTGAGCTGGTAATCGACGCGGTATTTGTGTAGGTGGCGGAGGAGACGTCTTCGTCGACATCGATCGCCAGAACGGTCGTGTTGTCGGCCCCAACCGCAAGATTGCCAAGATTGCAGGTGACTACCTGCCCGGCTTGGGTGCAGGTTGGATCAGACCCAGCGGCAAGGCTGAAACCGGCTGGAAGGGTGTCGGTGACAATTGCGGCAACCGCAACCGACGGGCCGGGGTTCTGAACCCTGAGGTTGTATTGCGAGGTGCCGCCGGCCACTGCCGGGTCGGTGGTATCGGTCTTCTCGATTGACAGATCGGCCAGAGCTGTAACCGGAGTCAGGACCTGGGGAGTGGTAGCTGCTGTCGGTGTGCCCACTGTTTCTGCCACATAGTTGAGGGCGGCTTCATTCGGGATGTTGTTGCCAGCTTGATCAGGATCAACTGTCACCTCGAAGCTGACCTCGTAGGTGGTTCCGGAACCGATGATCGTTGTCCCGACGTCGTTGAACGGGGCGACCTCGCCTCCTGTTGTTGGAGTTGCCCCAACTCCGAGGGTGAACGTGACCTCGTTTGTTCCCGCGTCGTATGAGGCGTTGGCAGTCCCCGGATTGTCTCCCTGCACAATTGTGGCCGAGCCCGCAACGTAGGTGGTTCCGGCCGGAATCGGATCTGTCAGAACGGTGCTGAGAGCACTGTCTTGACCCTGGTTGGTGAAACTGACGGTGTAGGTGAGCGTGTCGCCTGGGTAGGTGGGAGCCCCGCCACTATCTACAACCGTTTTGTTGAGGTCGAGGGTTAGTTCCGGCAGGAAAATTTCGATTGCGGTGGTAACCACACCAGGGAAATAGACATCGCCGTTTGTGGCCAGCGTAATTGTCGCGCTCGTATCGCCGGGTTGAACAATGCCGGACGTGTCAACAATCTTGGCATCGAACCCAAGAGTGTTCACAAGGTCGGGGTCCCTGCCTTGAGTCAGTGCTCCCGCGTCGGAAATCCGGGAGTTGAAAAAGTTAGTAGCCGGACTGCTTGCGTCGGTCAGAACAACCCCGTTTAGTTGAGCTGAATCGCCCACCAGAGTTTCGTCTCCGTCGTAGACAACGAACCCGATTCTTGCTTCGACAGGGCCAGTTGGAGGGGATACGAATCCGCTCACATTGATCTGGCGGGTCCCGCCGGTAAGCACAGAATTGAAACCATCGAACACAGTCAGGTTTCTGGTCGGCTCTGACGGGCTCTCAAATGCAACAACCAGAGACCAGCCGCCAAAGCGCCCACCTCCCTGTGTGGCCTGAATATCCGCAGTCGTGTAGGTCCCTTCGCCAGCCGCCTGCACCAGGTTGGTGACGTCTGCAAAACCCTGATAGGTGGGATTGATAGAGCTGACCTGGTCAGCTGTGATCTGTTGGTAAACCCCACCGGGCACCATGAACTGCACCGTGTTTCTGGCCGCCTCGGTGCTCTGTGACCCCCAATAGAGACCCGCAAACAGCACCGTGGAGCCCGGGGGCATGTTCAGAGCAGCAGAGGAAGAGTTGAACGTTGCTGGGTCAGAATCGGTATCCAGATTCACCATGAAGAAGTTGTGGTTGGATGCTGCAACCTGACCGTCCTGCACCTGGGTGCAGAACGAGGCCGCCGGATTGCAACTCAGAATCGTGTTGGCTGCCATCACGATGTCGCCGTTGGTTGTGGCTGAGAACCGAGACAGGAAAGGCCGAGTTTGAGCACTGGCTGGGGATGCAGGCAATGCCAAGAGCACCGAGGAGGCAACCAAAACGGCAAACAATGATCGGGCTAGCGACCTCAGATATTGCTGTCCACGCTTCGCAGCCCTTCCACAATCATCACGCATGATCTCAATGTCGGCTGATTTAAGCGTCTGATGAGGAGTAGATCTAGAATCTTAGAGATGCATCGACATCAATTTCGAGAGCTTCTCGGCCCGCGCCGGATCGAAGTCCGAGGTTGGGTCCGTCCGAACCTGGCAGCGCCTAATGCTCGTGGAGTCCTTGGTCTGCTTGGGTTCAACCCAGTGAAACTGTCACTGCCCAGATCACCAGAATCACAGATACTGCCGCCGAGAATCCGAACCGCATGCGGTACTCGCTGCGCCAGGCATCACTGGCAAGTTCGGCGAACCGGTCGTTCAGCCGAGACACCCTTACTTCACGAACAAGGAACGGGACCGTAATTCCAATGGCCAGAGCCAGGAGCCCAAGCGAGTAGACCAGGGCGAGAGTCACAATGGCGGCCCAGGTGCGGGTAAGGCCCCAGTTGTTTATTGCCTGACCGATGAACCAGCGACGGTCGTTCTCTATGCCAAGGGCTTCTGCCCGGTCGAGGCAATCTTCGGCCTGGTCAAACCAGCCAAGCCCGGCGTAGCTGGCCGACAGGTTCGCCCAAGCCTCAGCATTGTGCGAGTCCATCTCGACGGCCCGACGGGACAACAGGTCAGCAGCTTCGTACTCCCGCCTTGCAAGCGCAACAGTGGTAAGCGCATTGACGGTTCGAAGCGAAGGGTCAAGCTCTGATCGAAGTTTGGCGATCGCCTCGTTGGCCAGGCGCCGCTCGCCAGCGTGCGTGGCGGCGACTGCCAGAAGTTGATCGGTCTGGCAGGTGTGGCCTGCAACGAGGTTGACCGAGTCCAATGCTTTGCAAGCTTCCTTCCAACGACGCTCGCTCACCAGCATCTTGGCCTCTGCCAGCAACGCTGCGCCAGCACCAACGTCAACCGCCGGTTCCGGGCTGCTCACCGTCAAATCCGTAAGTGGCAGTCCTGGTGCCGATTCGATCTGTGCATTTGTACGGGTTACGCCCACAACAGTCCTATCGGCACAGTTCAGATCTGAATAAACAGGCATTTGTGCCTATTACATTGGGATCTGCTTGCCGCAGACCCCCTTCGGCCATTTGGGTCGTCAAGTCGCTGCGTGCCGACGCCGTCGGCAGCGCGTGACGCGACTACATTGGGTCGGCTCGGCTCGCCGTCTCCCTTTTGCATGGTCGCCGTCGGCGGCCAGCGGGGATGTGGCGACCTGGATGGGGCGGAGCCCGGTCTGCGATAGCGGACCCAATGAGTAGGGTGCGGTGGTGTCAGACTCCAGTCGAGTGTTCGACGGCCTCAACCCATCTCAGCTCGATGCAGTCACCCATGTTGGCAGCCCGCTGTTGGTAGTGGCCGGCGCCGGTTCTGGAAAGACCAGGGTGCTGACCAGCCGGATCGCTTGGCTGGTTGACGAAGGCCTTTCGCCATTCGAAATCTTGGCGATCACGTTCACCAACAAAGCCGCAACAGAAATGAAGGACCGAGTTCAGGCCCTGGTTGGCCCAGTGGCCCAACGGATGTGGGTCAGCACGTTCCACTCTGCGTGTGTGCGAATTCTGCGCCGTGAAGCAAAGTCGTTGGACTACCCGTCCGGGTTCACCATCTATGACCAGGCAGACGCCAGGCGCCTTACGGGTTATGTGATCCGAGACCTCAACATCGACCCAAAGCGGTTCCAGCCGCGGTCGATGCACCACATCGTTAGCTCCGCCAAGAACGACGGTATGGGTCCCGAAGAGTTCCTCGACGCCGCCGCAACCCCGCCCGAGAAAAAGGCGGCAACGATCTATGCCGAATACCAAAGGCGTCTCGTACAGGCAGGCGCAATGGACTTCGACGACCTTCTGCTGAACGCAGTGAAGGTTCTCCGCCAGAACCCGGAAGTGTTGGAGCACTACCGCCACCGCTTCGGCCACGTGCTGGTGGATGAGTACCAGGATACAAACACGGTGCAGAACGACCTGGTGGTTCTGCTGGGAAAGGAGCATCGCGAGGTCACCGTCGTTGGCGACGCAGACCAGTCGATTTACAAATTCCGTGGCGCCGACATCAGGAACATCATCCAGTTCGAAGACGCCTTTCCAGACTCCACCGTTGTTCTCTTGGAACAGAACTACCGTAGTTCCCAAACCATCCTCGACGCCGCGAACTCGGTCATTGCCAACAACTTTGGCCGCAAGCCAAAGGACCTGTGGACAGATTCCGGGCCAGGCGAAAAGATAGTGCGCTACCACGCCGACGATGAGGTAGACGAGGCCCAGTTCGTTGCCACCGAGTTGGCCCGGATGCACGACAGCGGCGATCATCGCTGGGGCGACATGGCGATTTTCTACCGAACCAACGCGCAGAGCCGCGTGTTAGAGGAATACCTCATGCGGGTTGGCATCCCATACAAGGTTGTTGGCGGCACCCGGTTCTATGACCGCCTCGAGATCAAAGACGCTGTTGCTTACCTGAAGGTAGTGGCCAACCCAGCAGATGAGGTTTCGCTCAAACGCATCCTCAACACCCCAAAACGTGGAGTAGGAGACACCTCCGTCCGCAAAGTTGACGCCTTCGCCTCGGCCAGTGGAATGACCTTCTTCCAAGCCCTGCAGCACGCAGACGATGCCGGAGTTTCCGGAACGGCGGTGAAAGGCATCGCCCGTTTCCACCTTCTGCATCAGTCCTGGGTGCTGGCAATCGAGAAGGGCCCCGCCCACCTCCTGGAGGCCATACTTCGTGACACTGGGTATGTGGCCGAGTTGGAAGACCAGCGCTCGGTTGAAGCCGAAGGCCGAATAGAGAACCTTCAAGAGCTGGTTGGTGTAGCCGCCAAGTTCGAAACCGTCGACGAGTTCCTCGAGCAGGTCTCGTTGGTGTCTGACACCGATGAGCTCAACGAAGACGATTCAGCCGTTGTTCTAATGACGATGCACTCGGCCAAAGGGTTGGAGTTCCCTGCCGTCTTCATCCTCGGAATGGAGGACGGGTTGTTTCCCCATCTTCGGGCTCTCACCGATCCCGAAGAGCTGGAAGAGGAACGTCGCCTCTGTTACGTGGGCATCACAAGGGCAGAAAAGCAGGTGTTCCTCACCCATGCCTGGCAGCGCCTCATCTTCGGCCAGAGCCAGTACAACCCTCCAAGCCGCTTTCTTGACGAGATCCCCGCCGAGTTGATCGAGGAAGCGCCCGGCAGCAGAGGCAAAGGTCGAAAACTGAAAACAACCTTTGGCTCAAGCGGCAGCCGCGGCTCGTCCTTTGCCGAGTCACGAGACAGAATTGTTGACTCCGCCCTGAAACCAAAGGGCCCCCAACCTTCTGGCGCCGACGAGATTGGCCTTAAGATGGGAGACGATGTGATGCACGCAAAGTGGGGCGAAGGTGTGATCCTGGACATTCGAGGTTCGGGTGAAAAGGCAGAAGCGGTGGTGCGATTCCCAGCGGTTGGCGAAAAGGTTCTTCTGCTGGCATGGGCTCCGCTTGAAAAAGTGTGACCAGGCGGGTGAGGGAACATGGTTGAGAGGCAGACCCAAAACAGTGGGGCCAGAGCTGGACCGTGGTGGGTTCGACCGGCCGCGTTTGGAGCGCTGGCCGCCCTTGTCCTGGCCGCAGCGGCCTGGGCGGCCCTCAACTTCATGGGCGACGAAACCACGGAAGTCTCCAGCGCGGGCGACGCCCCAACAACGGTGGCTGGCTCCGCAGAACCCACCGCTTCAACAACCGTCCCGGCAGCTGAGTCAACCGACCCGCCATCCCCCACTACCAACCCCAACCCAACCGTGGCCGGCCAGGTTGCTGGCGAGTCGGCTCTTCCCGCCAACGGTCCAAATTCGTTCTTCGCAGTTCAGTTGGAGACCTTCGACCTGGTTGAGGTCAGAACCCACACCGGCGAAATCTTGCACAACTTTGGTGGTTGGGGCCCTCTCGGACTCGATGACGACGGAGCCGGTCAAGCGCTGCAAACTGTTGCTGTTGGCCCGGCGGGCACGTTGTATGTTGACGACTGTTGTGAGCCCGCGTTCGGGAGCGCCTTTGCCTTGGAACCTCCCCAAGAGTTCGCACCCGACCAGCTGTCCAGATTCGAGGGCGTTGCTCCGAAGATTTCCCCAAACGGTCAGCTGATCGCCCTGTCGCGAGGGCCCTCGACAGGCGTCGCCACCACCCTGGGAGTTGACCTTTCAACCATCGAGAGCCCAGACGGAGAGGGAGCCTCAATGATCCCGCTGGCCTGGATCAGCGACCGAATCCTGGCTGTTCGTGCCCTTGGCGACCTGGCAGACAGTGTTGTTTTCTTCGACCTGGCCGACCCGTCGAATCCAGTCGAAATCGAAGGCACCAGCCGCAACGCCCCTGGCAAACTTCACCTGGCCGCGGCCACCCGGGCCGACGGAATGCTGCTGGCCGCGGTTCTTCGATTCTCACCCGACGGCTCCGTTGATGACGGCGATATGTGGGGTGAAGTAATCGATCCCGCCACCGGCGAAGTCGTTGCCGAATTTGATTTGCCGGATGGTGTGAACTGGATCAACTACGACAGCTCGGGAACATTCTTGATTACCTCAGACGACGAGGGAAACGTTCGCTGGTTCGGCGCCGGCCTCTCTGGGTCCCTTGGCAATGGCTACATAGGGGTTGCCTGGCACTAGAACTTCACCGGGAATGGGAACCCTGTTAGGGCTGGTTGGCCCAATTGGGGTGGATCCGTTCCGAGGCTGGTTCTGTGTAGCGAGTGTGAGTAACCCAACCCTGCGGGGTGACGGCGTGAAGCATGTAGCCCGAGGGGTCAACAACCAGCGAAACTGGCGCCTCTGGTGCCAGATCCAGGTCTACGTGGTGAACTGTTGAGATCCCAACGATGGCAGGGATTCCGGCAATCGTTGACTGCATCGGTCGGTGCATGTGACCGCAGAGCACTCGCTCTACCGGGTGCTCGGCCAGAAGGGCGCTCAGCCTGTCGAGCCCAATGAAACCAGCCTCATCCATCCACTCGATGCCGGACTTGAACGGCGGATGATGCACCGCAAGCACCCGCCTGTTTGGGCCGCCGCTCAGCGCTTCAGCCAGCCAAGAAGCCCGAGCGTCGTCGAACTCAGCACCAACATCTCCAGGGATTGTGGTGTCAAGGCCAATGACCCTGAGCCCCTCTACATCAACCACCCAGCTGGCATGCTGGGCATCCGCCCACGGCAGATCTGGGAAAGTTGAGCGAAACTGGTTGCGCTCGTCGTGATTGCCGGGAATGGCAAGCACTGGCACGGCCAAAGGGGCGATCAGCTGGGCCAGAAGTTCATACTCGGCGGGCCTGGCGTTGTTTACCAAGTCGCCCGTCATCAAAACAAGGTCTGGTGTCGGAACTTCTGCTCCCAACGCGGCCACCGCGGCGGCCAGCCTGGCGTTGTTATCAACAAAGAGTTCCTCGTCAAAGGTCGGGTCGACCACGTGGGTGTCGGTCAGTTGTGCAATCAGCATCTTGTTGCCGCTTCCTCAGTTTTCACTCGTTACTCGCCTTCAGCTAGCACGGCGCGCTCTGCCGCATTTAAGTCGATCGCCAAGTCTCCATCCTCGTCGATGTCAACTGGATACTGAAACAACCCCTCGCCGCTGGCAGGATAGGTCTGGTCGCCGCAGGTGTATGAGAACAGTGTTTGCTCGGCCTCCCACAGAATCTGGCATTCGCGCGGGGCATCAATTGGACGCATGGCGAAGGCGGTCCAACCCACCTGGGGATCATCCCCCAAGTGTTGCAGAACAATGTCTCGATCTCCCCCCGTCAAGTCTGGGAACGGCAACGGCCCAAAGACTGCGATGTCTTCAGAGAGCCGCTGAACGTTGCCGGGGGCGAACACCTCGTCTCCGATGCTCAGCTGGATTTCTCCGCGCTCGGCGAGGTCAACCGTGCGAGTCACCAGAAACACCATCGACGCGATTCCAAGCACCGTTGCCAAGAGCAGAACGATGATCTGACGGGGTGGGGCTGAGGTTTTGCCAACAGGCATGGGCTCGTTTTCGGGGGTTGAGGAGAAGGCGCCCTAGTATCGCCGTGTTCGGGCCCGTCTCAACGGCGCTGAATGTCGCATTGATCACACGACCACCGTTCTTGGAGGCAATTAGATGGATCTGCTGGAGTATCAGGGCAAACAATTCTTTGCCTCATACGGAATTCCCGTGTCGGCAGGCGAGGCGTGTCAGGACGTTGAAGCTGCGGTTGCTGCTGCTGACCGGATTGGCTACCCCGTCGTAATCAAAGCGCAGGTTCACACCGGTGGCCGAGGCAAGGCTGGGGGAATCAAGCTGGCCACCAACTCAGCCGAAGCCAGAGAGCACGCAGGCAACATCTTGGGCCTCGACATCAAGGGCCACATAGTTCAAATCGTTTGGGTGGAGGTTGCATCAGACATTGCCGAGGAGTACTACGCCAGCTTCACTCTTGACCGCTCGGCAAAGCTGCACCTTGGCATGCTGAGCGCCGAGGGCGGAGTGGAGATCGAGACCGTTGCCGACGAGAATCCCGACGCAATCGCCAAGATCCACGTCAACCCGGTTCAAGGGCTCACCGAAGAAGCGTGCCGTTCCTGGGTTGAAGCCGCGAAGCTGAACCCGGCTGCCACCGAAGGATCTGTGGAGATTCTGATGAAGCTCTACACCGCCTACGTGGATGGCGACGCCGACCTCGTCGAGATCAATCCCCTGATTCTGACGCCGACCGGCGAAGTTCATGCCCTTGATGCGAAGGTGAGCCTTGACAGCAACGCAATCTATGAGCACCCCGGTTACGAAAAGTACGACGAAACCCAGCCCAGAGACGAACGAGAACTGGCTGCGCACAAGAAGGGCCTTCAGTACGTTGGCCTCGACGGAACCGTTGGTGTGATCGCCAACGGAGCGGGGCTGGCAATGAGCACCGTGGACGTGATCAACCAAGCAGGCGGCCAGGCCGCCAACTTCCTGGACATCGGCGGAGGGGCTAACGCCGATGTGATGGCAGGCGCCCTGGAAGTGATCAACAACGACCCCGACGTGAAGAGCATCTTTATCAACATCTTCGGTGGGATCACCAGGGGCGAAGAGGTTGCAAACGGCATTGTTGAGGCAATGGCCAGGGTGAAGTTGGACTCCCCAATTGTGATTCGCCTTGACGGCACCAACGCAGCCGAAGGGCGGGCCATTCTGAAGCCCCACCTGAGCGACAGGTTGATGATGGAAGACACCATGCTGAGCGCCGCGGCCAAAGCCGTGCAACTGGCCGAAGGCTGAGGAGGCCCCAAATGAGCATCTTCATAGACCAGACCACCAAGGTGATCTATCAAGGACTGACCGGATCAACTGGCCGCTACTACGGCCTGCTGAACCGAGACTACGGAACCCAGGTAGTGGCAGGCACCCACCCAAAGAAGGCCGGCACCGACGTTGACGGCATTCCCATCTTTGCTTCGGTGAAAGAAGCAGCCGAGGCAACCGGAGCCACCGCAACTTGTGTGTTCGTGCCCGCGCCAGCGGTTTCTTCAGCGGTGATGGAGGCAGCCGAAGCCGGTATGGAGCTTGTGGTCTGCATCACCGAAGGTGTGCCAGCCCAAGACGAGGCCTACTTCTACAACAAACTGAAGGCCGAGTTTCCAGCCACCAGGCTGCTTGGCCCCAATTGTCCCGGGATCATTAGCCCAGGCAAGGCCAACATTGGCATCACCGCTGGACACATCGCAAAGGAGGGCGGGCCGGTTGGCATCGTTAGCCGCTCCGGCACCCTGACCTACCAGGCGCTTTACGAACTGCAACAGAAAAACATTGGGGTAACCACCTGTGTCGGGATCGGGGGCGACCCCGTTCCGGGAACCAGCTTCATTGATTGCCTTAAGGCGTTCGAGGCCGACCCAGAAACAAAGGCTGTGATGATGATTGGCGAGATCGGCGGTTCGGCCGAAGAAGAGGCCGCCGAATTCATCAAAAGGAGCATGACCAAGCCAATTTCGTCCTACATCGCAGGGGTTACCGCTCCCCCCGGCAAAAAAATGGGGCACGCGGGCGCCATCGTCTCTGGTGGGAAAGGCACCGCCAAGGCCAAGATGGAAGCGCTAACCGATGCGGGTGTGATGGTTGGCCAGAACCCAACTGAGGCTGGCGAGTTGATGATGGAGATTGTGGCTGGTCTGTAGCCGCGCGGTTTGGGGCCAGCGAACACCCACAATTCCCAAAGCGGTGCAGGCCTGAGGGGGATCGGGCCTGGGGCCTGGTTCACTTGTACTGTGCGTCGATTGTTTCGAGTAGGTGCGGTTGTGGCCCTGGTGGCGGCGGGGGTTGCCCTCGTCCTGAATTGGCCAGACGGGCAGCGGCCAGAACTTACTGCTGAGACGCTTCCCCCACTGGTTCCCAGCGACGACCAGGAACAGGGTAAGCGCGAGGGCCCAACCAGAAGCGACCGCGCCGGTAACGGCGTCCAAGGCGAGACCCGCGCTCTTGAGCCAGGCCAAAGGGCAAAGGTGCTGATCACCCCAACCGGGGTGGTCGTTCCCGTGGTGGCCGAAACGCCCAGCGCCTACTTGGTTACCACGCCCTGTGGAGCTAATGCCCGAGTGGTGTGGGGTACGCCGATTTTCGAAGCCGACATCGTGCTTGACCCTGGCCACGGAGGCAGCGTCGAGACCGGGGCGGTTGGGCCAAACGGTCTGATCGAGAAAGATCTGAATCTGGACATCGCCAAAAGAACGGCGCGCCTCCTTGAGCGACAGGGAATCAGCGTTGTGCTGACCCGAACTGCCGACTATCGGATGCCGCTGTCGGTTCGGGCCGAAGTGGCCAACTCGTTGGCAGCCGAAGCCATCATTTCAATTCACCACAACGCACCGAACGCCAACCCGTCAACTGGGCCTGGAACCGAGATTTTCATCCAGCAAGACTCGCCCCAGTCCCGTCGTCTCGGCGGAATTCTGTGGGAAGAAATCACGGGCGCGCTGGAGCCGCTGAACCTGCAATGGACTGCGGCCGCTGACGCCGGAGCGGTGGTGGTGCTGAACGAAGACGGTGGCGAGGCATACGGAATGATTCGGCGCCCAGAAGTTCCTGCGGTTTTGGCCGAGCTGGCCTACATATCAAACCCCGAAGAAGCCGAGTTTCTGAACACCGATCAGTACCGCAACCTCGCCGCGACTGCGTTGGCCGACGGCATCCTAAGGTGGCTGGGGACAACTGACACCGGCGCCGGATTCGTAGACCAGCCACGAACGTTCACCCCAAGCGGCTTAACCGGCGGGTCCGATGGCTGCGAGGACCCCGACCTGGGCTAGCCCTAGCAATCAGAACTCGATTTCGGGGGAAGGCGACCCAGGCTGGCAAGCTTTGGGAGTTTGGACGGCTCACGTTGGCCGTATTGGCGGGGGGTGGTTGATGATCCTGGTGTTTTGTTTGCTGGTGATGGGTACCCGAATCAGGGTGGCAGTGTTGTGTATGAGGTTGCGGCGAAGGACGCTTCGAACACCGAGATCGGTCGGGCCACGTGCATCACTGCCACTCCTGAGCCCTCGTCGGTGGTGTGCTGGTGGGTGGACACAGGTACCGGGTTTGATGTTTCTTGGGATTTGTATGCGGGGGCTGATAAGTATGTGATTTATAGGTCGGTGGATGGTGCTGGGCCGTATTGGCGGGGGGCGGTTGATGATCCTGGTGTTTTGTTTGCTTGTGACGCCTACCCGAGTCAGGGTGGCAGTGTTGTGTATGAGGTTGCGGCGAGGGATGCTTCGAACACCGAGATCGGTCGTGGCCCCTGTCTTGAAGGTGAGCGCCCTTTCTATTGCGAGGCAGCAGCAGTTCCCGCCGGTCAGATTGTTGGGCTTCGAGACCTTGTCGTTAACGCTGTTTCTTATGATGTTGAGCGCAGCAATGCTCCTGGGGTTTGGCTTGTCATTGAGAGCTTGGATGAGGCCAACAACGAGATGGAGGACACAAACCCGGGTGTGTCGCCGTCGTACCGTTTGATGGCCCGTGATGCTGGAGGAGCCGCTCTGGCGGTGTTTGATTGTGAGGCGACAACTCTGGATCCGGGCGCCGATCAGGCTGCTTATGATCCGCCGACGGCGCCCAGTGGGGCTATAGGCGGTTCGGGCCCGGGTGCTGGAGAAACGCCTGCGTTGGAGTATCTGAATAACGAGCCTGTGACCCCGGCTCCTAATTCGCCGAACACGCCTGTTACTGCAGAGTCGTTGTGTTCGGCGAACGGGCTGTATCGGGCGCTGCCTGCGCAGAATCAAACCTCGGTGTGGGCGTCGCTGATTGTTCCAGCGGGTGGCGAGGTCATCATTGACATCGCGAACCGTAAGAACGGTCTCACTCGCGGTAACTGGGCTGCGGCGGCTCGGATGTATCAGCGCAACGCCAACGGCACCGCTGGCGCTCAGATCGAGAGCTTCAGCTTCGCTCCCCCGTACCGGTGGACTCAGGTGGAGTACCGCTACAACGACCGAAGCCTTGGTACTAACAATGGCCCAACGGGTGAGTTCCTGATCGAGTTGCGACAGTTCAATGATATTAGTATCGCTGCTAGCGAAGGAGCCCGGTACTTGGTTGACAATGTCCGGATTGTTGACGCTGATGGTGAGGTGACCTCCAGGCCGTGTGATTTGGTCGATATTCGCGAGTGTCAAGAGTCGGGGAACCTGTTATTCACCGAAGGCCAGACCATTGATGGGACCTCATACGGTCGGGGTTGTTACACCTACCAAAGCTGCTTCTCTGACCTGCCCTCAGTGGCTGGGGTCCTCAACGATTTGTCTGAGTGGGCGTGCGAGAACGACGACTTCCTAGAAAAGGCGCTTGTGGCTGGCGTGGTGATAGTGATCGTGCTTGGTGTGGTCGTGCTTGCCGCAGCACCGGCAGCAGCAGCTGCCGCCGGTACGGTCCTCTATTCCGGCCTCGCGGTGGCCTCACTTCCAGCGACGATTGCGGGTATCCCAACCAATATCTTTCTTATTGGTGTCGCCGCCGCGGGTTTGTTAGCCCTCGCGGCTTGGCCCTCTGATCTGGACGTTCCCCCGGATTTCCTTGACCGGTATGTGGGTGATCCAATCAAGGTGGAAGAGCTCAACGGCGAACTTGTTATCTCCGGTGACACATTGGTCAAACAGATCGCGGCCAACGTCGCCATGGATGCCATCATTGATGCTCTTGCCGATCCGGAGAACGAAGACGAAGCCCGCAACATCGCTGAGCGGGCAATCGAGACCTGTGTTGCTGAAATGGCAGACCCAACGCTGCAAGCCCAGGTGATAGCCAACTACGTACCAGCGGGAGCGGTACAGGACGGGGCGACAGTCACAGTCAACGGTGAAGACCAGCATCTTTGTGAGTTCATCCCCATCTACATCCCAGGCGCAGGCACGTGGGCCAAGGGTTTTCCGATGCGTGAAGCCACTGTCCATATCAGCCAGGTCGTCAACGGCACTCCAGGGGTAAACGAAGCCCTATACCCAGGCACCCCCTCCCAGACGAACCCGGAACTGGACCCGCCTCAAGCCCAATGGATCGTCCTCAACCGCCAAAAACCACCAAATGATCGGAAGTGGCGAACGGACCCAATGAAACCCTACAAATGCAAAGGCATGTTCAGAGTGTCGGATTGTGATGAGTGGCCCGCTGCTGCAACTACCCAAGGCGGTGAACCCGGGGCCGGTGTTGTGCAGCCTCACTTAAGTATCATGCATTGGCGTCACAACCGCCGTGGCGGCTCCGACCTCAACAGCTTTTATGACGGATGCGGCGTCGAGGACAAGGATGTGTTCTTGGCGATCCCGATGCCTCCAGCGATGCTCGGCCAATTCAACATCACCGACAAGGTGCCAAGAGGTCAGCGATCGCTTCGGATCTGTCCCTAGCATGACAAGGCCACCGATTGAGGAGCAGCCAGCATGATTGATGGCGAGCTGAGGGAGCTTGTGGTGGAGCTTCGGGAGGCGATGCAGGAGGTGTCGCCCGTGCCGTTGCCGCCGTTGCCGGGCCCTGCTACTGAGGAGGAGATGGCTGCGACTGAGGCTGGCCTGGGGTTTTCGCTGCCGGCCGAGGTGCGGGCAATATATTCGATCGCCCGGGGAGGCCGGATCGGTGTCTTTGACGTGACTCCGATCGACATGGTGGCCGAGTGCACCGCCGATAACCTGGAGTCGTTGGTTGAGATGGAATTGATATCTGGGGCGCCAGATCCCGAGCATTGGTATGGTGAGATTCCTGAGGGTGATCTGCTTGTAGTCTCCTGGGACCCCCCCGTCGTGACGTTTTATGAGTGCAGCGGACCGCTCGCTGGGCGTCTGGTCCAGTTCGAGTTCCAAGGCGTTGGTGACGTTTGGGGTCGTATCGGAAACTCCCTCATCGATTGTTTCCGGTGGCAACTGGCCGCCTTCCGGATGGGAGCACTCAAGGTGTGGCCATTCAGGGAGGACGACATCGCCGTGCATGTGGTAAGCGACTTTGACCTCGACCAGTTGCTTACTGAGCTGCGGCCACACCTCGTGGCCGCTGGCGCCACCCCGGCCTACTTTGAACGCTATGAGCCGCCGCCGGGCTTTATCAGCCCAGCACGGGCACCCTGGCTGCGATAAGAGGGAGGCACGAAGATTTCCGGGCCAACGTCGGCATGGATGCCCTTATCGCGGCTCTTGCCGATCCGGAGAACGAAGACGAAGCCCGCAACATCGCTGAGCGGGCAATCGAGACGTGTGTTGCTGAAATGGCTGACCCAACGCTGCAGACCCAGGTGATAGCCAACTACGTACCAGCGGGAGCGGTGCAGGACGGGGCGACAGTCACGGTCAACGGTGAAGATCAGCATCTTTGTGAGTTCATCCCCATCTACATCCCAGGCGCGGGCACACGGTCCAAGGGTTTTCCGATGCGTGAAGCCACCGTCCACATCAGCCAAGTAATCAACAACACCCCAGGGGTAAACCAAGCCCTCTACCCAGGAGCCAGCCCCTCCCAGGTGAACCCGGGCCTGCCGCAAGCCCAGTGGGTTGTCCTCAACCGCCAAAAACCACCAAACGATCGGAAGTGGCTGAAAGACGAGGATAAACCCTACAAATGCGAAGGAGTGACGAAGGTGGCGGATTGTGATGAGTGGCCCCCCGCTTCAACTACCCAGGGCGGTGAACCCGCCCCTGGTGTTGTCCAGCCTCACCTAAGCATCATTGGCTCGCTCCACAACCAACGAGCAGGCGGGGACCTGGGCGGCTTCTACGCTGCGTGCAAGGTGAAAGACAAGGATGTGTTCTTGGCGATCCCGATGCCCCCAGCGATGCTCAACCAATTCGACGTGACCGACAAGGTGCCAACAGGTCAGCGATCGCTTCGGATATGTCCTTAGCATGAGAAGGCCGCCGATTGAGGAGCGACCAACATGATTGACGACGAGCTGAGAGGTTTGGTTGCCGAGCTTCGACAGACAATGCAGGAGGCGTCGCCCGCGCCATTGAAGCCGTTGCCGCCCCCTGCTACCGAGGAGGAGATGGCTGCGGCTGAGGCCGGCCTGGGTTTCGCGTTGCCTGAAGAGGTTCGGGCCCTGTATTCCATCACCCGAGGAGGGCGGATTGGTATCTTTGAGGTGACACCAATCGACTTAATAACCGAGAACACTAGAGCGAGTCTGGCGTCGTTGAAGGAGCTCAAGGAGATTGAATCCGAAACTGGGCCAGATCCCCAGCATTGGTACGGCGAGATTCCTGAGGGTGATCTGCTTGTTCTCTCTTGGGCCCCCCCCGTGTGACGTTTTACGAGTGCAGCGGCCCGCTCGCTGGGCGTCTGGTCCAGTTCGAGTTCCAAGGCGTTGATGACGTCTGGGGTCGCATCGGAAACTCCCTCATCGACTGTCTCCGGTGGCAACTGGCCGCTTTCAAACTCGGCGCCTTTTCGATACATAAATCTAGGGCGCGTGACGGCGACGGCATCAGCCCGAGTCCTGGCCTAGACCTCGATCAGTTGCTTACTGAGCTGAGGCCACACCTTGTGGCCGCTGGGGCCACCCCGGCCTATTTCGAACGCTATGAGCCGCCGCCTGGCTTTATCAGCCCAGCACGGGCACCCTGGCTGCGATAAGAGGGAGGCACAAAATTTCCGGGCCAACGTCGGCATGGATGCCATCATTGATGCTCTTGCCGATCCGGAGAACGAAGACGAAGCCCGCAACATGGCTGAGCGGGCAATCGAGACGTGTGTTGCTGAAATGGCTGACCCAACATTGCAGACCCAGGTGATGACCAACTACGTGCCAGCGGGAGCGGTACAGGACGGGGCGACAGTCATCATCAACGGTGAAGACCAGCATCTTTGTGAGTTCATCCCTATCTACATCCCAGGCGCAGGCACGTGGGCCAAGGGTTTGCCGATGCGTGAAGCCACCGTCCACATCAACCAAGTCATCAAAGGCACCCCAGGCCTGAACCAGGCCGACTACCAAGGGACAGCTCCACAGGCAAACCCGGGCCTGCCGCAGGCCCAATGGGTCGTCCTCAACCGCGAACAACCACCAAATGATCGGAGGTGGTTGAAGGATCCAACGAAACCCTACAAATGCGAAGGTAAGGAAAAACCGCAAGGTGAGGACAAGATCTTGTCTGATTGTGATGAGTGGCCGGCTGCTTCTCAGAAGCAGGGCGGTGAACCGGGGCCTGGTGAGACTCAGCCTCACCTCAGTCTCATGAGAGTCCGCCATAACAGGGATGCCGGTGGGGATCTGGTCGGTTTCTACCAAGCGTGCGGGATCAGCGGCGAGACAGTTAGGGGTGATGTGTTTCTGGTGGTTCCGATGCCGCTGGCTATGCTCGGCCAATACGACGGCGTTGGACAGGTGCCGGAGGGTCTGCGATCGCTTC
>QIKW01000094.1 GCA_003231975.1 Acidimicrobiia bacterium
GGTGCGCACCCATCCGAACAAAGGCTCGACGCAACTGATTTTCATCCAAACGTTCTCTCTGCTTTGTGCCAGTTGTCAGTTACTCGTTGCTAGAAATCCTCATCAGGATGAAACCGAACCTCCGGCGCATAACACTCAACCAGAGACAAACCCTCACATACAGGAGTCGGCGGCGGTGGCCCGGTGTCGGTTTCGCAGCGGCCTTGGTTGTAGTGGGTTGCGATTTGTTGGGCGGTGAGGGCGGCGTCATAGATGGCGAGGCCATCGATGACCATGCCGGTGGGGAACACAATCCGTGAACTGAAATAGGGCATTGGGCCCGAGGCGCCAAAGATTCGTGATAGCGGGACTGGTTCTCCATCTCGGAACACCTCCACCGCGTTCCCGTCACGTGTCAGCACCCACTGCGCTAACCCGCTGCTAGCCGAAACGCCACCGAACACGTTGCCGAACCCGCCGAAACCGGGAGCGAACCCAGCAGACGCGCTGGCTGTGTAGCCCAGGAACCCCGGATTGATCCGCAAACCACCAGGGCCCTCAGCCCCAATCTGAAAATTGCCTGCAAACCCGAGCCGCTCCAACGGCCGCCTGGCCCAAAACTCGACAGAGAGATCCCCCGTAGGCAACAAGCCGCCAACCTCAACCTCAACACGTGACCCCCCAGAGTTGAATCTGACCCCAGGCTCAGCAGTAACCGAGGTAGCGAAACTGCTTCTGGTGAAACCAGACGGGGCCTGAATAGTCAAACCCGAAACAGCGTCAACCAACGGATTGGTGGCGTTGAACGGCCAATACATCACCGGCCCGTCAGCCAACACCGCTGAACTCAACCCCAAACACGGGTCGCCAGGGCCGGGCCCAAACGGCTCCGGCACACACACCCCAGCCTCATAATGAGCCGAAATCCGGGTCGGGCTCAACGCCTTGTCATAAACAGCTACCTCATCAACATCCAAACCAGTAGGGAACACAATCGTTGAGCCGTCATAAACAACGTCACCCACCCCCGAACCCGAAGAATCCACCCACACA
Source organism: Acidimicrobiia bacterium (assembly GCA_003231975.1). GTDB lineage: Bacteria > Actinomycetota > Acidimicrobiia > Acidimicrobiales > SZUA-35 > SZUA-35. The sequence goes on from QIKW01000094.1 coordinate 1,033, forward strand.
CCGTCACGAAACACCGACAACTCAACAAAGGCCTCAGTGTCGCCGGGCGCTACCACTACCTCGCGGCGAAGGACCCAGTGAGACAACCCCGAACTTCTGGAAAATCCGCCAAAGGTAGTGTCGAACCCGGTCTCGCTGAACACAGTGCCCTCAAAACTGCCAGCGGGTTTGATTCTCACACCCGAAGTGCCAGCCACGCCACCAATCCCGAAATCGAACTGCTTAGAGCCATCAAACTGGGCAGCCAAACCGCCCTCACGCGTCGACCCCGCAGGCACAGAAGTCATTATCGGATCCACGAAACGAGACCAGAACTCGATCGTGAACTCCCCCGTCGGTAACAAAGCCCCAACATCAACCCGGGGGGCCAGGCCCCCGAACCCGAATATCACCCCAGGCTCAGCCACCAGCGAAGTACCCAGATCGCTGTCAAACACCCCGCCAGGAGCCGCAATGGTCAACACCAGCCACCACATCAGTCAACCGATCAGACCCCTCAAAGGGCCAATACAACACCGGCCCGTCAGCCAACACCTCAGAACCCACCCCAACACAAACCGGCGTCAAATCAGACGTCGCCCCCACAGGCCCAGACGCAGGCACAGCCACCAACACCGACAAAACCAGCACACCAACCAACCCCAAAACCCCAAAACGCTGCCTGCCCATCGGACACTCCACCGATCTATTATGATTGTCTACCCGAACACAACCCTGCCAAACGGGAAAACCCCGAGAGTTCCCCCAAGAAGAACCCTGAGGACATGGGTGCGTAGCGGCCGATCTCACCATTAGTGGTCAAACAACCACCATCAGTGATCCAAGGCGTAGTACTCCCACTTGACTGTGCGAACGCCCGAGAGGGCCGCCAACTTCTCAATGTCGTCTGGATCGCTGGTCAACACCGTTTCATTTGTGGCTCTGGCAAGAAGGACGATGTGAGCGTCGATCGGATCATTCGTGCCTGATTGGGCGAGCAGCTCGCCAACGCGGCGGCCACTCCCGAAGGAATCCACAATTTCCAAGGCAGAAAGCGCCGCCGCCAGATTCTCCTGACGATGGCTACGCCACACCTGAGCAACTATGGCCTCAGTGGTTCGGAGAATTTCCCCGTGCTCCTCAGCGGCTCGAACCAGCGCGGCAAACGCCCGCCTGTTGCGGTCGGCCGCTATGAGTGGCCCGGCGTCAACGATCACCGGAATAGCTGCCTGGCGGCATCAAGCTCCTGCTCGGTGAGAGCACCTGAGTCCGCCTCGGTCTCGGCGACAAAGATCCGCATGTTCTCGAGCAGCCGTTCGCGTCTGGCGAGCTGGGCCAGCGCATGCTTGACCGCCGCGGTCTGCGTGCCGTAGATGGAAGACAGGAATGCGAGATCAGCGGATGCTTCCTCGTCCAGCCGCAGCGCGGTTCGATCAGCCACGCGTCAAACGTTAGCGCGTACCTCGGTCAAACGCACGATCGGCATATATCTGAGCTGAACCATCCGTGCTCGGCAACCCTAAGGTGCAGGTCATGCAGCATCAGCGCTACGTGATCTGGGATCTTTCAATCTCTGGGCGTTCTATTCGAGGCCAAGGCGGGGATTTGGTGGTTGCCAGGAGGCCCGAAAGCACTGACCTGGATTGGGAACTGATCTATCGAACCGGGGAGTGGACCCCAATCGAGCAGTCTCCGTATCGTCTGCGAATGGGCGGCCCTCAGGGCGAAAAAGCCGGGCCCGCCATCCTAGTTCGCAGCGACGGCCTAAGTCATGTGTTCCGAGGCGCTGGCGACTTGGAAGGCTTCGACGAGGCCGAGTTCGCCCGATCCGGTTGACGTGGCCCCGTTTCCGGGAAAGGCTGCCTCATCCGCAAAGACAGGAGACAGTTATGGCTGGCAGTGTTTACAAGGTGATCCAGTTGGTTGGAACGAGTACCGAGAGCTGGGAGGATGCAGCGTCCACCGCGGTCGCTCGAGCTGGCCAAAGCCTGCGAGATTTGCGGGTGGCTGAGGTAGACAAGTTGGACATGGTGATCGAGAACGGCGCCGTTACCGCTTACCGGGCGAAGGTGAACATTTCTCTGAAGTTCGAGGCCTAACCCCGGCGGGGCTACAAGCCCGGCAACAAGTTCACCATTTCGGGCCCGCCTGTGTTGGTGCGGCCCGGAATGTTGAACGATTCGATGCCGAACGCCTCGACAAAGGCCTCTGGTGGCATCGCCAGGAAGAAGCTGTCTGGGCCTATCTGGCTGGCGTGGGCCATCATTGCCTTGCGTTTGGTGTCTATCACAGCCGAGACGTCAATTTCATAGCTCAGGTCGTCTCTGGCCGTTCCGAACGTTTCCATATCGGCCGCGTCTGGCCCGTCTTTCATTAACTCAACCATTGCCGGGTCTGGGCTTGCCATTGACTCCAGGAAACGAGTGCGATTTCCTGTGGCCTCAAACACGTTCTCAATCCCGGCTATTTTTGCGGCGCGCAGGCCAACCAGATGCACCTGGATGTGGTCTGGGTGACCGTAGGTGCCATGCGAGTCATAAATGGTGAGAACCGATGCGTCGACTTCGGTGAGAATGATCGCCAGTCGTTTCGCTGCCTCTTCCACGTCGGCCTGCCAGAAACACCCGGGATTGTCGTTGGCGGGCTCGCCCATCATTCCCGAGTCCTCATAACCAAGCCAGTGCGGTTCTTCGGCGCCCAGGATGCGGGCTGACAGGGCCAATTCGGCCATCCGGCGATCCCCCAGTTCCTCGTCTTTGGCCAGAACCCCCTCGACCGGCTCGCCTTCTTCGCCTCGCGTTGCACAAACCAGCAGAACCCGACTACCAGCCGCGGCGGCCAGCGACATCAGGCCTCCGGTGGTGATGCATTCATCGTCGGGATGAGCGTGAAAACAAACGAGGGTTCCCATTCGCTCAGCCTACGGGAAGGGCCTTAGGCAACGGCTCCGGATTCGCGCAAGCTGGCGATCTGCGCCTCGTCGAGTCCCAGCTTGGCCAGCACTTCGTTGGTGTGCTGGCCCGGGTGAGCGGCGGGGCCCTGAATCTCGGCTTCGGTTCGGCTGAAGCGCGGCGCCGGGCTTTGCTGGGTCATTCCGCCAACATTGGTGAACACTCCTCTGGCAACGTTGTGGGGATGCTCGGTTGCTTCCTCCATTGTCAACACCGGAGCGAAACACACATCGGTGTGCTCCATGATGTGGCACCACTCTTCTCTTGGCTTGGTTTTGAAGAGCTTGGCGAACCGTTCCTTCGTCTCGGGCCACTTGGCCCGATCCATTTGCGCAGGCAAGGTGTCATCGGCACCAAGGCCAGAGAGCTCCAACAGTTCGGCGTAGAACTGCGGCTCGATAGACCCGATCGAAACGAACTTCTCGTCTGAGCACTCGTACACCTCATAAAAGGGGGCGCCGGTGTCAAGCATGTTCGTTCCCCTACCGGGCTCCCAGAAACCCATTGCTTTCAACCCCCAGAACATAGACATCAACGTGGCGGCCCCGTCAACCATCGCAGCATCAACCACCTGGCCCCGGCCAGACCGTTCGGCCTCGAATAGCGCACACACCATCCCGAACGCCAGGAACATGCCGCCGCCGCCGAAGTCGCCAACCAAGTTGAGCGGAGGAACAGGGGCCTCGCCTGCCCTACCGATTGACTCAAGAGCCCCTGCCAGGGCGATGTAGTTGATGTCGTGGCCCGCAGACGATGCGTATGGGCCGTCCTGGCCCCAGCCTGTCATTCGGCCATAAACAAGCTTCGGGTTCCTGGCCAGGCAAGCTTCGGGGCCGATGCCAAGGCGTTCGGTAACTCCGGGTCTGAATCCCTCCATCAATGCATCTGCGCCCTCAACCATTTTCAGAACTGTCTCTAGTCCGTCAAGGTGCTTCAGGTCGACCCCAACAGACAGCCGGCCCCTGCCCAAGGAATCCTTCGGCGGATCGGCCGGGTCACCGCCCCTCACCGCGCCTGCCCGGTCGACACGCACAACGGTGGCGCCCATGTCAGACAACATCATCCCCGCAAACGGGCCGGGGCCTATCCCTGCCAACTCAATGATCGTTACTCCCTGAAGTGGACCCATCCACTCAACGTACTTCAGCCCACCGACGTCTGGTTACTGTGGCGCAGGTATGCCGAACCCGACTTCTCTGGTCTCGTGCGCACCCGATGTGAAGAGTGACGAGGGCGCACTGGAATGGATTAGGTGCGTTTTCGCCACTAATCCATGCCAGTTCGGCCAGGAACTCCCTTTTGTGATCGAAGTGACGCTCTGAACGAACACTTAACATCTGAATAACGATCCCTGGTTGGCCCCTTCTGGCTCCACTCTGGCCCTAACTTGTTGGCATGCAGATTGTGGCAGGCCCCGATCTCACCGCAAGCCAGCTCTACGAGCTCCTGACGCTGCGGGTGGACGTGTTCGTTGTTGAACAGAACTGCCCCTACCAAGAGACCGACGGGCAAGACCTGCTGTCAAGCACCGAGCACCTGTGGTTCAGCGACAGCATTGGTATCACTGCCGCTCTCCGAATCCTGGCCCACCCGGCCGGGCGAAAGATCGGCAGAGTGGCTACCCGGGGCGACAGGCGCGGTTCGGGCCTGGCGTCACAGTTAATGGACGCCGCGCTGATCCACCTTGGCCCGGTTGAGGTTTACCTCGATGCTCAGACCCATCTTCGGTCCTTCTATGAACGGCTGGGGTTCGCCTTGGACGGCGACGAATTCAGTGAAGACGACATCCCCCATCTCCCTATGAAACGAGTGGCCAACATGAAGGTCTCACCATGAAACGCGGCCAGTGGATAGCCATCTTTGTCATTGTGGTCGCCGCTGTTGGGCTGGTGGCCACCAACCTGGGGGCTGGAGACGACGCTGAGGTTGTCGCCCAACCTGCTGCTGAGCAACCAGCAGCCGACCAACCGCCAACCAAAGCCGCAGGCACCGCCCCTCGTTCCGAAACACCGCCGTTCTTCGGCCAGGCAGGAGACCTCGTCGAGCTCGACGGTTGGCTGCAAAGCGACGCCACCGCCTTCTCAGACTTTGACGGCACCGTTCGGGTGGTGCAGTTCTGGACGTTGAGTTGCATCAACTGCAAGCGCACGATCCCGAATCTTTCAGCCCTGTACGCAGAGTTCGAACCGCAGGGTTTGGAGATGATTGGGGTTCACTCCCCCGAGTTCGATTTCGAAAAGGATCCGGTCACGATTCAACAGGCCGCTATCGATCTAAACGTCACCTGGCCCATAGCTCTTGACACCGAGAAGAAGAACTTCCGCAGCTGGCAGGAGGGACGAAGGTTCTGGCCCCGAACTTTCGTGCTTGATCAGAACGGCGAAATTCGGTTCGACCGCATTGGCGAAGGGGCCTATGAGGATCTGAACGCAACGGTGGCCTACCTCATCCAGAACGGGCCGTGATACCGCTTCTGCTCGAAGGCTTCGAGTCGGCGTTTCTGCCGTGCTCGCTGATTCTCCTGATCCCGGGGGCGGCAGCCGCAATTGCTGCCAGACAAGAATCGAACTCGGCACTATCGGGGTTCGTTGCTGGCTCCTTAGTGTTCGCTTGGCTGAGGTTCTCGGGCCGAGGTGGGGACTTACCACTTGGCCTGGTTGCGTTGCTGCTTGCCGTCTCGGTTGTGCTGCTGGTGATTCCGCTGGTGCGGAGACTCAACCTTGTTTCGGGAGCAGGCGGACTACTGACGGGTATCGCCACGGGTGTTCTGTGGGAGCCGTGCGTGAGCACCGAATTCGGGGCGTTGCTTGCTGAGCTGCCAGACCGCGGAGCTTCGGGGTTTGGCCTCACCGCTGTTTACATGGCTGGGGTGCTTGCTCCGGTGCTGCTGCTTGGCGCCGTGCTGCATCTGATTCCCAGCCCTGCCTTGATCCTGGCCAGGCCCGTGATGCTGTTCGCCGGGGCAGGCGTCCTAGCCATGCTGGCCGTGGCAACAGCTGCCGGATTGACAGACAACATCATCGGCCAGCTGGTGGAGTGGTCAATTACCTAGCCGCCCGGCCCGCATTCTCACCAGCTCAGGTGGTCTCTGTTCCCAGCCGGGCCTAACTTGGGAACCGTGCGCAGCGCAAAGGACTTTTTCGAACCACTGGCAATGGGGGCTCCCCAACCCGTTCGGGAGATCCCGTTCCGGCCTTCACGGATGATTCACTTCTTTCCCCCGTCGAATCAGAAGATGGTTGCAAAGGTGCCAGAAATCGCCCCCAAGGTCGACGTGCTCCTTGGCAACCTGGAAGACGGCGTTCCCGCATCGGACAAAGAGGCAGCCAGGGCCGGCCTGGTTCATGTCGGCCAAACGGTTGACATGGGAGACACCCAGCTCTGGACCCGGGTGAACAGCCTGGATTCGCCATGGTTTCTTGACGACATCTGCACGCTTGTAGCCGAGATTGGCCACAAGCTGGACGTGATCATGATCCCAAAGGTGGAGGGGCCCGAAGACATTCACTATGTGGATCGGCTGCTGGCCCAACTGGAGGCCAAAGCCAAGCTTTCCACTCCCCTGTTGGTTCACGCCATCCTTGAAACGGCGCGTGGGGTGGCCAACGTTGAAGAGATCTGCGGTGCCTCGCCCCGGATGCAGGGCCTATCGCTAGGGCCAGCTGATCTGGCGGCCAACCGAAGAATGAAAACCACCAGAGTTGGCGGCGGGCACCCCGACTACCTCGTCCGCAACGACCCGGCCGTTGGCGAAGACGGAAAGCCCGACATCACCGGCCCTCGGGCCACCTCCCAGCAGGATCTGTGGCACTACACGATCGCCAGAATGGTTGATGCGTGCGGCACCTACGGAATCCTCCCCTACTACGGCCCATTTGGCGACATAACCGACACCGTTGCCTGCGAAGACCAGTTTCGCAACGCCTACCTGCTTGGCTGCGTTGGTGCCTGGTCTCTTCACCCGGTTCAGATCGATATCGCCCGCAGGGTGTTCAGCCCAACCCCCGAAGCCGTTGCCAGAGCGCAGCGAGTGATCGACGCCATGGGCGACGGCACCGGCGCAGTGATGCTTGACGGCAAGATGGAAGACGACGCGTCGGTCAAGCAATGCCACGTTGTTGTTGGCCTGGCCCGCGATTTGGCGGCCCGAGATCCCGAACTGGCCAAGGCCTACGGCTTCGCCGAGAGCTCTTGATGACAGGTTCTTCGCCAACCAATCAGACTGCGCAAACGGTTCGACGAAGCGTGCTGTACATGCCTGCCGCCAACGAGCGGGCGCTGGAGAAGGCAAAGGGCATAGACGCAGACGCGATTATTTTCGACCTCGAAGATGCGGTTGCCCCTGATGCCAAGCCAGAAGCAAGAGCCAAAGCCGTTGCCGCCGCAAGCAGCGGCCAATACGGCCATCGCGAGCTAACCATTCGCTGCAACGACCTTGGCACCCCTTGGGGTGCAGCAGACCTGGCCGCCGCTGCCACCTCTGGCGCCGCGGCTGTTGTGATCCCAAAGGTTGATTCGATCGCCCAGATAGACCAGGTCTCCGCCGCCATGGATTCCGCTGGAGCGCCGCCGCAGATGAGCGTGTGGGCCATGCTTGAAACGCCAAGGGCCATCCTTGACGCCAGGCAGATTGCTTCCCATCCCAGGGTGTCGGTTTTGGTTATGGGCACCAACGACCTGGCCAAGGAGCTACGGGCCCCACTTGCTCCTGGTCGGGATGCGCTTGTGCCTCACCTGGCCGCTGCACTGCTGGCAGCCAGGGCCGAACGCAAGGTGATTCTTGACGGGGTCTACAACAACGTGAAGGACCCTGAGGGGTTCCTGGAAGAGGCCAAGCAGGGGGCGCAGCTTGGCTTCGACGGTAAGACGCTGATCCACCCTTCTCAGGTAGAGCCGTGCAACCGCGTTTGGTCTCCCGCGGCGCAAGAGATAGAGCAATCCCGGCGTGTGATCGAGGCCTTCGAAGAGGCCGAAGCGCGAGGCCTGGGCGTCGTCACCTTGGATGGCAGAATGATCGAGAATTTGCACGTCGACAACGCCCGCAGTTGCCTGGCGATTGCCGCAGCCATCGAATCTCGCTGAATCCCCCACGCTGGCCCAGCAGTGGGGGGACATCCCCGATTTGTGCCGTCGAGTTCGCGGTCATCCTCATCTCATACAACAAACCGGAGGGGACCCCGATGAGGCCAGCCACAATCAACGCCAAGACCGCAGCACAACTTCATCAAGCTTCAGCCCCTGGCTGGAACCACGATCCTTTCGGTGAGCACAAGCTCCGCTACCGCGACGCTCACGGCTGGACAGATCACTGCACTCACTTTGGCCCAGTGCCCTGTGCAGGCTGCGGTGAGGCCTCGTTCTGAGGGAAACGAGGCCTCACCCCGCCTAGACGTCTACAAGCGCCGCAGCAGTTCTGCCTTCTTGGAATCGAATTCTTCGTCGGTCAGCACGCCGTTGCGGCGAAGCTCGTCGAGTTTTTCGATTTGTTCGGGGATTGACAGACCGGGGCCGCTGAGGTTCTTGCCGACCCGGTCGAATTTGCGGTTCTCGTTGCCTTCCATCTGGCGGTAGATCTCGTTCTGCACATTCAACGGGCGCCGAATGTCGGTGAACTTTGAGCTGCCTTGCTCGCTGGCCGACTCAATCTCCAAGTCGCCCGACCTGATGAATCGTTCCCAAAGGTTCTGGCGAAAAAACACAGTGTTGATTCGCTCCAACGGGATCTCAATGCCCTGGCGGGTAAGCACCCCAGAACGCGAAATCAGTCGATCCGATGTGACTACAAAGTTGGTGGTGGCCCAAACCACGTACCTGACACCAAGCCAAATGATTGCAACCACGATTGCCAGACCCACAATCAGGTTCGCAGCACTGGGAGCATCGAAGGCGAGGGCCACCACACCAAGGGCAATAGCTACGATCAGCAGAAACAGCGGCTTGGCAAAGAACCACCAGTGAGGGCGGAGGTCCAGAACGATGACCTCGGCATCGTTGAGAAGGTTCCTTGGGTATCCCACGGCGGCGAGACTAGCCCCTGGCGGCCAAAGAGCGAGGCGACAGAGCGAAACTGCGATCCGCCCAAGCCCTGGCACATACCGGCATTGAATCCGCTGTCACACACCGCGGGTAGATTGGGCCCGTGGACGCCGACGACCTGATTGCAGGGCTGAACGATCGACAGTTGGAGGCGGTCACAACATCGGGAGGACCCATCGTTGTGCTGGCGGGCGCTGGGTCGGGAAAAACCCGCGTTCTTACCAGACGAATCGCATACCGAGTTGCCGATGGTCAAACCGAACCCGCTCGCGTGCTGGCCCTTACCTTCACTAGGAAAGCAGCGGGCGAGCTGCGCTCTCGGCTTCGCCTCAGCGGCCTTCGGGGAGACGTGGTGGCCGGAACGTTCCACGGGGTTGCGCTAAACCAACTGCGCCAAAGATGGGCCGAACGCAACGTCGCCCCGCCGGCAATGCTTGACCGCAAGGCCCGTTTTGTTGCCCAACTGCTCGGCCGCCAAAAGGGCGTTGAGTTACTTGACGTTGTTGGCGAGATCGAATGGGCAAGGGCCAGGCTGGTGGCCCCCGAGCACTATGCGGGGGCGGCCGAGCTGGCAGGGCGAACCCCGCCGATGCCAGCCGAACAGTTCGCCGAACTGATGGTTCGCTTCCAACAAGAGAAGCGCAGGCGCAGGGTGGTTGACTTCGACGATCTGTTGGCGCTGGCCATAAGAGACCTGCACGAAGACCCAGACTATGCAGCAGCTGTTCGCTGGCGTCACCGCCATCTGTATGTCGATGAGTTCCAGGACGTCAACCCTCTTCAGTTCGAACTGCTACGGGCCTGGCGGGGAGACTCCGACGATGTGTTCATTGTTGGCGATCCGAACCAGGCCATCTACGGCTGGAACGGTGCCGACCCGAACCTGCTGGTCAACTTTTCCAAGAGGGAACCGAACGCGAAGGTGATCCGACTGGTCGACAACTACCGGTCAACCCCTCAGGTTCTCACGCTGGCCACAGCTGCACTTGAGGGCAAGGCCGGGCAGCTGATTCCGCATCAGCCAGACGGTTTGGTGCCAACGCTTCGGACCTATAGCAACGATGTGTCCGAGGCCGCAGGCATAGCCCAGCAGATCAAGGAGGCAAAACACGCAGACACCCTGTGGGGCCATCAGGCGGTGCTGGTTCGCACAAACGCCCAGCTGGTTCTGGTTGAGCAGGCCCTCAACGACGTTGGGGTTCCGGCCAAGGTAAGGGGCGGGCGGGGTCCGCTGTCTTCACCCGAGGTGCGGGCCGAACTAAGGGCGCTTGGCCGTCAAGGCATCGATTTGCGGCGGGCCCTGCTGGAGCTTGACCAGTCCATCGCAGCCGACTCAGAACGAGATGAGGTCAGGGCGAAGGATCCAGAGAATGACGACTCGATCGAAGAGTTGGAAGCTGCCGATCAGCGGCCAGCTCCCAGCCGTCGGGGTGGAAAGCCCGGCACGGTCAACGTGAACGAGGTTGAACGACGCCAAAACCTGGGTGCGCTCAGCCGGTTGGTTCATGAGTATCTGGCCATGGACTCACACCCCACGGGGCCTGGTCTGCTGGCGTGGATCGCTACTTTGCAGGCGTCCGAAGTTGACACCGACGCCGATGCTGTTGAGTTGGCAACGTTTCACGGAGCCAAGGGTTTGGAATGGTCGGTGGTGCATGTCGCCGGATTGGAGAAGGGGTACATGCCAATCAGCTATGCCAAAACTGGGGCGCAGTTAGCCGAGGAACGACGGCTCTTGTATGTCGCAATCACCAGAGCCCGAAAAGAGCTGCACCTTTCTTGGGCAGCCGAGCGAACCTTCGGGGTGAACGCACGGAAACGTCAGCCGTCTGTGCAGTTGGACGGGTTGCAGTCTGCAATCGAGCATCTTCGGCGGGGCTACAAGCCGGTGGACTGGAAAGCGCAGGTTGGTAAGTCCAGGGCCGCTCTGCCAAAGGTCGGGCGGGCAAGTTCAGCCGAGCAGAACCCGGTTGACGACCCCGTCTTTGATGCGATGCGGGCCTGGCGCCTGAATAAGGCCAGAGCGGCCGACGTTCCCGCTTATGTGATCCTGAACGACAAGACGCTTAGAGCAATCGCCAAACGGCAGCCGACAACCAAGGCTCAGCTGGCAGGCATGCCGGGAATAGGGCCAGCCAAGCTGGAACGGTTCGGCACCGAAATCCTTGACCTACTGAAGCAAAGCCAGTAAAGCGTTGGCGACGGCGTCGGCACGCAGCGAACATGTGACCCGGCGACAGCGCCGAACTGGCATGGAATAGTGGCGAAAACGCACCTAATCCATGCCAGTTCCCCCTCTCGGAAGATTTTGGAGGCCTGTATCGGTCTTTTCTAGGGGTACAAGCCTCCAAAATCTCGCTCCGGCTCGGTTACGCGTTGGCGACGGCGTCGGCACGCAGCCCACCTTGTGACCCGGATGGGCGAAGCCGGGTCTGCGACAGCAGACCCCAATTACACAGACCCCAATTAAACAGTTACTGCAACCACTACCGTTTGCAGGGCGTTGCGCAGAATGTATTCGACGTTCTGACCCAGGAACGGCCGGCCTTCGAGATGGCGAAGCTGAGCCCCTAGCACGATCAGGTCGGCGTCGGCCTGGCTGGCGTGACGAAGCATGTCGTCTCCAGGTGAGGCCGAAAAACGGAGCTCTGTTCGGTAGTTCGCTCGCATCTCTTTCGCGTTCGCCGCGGCCTGGTCAAGGACTCGTCGCCCCACGTCTATGTCCGAAACGCGATCATCTGTAAGCACCGCTGTTGCTCGCGTCAGCAAACCAACCCTTCGGCGGGGAGGCTCTGGCGCATAAACAACGTGGCTGAGAAGCATTTCGGTGCCAAGCCGGTTCGAAAGATTGCCTGCCACTTCCTGGGCTGCTCTGGAAGATTGGTTTCCAACAACTGGAACCAACGCTCTGGCAAAGATCCCTGGCAGGCGTCCTTCCTGGTTGCGGGCTCCTCGAACCAGCACCATCGGTATGTGCAACTCACCAAGGATTTGATCAACCATGTGGGAAACGAATGAGCCGTCGTCGGCCGCATCATCAACACCAACCACGATTGCACCGTACCCAAGCTTGGATTCAGCAATCATCCGCTCGGCAATCTCTTCTGAGTCAACTCTGCTGACAACCAGTTCTCGGCCGAAGAGAACATTTTCAATCGCTTCCAGGTTCAGGGACTCATCACCGTCGCCAACCCCAAGCACGGTTGCTGCCACCCCTTCTGGCCACACAAAGTGCGCCACCTGGGCCGCAACGATTGAACTTGGCTGACCGCTAATTGGCAACAGCAGACGGCCGCTGCGCACAACGAGGTTCTTGCTCATTGCCGCCTCGGTGGCCAGGCGTTCGCGTTCGGCTGTTGTGCCTTCCAGGTTGTGGCTGAATCGTCGCACCGCAATGGAGGCAAACAGAGACGTGACCAACGGAATCATCACGATCATTGTGAATGAAGTGTCGTTGAACACCCCGAGCGATAGGCCAACGGTGGCAATGATGATCTCGAGCGCTCCCCTGGCGTTCAGCCCTGCGCCAAGCACCAAACCTTCCTGTGTGGTGAGGCCTGCCATCTTGGCGCCGATGAAAGAACCAAGGAACTTCAGCCCGATGGCCACAGCCAGCAGCAACAGAGCCCACATAAGGGCCTCGCCCCTAAGCAGGCCAAGATCCAACCGAAGGCCGGCGGTTGCAAAGAAGAGCGGAGCGAACACCACTGCGGTGAGGTCTTCGATTACGTGCTGGCTTTCCACCTGGCGATAGCGGGATCGGGCGAGAACCACGCCGGCAACGAACGCTCCGAGCACTGCCTCTACCCCAAGCCATTGGGTGCTCACCCCAAAGACGAACATGGCACCCAGGCTGACAGTGAGCGCTCCTTGGAGGTTGGGGCCTTCCCTGCGAACAGCCCGGAGAGACGCATCGACCACCCGCTGTCCAACGGTGAGGGCGGCAAAGAGAAAACCGCCAAGCCCAGCGACGGTTAGCAGAACTCCAACGGCGTCAACCTTGCCGGATGCCAGGCCGGCGATGACACCAAGAATCACCCACCCGACCAGGTCGTTGGCCATGCCAACCGCAACTGTGATCTGGCCGACGTCTCGCCGCATCAAACCAAGGTCGCCGAGGATTTTGGCGACAACTGCAAGGGCTGAAACAGCGACGCTTACGCCAATGAAGAGGGTGAAGACCAGGCGGGTGGCGTCTTCGCCCCAAAACTGGCTTGGGATCTGTGAACCAATAACGAGACCTCCGATCATGGGGACCACGAGGCTGCCAACGGTTACAAGGGCGGCCGCTCGTCCGAGCCGCTGAATCAGGCCCAGGTCGGTTTCATAGCCAGCCACCAGCAGCAGGAACGCGGCGCTGAACCAGCTGACAGACAAGAGCATTGCTGACTGAACTTCGGAGTCTGGGAGAAACCAGCTGAACCCGTCAGACCAGACGAGGCCAAAAACGGTTGGGCCAAGCAGCACTCCGGCGCCCAGTTCGCCAACAACCGAAGGCAGGCCCACTCGCCTAGCCAGGCCGCCAAGAAGGCGCGCAACGGCGTAGATGACTAACAGCTGGACCCAGAAGACCAGCAGTTGGCTATGACTCAAACTGGAAAGCATCGCTTAGTTTGTACCGCCATCTGTGCCGTCGCGCTGGTCCCGCATGTTGGCCAGCTTGGCGAAGTCGACGGTGATGAAGAGCCCTTCGGCTTCGGCGCAGAGCACATCGTCTGAGTAGAGCCGGCCGCTGGCGGTGATCTTGCGACCATCCACGGAGTCGAGGGTTGACTCGAAACGGAGTGGTTCATGCAGTGGCGTGGGGGCCCGATAGTTGATAACCAGCCTGCCCGTCATCCCGGGCGCGCCCGACATTGCCTGGGTGGCTCCCAGCAGTTCGTCGAACGCGGCGGCAACAATCCCGCCGTGAACGTGGCCCGGTGGGCCTTCGTAGGCGTGGCCGAACGTGACCGTAGAGCACAGCACGGAGCCCTCGATCGTGAACTCCATTGGAGGGGCCAGCGGGTTTGCCCGGCCAAGCATTGGGCTGAAGTCGGCATGGCCCAGGGGTGGCGAGTGCTCTGAGATAGCCACCGTTGAGGCTTCGGAGTAGCCGAGGTATCGGCGGCCGTGCTTGAAACGCCCCAACCGGTCGGCGACTGACTGCAACTGTTCTGCTATCAAATCGAGATCTGTTGCGGTGGCTCGGGTGTCGACCAGGCGATCGATGATCTTGCGCATCAGGTCACCAACATCCCAGGAAGCCCTGCGCTGAGGATCCAGCTCTTCGCGATTGTCTTTGGCGAAGAAAGTTCTGGCCCGTTCGGAGTCGATTTTCAATTGCATCTCAGAATCCTGTCAGGCCGACGCTCGCTTACAAAATGGCGAATCAATCAAGGGCTCCCGTTGCGAAACACGGTTACGATCGGGCAGTGGTCGCTTGGGAGTTTTCCTTTTCGCCCGTTACGGTCGATCACGTCGAAAACGGCACGGTCTGCCAGGGACTGGCTGGCCATTACGTAGTCGATTCTCATGCCTTCCCGTTTGTGGAAACGGCCGGCCCGGTAGTCGTAGTAGCTGTAGATCTGAGCCCCCCGGTACCGCCGCCGTAGGGTGTCCACCAGACCCCAGTTGGTAATCTCTTTCAGGGCGTCTCGTTCTGGCTGGCTGACGTGTGTGCTGCCGTCAAAGAGGGCTTTGTCCCAAACGTCTGCGTCGGTTGGTGCGATGTTGAAGTCTCCCGCAACGATCACGTCGTGGCTGGGCGATGTGGTTGATTCCAGATGCTGCTTGAGCCTGGCCAGCCACGAGAGTTTGTATTGGTAGTGCTCATGGCCGACTTCTCGGCCGTTCGGTACGTAGATGCTGTGCACCCTTACGTTGCCGCAGGAGGCTGAAATGATGCGGGCGTCTGGGTCGGGTTCGATTTCCTTGGCGAACCCAAAGGTTGGACTCTCAAGTCCGACCTTTGACAGGATGGCAACGCCATTCCACTGCCCCTGACCGTGGTGGACAGACTCATAGCCCAACCCCGAGAAGGTAAGGGCCGGGAAGGCGTCGGCCGCCAGTTTGGTTTCTTGCAGGCAGAGAACGTCTGGTTTCACCTGCTGGAGCCAATCCTCGACCCGCGGCAGGCGGGCCTTGAGGGAGTTCACGTTCCAGGTTGCGACCAGCACGGGTGAGACTTTAGTGAGTTCGGCTTGAGTCTTTGCGGGTTGGCCTCGCCAGTTTTGCCAATGCAGCCAAACATCGCGCGTTTGCAAGGGGAGCTAGGCTCGCCAAGGTGGCAACCACACCTTCAGTTTCTGCGCCCGGCCCGAACGACTGGTTTGTAGAAGAACTCCGACAACAGTACTTGGCCAACCCAAAGTCGGTTTCGCCAGAATGGCGCCAGGTCTTTGAGGAAAACGGCCTGATTCCAGCGACACCGCCAGCACTGCCAAGCCTGTCGCCAGCACTGCCAAGCGTGTCGCCAGAGGCGACAGGCACTGAGCAAACGACCCAGATGGCCGAAGGCCGGGAGGCGACAGCCGACCCAAACAGTAGAGCGCCAAGCGTGTCGCCAGAGGCGACAGGCACCGAGCAGCCTACCCAGATGGCCGAAGGCCGGGAGGCGACAGCCGACCCAAACAACAGAGCGCCAAGCCTGTCGCCAGAAGCGACAGGCACCGAGCAGCCTACCCAGATGGCCGAAGGCCGGGAGGCGACAGTAGGCCTGTCGCCAGAGGCGACAGGCACAAACCAACCAACCCAGATGGCCGAAGGCCGGTCCGCGACAGCGGACCCAAACAGTAGAGCAGGCCGGGAGGCGACAGCCGACCCAAACAACAGAGCCCAGCCTTTGCGTGGCGCTGCGGCTCGGATCGTTGCGAACATGGAGTTGAGTTTGGGGGTGCCTACCGCTACGAGTTTCAGGGAGGTGCCTGCAAAGTTGCTCGAGATCAATCGGAAGGTGTTGAACAACCATCTGATCCGGGTTCGTGGGGGGAAGTCCAGCTTTACTCACATCATTGGTTACGCGATCGTGCGGGCAATTGTTTCCGACGTTCAGGCAATGAACGACACTTATGAAGCTGACGCCGCCGGTAAACCAATGGTGGTTCGCAATGATCATGTAAATCTTGGGATTGCTGTTGATCAGCAGAAGTCTGATGGGTCGCGGACCTTGATTGTTCCTGTGATCAAGGCAGCGGAAACCATGAACTTTGCTGAATTCGTTGCTGCTTACGAGTCGCTGATCCGCAAGGTTCGTGACAACAAGATCGTGGTTGACGATTTGATGGGTGCCAACGTGAGCCTCACGAACGTCGGCACCATTGGCACTGTGCAGTCAGTGCCTCGACTCATGCCGGGCCAGGGCGTAATCGTTGGGGTGGGTCGCCTTGGTTTCCCAACGGCGTTCGCGGCGGCCGATCCGAAGATGCTGGCTCAGCTGGGCTTGTCGAAGGTGATGACTATCTCCTCAACGTATGACCACAGGATAATTCAGGGGGCCGAATCTGGGATGTTCCTCAGGAAGATCCACGAGTATCTCGTTGGCGATCATGGCTTCTACGATCAGATCTTCACCGACATGAACGTTCCGTACCAGGCGGTGAAATGGCGCGTTGATCACGGGGCCACAGAAGGCAACGACGCCGACGGTGCGATGGCGAAGCAGTTGGCGGTGAACACTCTGATCAATCAGTACCGGGTGCGTGGTCACATGATCGCGAATACAAACCCGCTTTCAGACGGTCCGTCAGACATGCACCCCGAGCTGGATCCAGCAACGTTCGGGCTAACAATTTGGGATCTGGATCGTGAGTTCCTCACCGGCTCGACGACCGGGGTCTATGCCTCGGTTGGTGGTGCGGCAAAGCAGATGAAGCTGGGTGACATTCTGGGCGAGCTTCGAGACGCCTACTGCCGAACGATCGGCATCGAATACATGCACATAGCCGACCCAGAGCAGAAGCGGTGGATTCAGGAGCAGGTTGAAAGCAACCCCTATTCGTTCACTCGGGATCAGCAGCACCACATTCTGGAAAGGCTCAGCGCGGCCGAAGCTCTAGAGAAGTTCTTGGCGGCTCGTTACGTGGGCCAGAAACGGTTCGGGTTAGAGGGCGTCGAAAGCACGATCCCCATTCTTGATGCCCTCCTGTCTGCGGCGGCTGGTGATGGCCTGGAGCGCGCGGTTATCGGGATGACCCATCGGGGTCGGCTGAACGTGCTTGTCAACATCATGGGCAAGCGACACAACGACTTGTTCAGGGAATTTGAGGGGGCCGTCGGCGAGGACGACATCCAAGGTTCGGGAGATGTGAAGTACCACCTCGGCTTCGATGGCACACACACCAGCCCCGACGGGCACACGATCCAAATCGAACTGGCGGCAAATCCATCTCATCTTGAGGCGGTTGATCCAGTCGTGGTTGGAATGGTCAGGGCATACATGGACCAGACCGACGCTGACAACTACCCGGTGCTGCCATTGCTGCTGCACGGCGACGCTGCGTTCTGTGGCCAAGGCGTGGTGCCAGAGACGTTGAACCTGAGCCAAATTAGGGGCTACAAGGTTGGCGGAACCATTCACCTCGTTGTGAACAATCAGCTTGGCTACACCACAGCCCCTCACCAGTCTCGAAGCTCTGACTATTCAACCGATGTGGCGAAGATCGTTCAGGCCCCGATTCTGCACGTGAACGCCGACGACCCCGAGGCCTGCACGCGAGTTGCCGAATTGGCTTTCGCCTACCGCCAGAGATTCAACCGTGATGTCGTCATCGACATGGTGGGTTATCGCAGGCACGGCCACAACGAGGGTGACGAGCCCAGCTACACCCAGCCAATGATGTACCGCAAGATCGCGGCCCGTCCGTCGGCTCGAACCATTTACACCCAGACGCTGATTGACAGGGGCGACATCACAATCGCCGAGGCCGAGGCTGCCTTGGAGTACTTTCAGAAGCTTCTTCAAGAAGGGCTGGACCTCACCAGGGGCGACGCGCCAGATCCCGGCATCCTGGCCAAGCCGTCGCCGCCAGCGGTAGGGGTTGTGGCCCACGTGGAAACCGGTGTGAGTCGTCAGGCCCTGGATCGGGTCTATGCGGCCCTGTCTCATGTTCCCGAGGGATTCACCGTTCACCCCAAGCTGCTCAGGCAGTTCGAGGGCCGCAACAAGATGTGGGCCAATGGTGATGTCGACTGGGCGCTTGGCGAGGCGTTCGCCATCGGCACGCTCCTTGATTCTGGTGTGTCGGTCCGGCTTGCCGGCCAAGACTCGCGCCGCGGTACTTTCGCTCATCGCCACGCCACGCTGCATGACTATGAAAACGGGGCCGAGTTCACTCCGTTAGGCGAGCTTGCTGGCGACGGGACCGATCTGTGGATCTATGACTCCACCCTTTCTGAATACGCCGCGCTTGGTTTCGAGTATGGGTACTCACTTGTCAACAAAGAGGCTCTCGTGATGTGGGAGGCTCAGTTTGGTGACTTCGTGAACGGCGCCCAGATCATCATCGACCAGTTCCTTGTGGCCGCGGAAGACAAGTGGAAGGAGCAAACCGGGCTGGTGATGTTGTTGCCACACGGGTTTGAGGGCCAGGGCCCCGAGCATTCATCTGGCCGGGTCGAGCGGTTCCTGTTGCTCTGCGCGGAGGACAACATCCAAGTGGTCAATGCCACCAATGCGGCTCAGCTCTTTCATCTCCTCAGGCGTCAAATAGTTCGGAGAGAAAAGAAGCCGCTTGTGGTGTTCACCCCCAAGTCCGGCCTTCGGGCAAAGTGGAGTCGTAGCCGGGTGGAGGATCTGCTCAGTGGCTCGTTCGAGGAGGTGCTGGACGATCCGGATGTACGCGACCCGTCGTCGGTTCGCCGGATCGTGTTCGCCAGCGGCAAGGTTGCGGCCGAGGCCATTGAGCGCCGAAACGAACTTGATGTTCCCGTCGCCGTGGTACGAGTTGAGCAGCTCTACCCTTGGCCGTTCGCCGACGTGGCCAAGGTTTTGCAGCGCTACGGCAAGGCAGACGAGATCGTCTGGCTTCAGGAAGAACCAGAAAATATGGGACCGTGGAACTCGGTGAAAGGGCGGCTTTACGAACGGCACGGAAAGACGCATCAGATTCGGCGCGTCAGCAGGACCGAGTCTGGCAGCCCAGCCACCGGCTCGGCGGCCATTCACAAACAGGAACAGGCCGAACTTCTGGATCGGGCATTCAGCTTCTGAGAAACTCACGCCGCCGTGCCCTAATGGTCAAGCCGGGGCAAATTGTGGCCGACGATGCAAGAATGCCGCCGAACTGGCCGGTCCCAACGGGGCCTCCTATTGTCACCAAGGATGGAGTGGTTCCGGCGCCAACACTGGCGCCTGAACAGGGCGAACCCCTTGTCGAGCAACCGCGCGAGGCGCGGGCCGCGTCACGCTTGACGGCCGTAGCCGTTGGTCTTGCAGTTTCGTTCCTTCCCCTCTACTTCACGGCGCTTCTGCTGGAGCGTTCAAACTCGGGCGTGGCATTCCGAACCGGTCAACTGGTTGGGGGATACCTGGGAATCGTTTTGATCAGTCTGTTGCTATCGGTGCCGTGCTTCTTCATGGCAACCCCCAGGGCGTGGGCAGTGTCGGCTCGATGGGTTCGATCGGCAATCGCATTCCCTGCTGCTGTTCTAACCGCCGCCACCGTTACCGGGGTCAGTCTGAGCGTGTACAGCGCCGCAGCCTCATCGCAATGGTCTGAACCGGTCTACAACGTGATCGACGGGGTTGGAGACGGCCCGGGAGGAATCGTTGGAGTTGCGGTACTTTTCGGTTTTCCCGTAGCAGCCAGTGCGCTGGTAGTGGTTGATCTGACCGAGGTGTTCACCTTGGGAAGACTCCGATCACGGAGCACGGCGAGGTAAGAATCACGCCTCCAAAATCGAACAGAACGGCCGTGATTGAGGAGCCGACAGAACGCGCCATCACAGGATCCTAGAAGTCGGTCCCAAGTTTTCGTCCCGATCGGTGCTTCACTATGCGGGTCATGTCCGCTGCTGATCGCCATCTTGTCGTTGACGGCTCGAACATTGCTACCGAAGGTAGAACCGTTCCCAGCCTCCGTCAGCTGGACGAGGCTGTTCAGGCGATCATGGCCGAGCGGCAGTTCGACTCGATCATTGTGATCGTTGATGCCACCTTCGCTCACCGGATCGGGGCCAGCGAGGGAAGGTCTTTTGAGGACGCCGTAAACGCTGGTGAAATCATCATGCCGCCAGCCGGAGTAGTTGGCAGAGGGGACGCCTTTATCCTTCAGGTAGCCGACAAGGCCCAGGCCGTTGTGCTGTCCAACGACTCATTCCAGGAGTTCCATGGCGAGCACGACTGGCTTTTCGACGAGGGCCGTTTGGTCGGCGGCAAGCCGATTGAACATGTGGGGTGGGTGTTCGTTGAGCGGGTGCCGGTTCGCGGACCGGCCAGCCGCCGTTCGGTTCGAGAAGCGCGAGAAGCCAAATCTGGATCGAAGAAATCTGCCAGACGTTCCGCCTCGCCAAAGCCAAGCAAGGCAGCTAGCAAACCTCTTGGCCAACCAAGAACCCCACCGCCAAGAAGGCGAAAGGGCGAGAAGAAACCAAAGGCAGCCAAGGCCGAGACGCCCCGCCCGTCAAAGAAGAGCAAACGTGAAACCGAGACTTCCGACTCTCAGCAGCTCAACGACCCGCCAACGTTTCTTTCGTTCGTTACGAAGCATTCAATTGGCGACACCGTGGAAGGCCACGTTGAACGATTCGCGTCCCATGGTTGCTACGTCAGGGCCTCTGGAGCTCAGTGCTACTTGCCATCGAAGGCAATGGGGGACCCGCCGCCGCTGAAGGCGCGCGATGTGGTTTCTCAAAATCAGTCCGTAACGGTTCGGGTCGTCTCATTGGACGCCGAACGACGCGGTATCAACGTTGAACTGATCAGCGTTGGTGCAGTGGTTGGTGAAGGTGCCTCTCGCCAGCCGAAGAAATCTGTCGTGGGATCGGCGTTCGCCGATCTCTCGGTGGGAGAGGCACATCACCCAAGGAGCAAGAGCCACGTGGCAACCAGGAAAGCAGCCAAGAAAGCAACAAAGAAGGCAGCAAAAGCTTCGGGCTCGGCCCAAGTGAAAAAGGCTGCCAAAAAAGCACCAGCCAAGAAGGCGGTGAAGAAGAAAGCACCAGCCAAGAAAGCATCGGCCAAGAAAGCGCCCGCCCGGAAAGCAGCCAAGAAAGCGCCCGCCCGGAAAGCAGTGAAGAAGGGCTCTGCCCGGAAGACCGCCGAAGAAGGGCTCTGCCCGGAAGGCCGCCAAGAAGGCTCCGGCAAAGAGGCCAGCCAAGAAAGCACCAGCCAAGAAAGCAGTGAAGAAGGGCTCTGCCCGGAAGGCCGCCAAGAAGGCTCCGGCAAAGAGGCCAGCCAAGAAAGCTGTGAAGAAGGGCTCTGCCCGGAAGGCCGCCAAGAAGGCTCCGGCAAAGAGGCCAGCCAAGAAGGCTCCGGCAAAGAGGGCGGCAAAGAAGGCGACCCGTCGGCGCTAAGCCAACCCGCCTTCGAGAAGGCCCCAGTCTCAGGCTGGGGCCTTCTCCGTTTTGTTGGCACTAGCCTCAACCGCCATGTCGGCCCAATTCATTTTCACGATGCACAAGGTTGGTCGTTTCCATCCGCCGGACCGGCAGGTTCTTGAGAACATCACTTTGGCGTTCTACCCAGGGGCCAAGATCGGCGTGCTTGGCGGCAACGGTGCCGGCAAGTCGTCTCTCTTGAGAATCATGGCCGGGGTTGACGACGGCTACACGGGCGATGCCCGACTAACGCCCGGATTCACTGTCGGTCATTTGGAACAAGAGCCTCAGCTGGATGAGTCCAAGGACGTGCGAGGCAACGTGATGGATGGGGCGGGCGAGGCCGTCTCGCTCCTCTCGAATTACGAGGCAGTGCTTGCCAAGTGGGCAGATCCCGAAGCCGACTACGAAAAGCTGGGGGCCGAACAAGCAGACCTCGAGGCCAAGATCGAGGCAGTTCAGGGGTGGGATCTCCAGAGAACCATCGAGATCGCAATGGATGCGCTTCGTTTGCCAGCGCCCGAAGACGGGGTCGAGAATCTTTCTGGTGGCGAGCGGCGTCGTGTTGCGCTGTGCCGGTTGCTTCTTTCACGGCCCGACCTACTTCTCCTCGATGAGCCAACCAACCATCTGGACGCCGAGTCGGTTGGCTGGCTGGAACGCCACCTTGCCGACTATGCGGGAACGGTGGTTGCCATCACCCACGACCGGTATTTTCTCGACAATGTCGCCAAATGGATTCTGGAGCTTGACCGAGGGAAGGGCATCCCGTTCGAAGGCAACTACTCGGGTTGGTTGGAGCAAAAGCAGGACCGGATCCAACGAGAGCAAAAGCAGCAGGACGCAACGGTGCGCACCCTTGCCAGAGAGCTTGAGTGGGTGCGGATGGGGGCCAAGGCGCGCCAGGCAAAGGGCAAGGCGCGTCTGAGCGCGTACGACACGTTGCATGCCGAAGCCGAGGCCTACGATCCGCGAGACGAAAAAGTGCAGATCTACATTCCCCCGGGGCCGCGGCTGGGCGACAAGGTATTCGAAGTTCAGAACCTTTCGAAGGGGTTCGGCGATCGACTACTGATTGACGAGCTGTCGTTCTCGCTTCCAAAGGCTGGGATTGTTGGGGTCATCGGCGGCAACGGAGCAGGAAAGACAACACTGTTCCGGATGCTGATTGAAGCCGCAGGAGGCTCCACCGGCGAAACCCCCGACAGCGGTTCAATAGAAGTCGGCACCTCGGTGCAACTGGCATACGTTGACCAGAGCCGCGACGTGCTTGAGGCCAACCAGACGGTTTATGAGTCAATCACCGAAGGCCAAGAAACCATGCAGCTTGGAGGCCGAGAGGTGAACGGCAGGGCCTACGTTGCGTCGTTCAACTTCAAGGGATCAGATCAGCAGAAAAACGTTGGGGTGCTCTCGGGTGGCGAGCGAAACAGAGTTCACCTGGCCAAAGTTCTCAAGACCGGCGGGAACGTGCTGTTCCTCGACGAGCCAACAAACGATCTGGATGTAGACACTTTAAGGGCTCTCGAAGACGCGCTGGGGCGCTATCCCGGCTGCGCAGTTGTGATCTCGCATGATCGGTGGTTCCTGGATCGGATCGCAACCCACATCTTGGCTTTCGAGGGCAACAGTCAAGTCCGCTGGTTCGAGGGGAACTTCAGCGAGTACGAGGAATTCCGCGAGCAGGAACTTGGCGAAAACGCCCAACCAACCCGCGTTACCTACAAGCCTCTCACTCGTTAGGGGCCCCGGCCGATGAGAACCCAATACTACTGATAGCCAACGTTAGGGTGCCACGGTGATCGCAACTCCTGAAGACCATCAGCTCGCAGCAGACATCGCAGTCAAAACTGGTGAGACCCTGATGCAGATAAGGCGAGAGTTGGCTGCTGAGGACATCAGCCACCTTG
This sequence comes from Acidimicrobiia bacterium, assembly GCA_003231975.1. Taxonomy (GTDB): domain Bacteria; phylum Actinomycetota; class Acidimicrobiia; order Acidimicrobiales; family SZUA-35; genus SZUA-35. Next base: position 24,425 of record QIKW01000094.1, read on the forward strand.
AACTGAAGGATGCCGGAGACGCAGCAGCGCAAACCGTGATTGCAACCGAGCTTGGCGCCCACCGACCCGATGACGCTGTTCTCTCCGAAGAGGCGGCAGACGACCGGCTTCGCCTCGATGCGGATCGGATCTGGATCGTCGATCCACTTGACGGCACCCGTGAATTCGCCGAACCGCCCCGCGTCGACTGGGCCGTGCACATCGCCCTGGTGTCCAAGGGCGTCCCTATCGCTGGAGCGGTCGCCCTTCCGGCAGAGGAGATCATCCTCAGCACAGCCAATGCACCTGTGTTGCCAGACCCCAGCGGCAGCAAGCCCCGGGTGATCGTCAGCCGCACGCGCAGGCCTCCGGCGGCGGTCATGCTGGCCGAGAAACTCGATGCGGAATACATGGAGATGGGCTCGGCTGGAGCAAAGGCAATGGCCGTGGTGCGGGGCAATGCCGACATCTATGCCCACTCCGGCGGTCAGTACGAGTGGGACAACTGCGCTCCGGTTGCGGTGGCTCTGGCTGCCGGCCTGCATTGCTCTCGCCTTGACGGATCGCCAATGGCCTACAACAACGCCGATCCCTATCTCCCCGATCTCCTGATCTGCCGGCAGGAGTGGGCGGATCGCTGCCTCGAGATCCTGCGTGGGGCGCTCTAGAGGCCCCAGCTACTGGGCCCAGAATTCATGGAGCCTGGAAACGAATCTTTCGGCGTCAACCAGGTGCGGGTAGTGGCCGTGATCCGGCCACAGTTCAACGGCAGCGTTTGGGATGTGGCCGCCGAGCCAGGCCGCATAGTCTGGCCCGGGATCAATTCCGAACAGAGATAGGTAAGGCGTGTCTGAACTGGCGTAGCCTCCAAGAGCGCCGTCAACCACTGCCTGGATCTCATCGGCCGGCATGGAAAAGATGAGGTCCCACACGCCCAAAACTACTTCTTGATCCGGCCTCCTCAGGGCGTTGAGTCGGTCCGCTTCCGATGCGTTGAGCTTCGGACCTCGCATTCCGTCGAAGAGCGCCTCGATCACCGAGGGGAAGCTGGCCGGATCCCGGAGAACGCCCTCGACCGCGCCCAGTTGCTCTTTGAAGCCGCCCAGCTGAAGCGACTGGTCGACGTTTGTGATCGATCCGACAGCGAGGTTGGCGCCAAGGGCGGACACAACGATCCCGCCGAGGGAGTGACCAACAACGTGGGGCATGTCGGCACCCGCCGACGAAATGACAGAGGCAACATCGCCAGCCATTGCCTCCAGGTCATAGCGGGCCGCGGTTCCCGATTGGCCGTGACCTCGGAGATCAAGCGTTATCACCCGGTTGGTGTCGGTTAGTTGCTCAAGCACCGGATCCCAGCTCGAACTGTTCTCGGTAATCCCGTGAACCAACACGACGGGCTTGCCTTGGCCGCTGGAGCTCCATCGAATTTCGGTTCCGTCTGCTGAGTTGGTGGAGTGATCGTGAGCCATCGTTCAACCCTAGATTAAGGAACAGCGGCGAGCGAGTGGAGCGTTCCCTTCGGTTCCGCGCCCGTTTTGGCTCCGGCTCCCGCCAGACTGCCTTCAGTGACTTCACCAGAGCCAGAAGAGGTGGCAACCGATCTCCACATCGGCTCGTTCACCAATGCAATGCCTTGGAACCTCGCCGAGCGAGAGTTGCTGTGGCTACGGCCCGTAGCCTCGTTGCGAGCCGCCCAGGCAAGACAACTTCCGCAACTAACCAAACCACCCCGGTTCCCGCCATTGGCTCGAGCAGTGGCCGTTACCTTCCGACTGGGTCTTGCCGTTGGCGGATGGGCGATTCGAGAACGAGGCAAGCCCACCTCACGAGCAGGTATTTCGAAGCGGATGCGCTTGGCCGCCGAACGGCTGGGACCCACCTACATCAAGCTGGCCCAGATCATCAGCGCCGGCCAGGGGGTGTTTCCCGAAGAGCTGGTTGCCGAGTGCAAGAAGTGCCGAGACCAGGTTCCGCCGGTGAACTATCACACGATCGTCGGCGTTGTTGAAGCAGATCTTGGCAAGCCGTTGCACGAAGTATTCAAGTCGTTCGAACCCATACCCATCGCCGCAGCATCCATTGCCCAGGTGCACTCGGCCGTGCTGAAAACGGGCGAGCCCGTTGTGGTCAAGGTGCAGCGGCCGGGCATCGACGAACTGGTGCGGAAAGACCTGAAAGTTCTAGCCTGGCTAGCGCCTTTCTTGGTTGGCCGAATACCGGTGTCGGCACTGGCTAACCCCCCAGCACTTGTCGAGCTGTTTGCCGAGACCATCATCGAAGAGCTCGATTTCCGGCTTGAGGCGGCCAACATGATGGACATTGGCCGAGTATTCGTTGAACTAGGCCAAACCGGGTTTGTTGTGCCTAGGCCTCACCCAGAGTTGGTGACCCGGCGGGTACTGACGATGGAACGCCTCGACGGCTTCAAGTTCGACGACGTTTCCGGCATGCAGGGCGTGGGGATAGACACCGAGGCTGTGGTCAAAACTGCGATGCTCGGCTTCCTGGAAGGAGCCTTTCTGCACGGTGTGTTCCACGGAGACCTGCACGGCGGCAACATGTTCGTTCTGCCAGACGGCCGGATCGGCCTGGTCGACTTTGGAATTACCGGCAGGCTGACAGAAGCGGAACGGTTGGCATTCCTGAAATTGATGATGGCGGCCACAATGAACGACACCAAGGGCCAGGTGGCGGCGCTCAGAGACCTCGGCACCCTTCCCGCCGACACCGACGTGGCTGCAGTTGTGGTCGACCTCGGTCTGGACGGCCCGCCACTGGACCCAACCAAGCTTGAACCCGAAGAGCTGGTGGCAGAGCTTCAGCGAGTGATCAAGGCGCTGCTTGGCTACGGAGCCCGAATGCCAAAGCCACTGATGCTGTATGTGAAGAACCTGATCTTCATCGACGGAGCAATCGCCAGCCTGGCGCCAAACCTCGACATGTTCCAGGTGGTTACCGACATCGCAACTCACTTCGCTGTCACCCACGGAGCTTCCATCGCGAAACAACTGGGTGTGGCTCAGGAAGAGTGGCGGCTTGACCTGGACGGCCTGAAAGCAGGATTCGGCGTTGATCCGACAGAACGCGACCAACTCACATACTCCGAGCTCCAAGAACGCCGCAAGCTGATAAACAAGCGGCTCAAGAGCCGCCTCGGCCCCGGCGACATCCTGAGCTGACGTTCGGTCCTGACAACCAGATCAATAGAGTTACCCGGGTGCGATTGGTTATTGCAGAATGCACCGTGGACTATGCGGGGCGACTCACCGCCCACCTACCTCGGGCCACACGGCTGCTTATGGTCAAAGCAGACGGTTGTGTTGCCGTCCACGCCGACGGCGGGGCCTACAAACCGCTGAACTGGATGAACGCACCGAACTCATTCGTGGAACACGACGACCTTTGGGCTGTCACCAACCCCAAGGGTGAGGAGTTGCTGATCAGCATCCACCAGATGATCAGCGACACGTCGTTTGATCTTGGCCATGATCCTGGTCTGCAAAAGGATGGGGTTGAAGCACACCTTCAAGAGCTACTGGCCATGCAGCCGGAGAGGCTCGAGGCGGGCTTGAAGCTGATCAGGAGGGAGTACCCGACCGAGATCGGGCCGGTAGATCTGCTCTGTCGGCATCCAGACGGGCACACGATTGCGGTTGAGATCAAACGGAGGGGCGAGATCGACGGCGTCGAACAGCTCACCCGCTATCTGGACTTTCTCAATCGGGTGCCCGACCTTGCCCCCGTGCACGGAATGTTCGTTGCCCAGGAAATCAAGCCGCAGGCCAAAACTCTGGCCGCTGACCGCTCGATCGACTGGGTGGAGGTCGACTACGACGAACTGCGTGGCATCGAACGCCCTCAGCAGCGTCTGTTCTAAGCGTCGGGCGGCTTCAGAGGTTCTCCAGGAAGAACTCGACTATCAGCTCGCTGGCGTTGATCGTTTGGTTGGTTAGCGGCCCATCATCGGCGCCAGGCCACGAATGGTCTGCTCCTTCGGTCACGTAGAGAACGGTGTCTGCTGCGCAGTTGGTCCAAGTTCGTTTGGTGACGTCGGATCCAACCGCCTGATCGGATGCGGCTCCACAAGAGTTGCTATCTGCCCTCTCAGACATCGCAACCTCAACGGGCTCGTTCGGAAGGCCAAGCACCCAGCCAACACTTGCCATGTTCTGATCAGCCGGGTCGAACTGGATCACTTCGTCGGCAGTGCCGTGAATGGCCAGGGTTGGGACGCTTTCCCCGTCGCACACCGAGGGGTCGATGGTAAGCGCAACGGGCGCTATGGCTTTCACTTCACTCCGCTCGCAGGCCAGCACCGTTGAGAAGGCTGCCCCATTGGAAAAGCCGGTTGCGAACAGTTGCGAGACGTCGCCGCAGTACTGAGCGATGACGGGCTCAACTTCAACGGCCAGAAAGTCAACGTCAGAATCGGCTCCGCCATCGAGGTCCCAGCGTCGCTCAACCGGTTGGCCGCCAGCCTGGCCACCGATACGGCCGTCGTATGCGAACACCATGAAGCCAGCTTCGGTTGCCGGGACGACTAAGTTCGAGTATTCGGTCTGACCTTGGGCTGACCCCGTGTAACCATGGAACTCCAAAATCACCGGCCAGCCATCCGCTGGCGGCTCTCCTGCTGGGGTCTGAGTGCGGAAGGCTCGGCCCCCCTCAATGGTGCCTGTTGTCCACTCGCCCGAAGACGGAATGCAATTGCTCGCTGGCCCGTCTGCGGTTTCGGTAGCACTTGAGCAACCGGCAGCGATCACCATCAGGACGCCGAGTACTGCGAGCACCCGCAAGATCCAGCCACTGGTGAAGATCATTTGAGATCAACCGTACTTGACGCTGCCGTTGTTGAAGACGACGCGGTCGTCTCCTCCCAGGGTTTGAAACAGAGCAGTTCCCTCGCTCTCCCTCCAGACGTTGATGGTGATGGCCTCGCCAGGCAGCACGGGCGAACTGAACCGTCCGGCCATCGATCTGAACTGATCCGGCTGGTTGTTGCACAGGATCTTCAGCAGCCCTCTGCCCGAGAACCCGAAGGTGCAAAGGCCGTGCAGGATCGGCTTTTGGAATCCGCCGACATCGCTGAACTGCTTATCGGAGTGCAGCGGATTGCGGTCTCCCGACAGTCGGTAGAGCAGCGCCTGGTCTTCCCTTACCTGATAGGTGATGGACTCATCGGGTTCTCGAGCCGGCGAAACGTTCTTTGCCCCGGAGGGGCCGCGGTCGCCACCCCAGCCACCCTCGCCAACGATGAAGGTTGATGAGACCATGTCGAACAGCGGCTGACTGTCGGCGTCAAGGGTTGCACTTGACTTGACTTCGATCACGGCCCCCTTTCCCTTGTCGTAGATCCCGACGATCTCGTCGGTTGACGTGATCGACCCCTCAACCGGGATCTCTCGATGCAGGGCTATTGCCTGCTCGCCATGCACCAACATTCGCGGGTCGTAGCTGCCGACATTGCTCATCGCGCTGGAGCCGCCAACCGCGTTGAAACCGGCAAGAACGCAGAACGTTGGCAAGACCTTCTGGGCTACCCCCGCTGTGTTCTCGGTGGTGAATTCAAGCTCATCGCCCACCGGATCAGAAGCACCGGCACCAACCCCCAAGGCGTACAAGAGCGCATCCTTTGAGGTCCAAGCCCACGTGCGGGGCTCTCCTTTTGCTCCAACAGCATCTGGGTTGATCGGCATCAGATTTCCTTTCCGGGGCGGCCAGGGCCCTCGGCTGGGGCGCCCTGCATGTCTGAGTTCGGTCTGGCCTCGGCCATCATCTGCTCGACGAGGGGACCAACGAGGGTTGGGTCGGCAACTGGGGTGACGCTTGGGCCTCGGTTCCAGGATTCGGCGATGGCCAAAACCCTGCCGCTGGCTTCGAAGATGCGTCCGGTTACGTTCTTGGACTCCTCAGACGCAAGCCAGGTGCATATGGGAGCGATCCACATGGGATCCATCGCCGCCTTTCCCTCGTCGTCAAGTTTGCCCATCCCAAGGTCTTCTGTCATCCGGGTAAGTGCTCCTGGGGCAATTGCGTTGCAGGTAACGCCGTACCGGCTGAGCTCAAGCGCGCTGATGATGGTGAGGGCCGCGATGCCCATCTTGGCCGCGCCGTAGTTGGTCTGGCCAACGTTGCCGTAGATCCCAGAGACCGAGGTTGTGTTGATTATTCGAGCGTCGTTTTCTTCACCCGCCTTGTGTCGATCTCTCCAGTAGGCGGCGGCGTGGCGGGCCGGGGCGAACGTTCCTTTGAGGTGGACGTTGATCACCGCGTCCCACTCGGCCTCCTCCATGTTTGCCAACATTCGATCCCTCAGAATTCCGGCATTGTTGACCAGCACGTCAAGCCCGCCAAAGGTTTCAACGGCTTGATCAATCATGCGTTTCGCGCCACTGAAGTCTGCAACGTTGTCGGTGTTGGCAACCGCGATGCCGCCTTTCGCAACTATTTCATCGGCAACGTCCTGAGCTGGTGAGCTATCGGTTCCTGTTCCGTCGCGGGAGCCGCCGAGGTCATTTACCACCACCTTGGCGCCATGTTCGGAGAGCATCAGCGCGTGCTCGCGGCCGATCCCCCGACCAGCTCCGGTGACTATGGCAACACGGCCTTCACACAGTCGAGTCATCTCTTGGCAGTTCTCCCTGTTAGTTGGGCACGAAGCGCAGATCTTGTCACATCGCGCCCCAAATTAAGAAAAAACGTGACACCAGTTCCTGGACAGACCGTGGCAGAATAGGCGTCTGTGTCCATCTCGCGGCGTAAGGCCCTAGCTGCCTTATCGGTACCTGTAGGCCTTCTTTTGCTGCTGTATGCAGCGTGGGGCATAAGCACCATTGTTGACGGAGAACGCGTTGCCAGAAACGTATCAGTCGGCAACATCGAACTTGGTGGCTTGGATTCAGCCGACATCCAATCTGTTGCCAGCGATCTCAACGACGAACTGGCCCGGGAGCCCGCAACGTTGGCGGTCGGAGAGACAGTACTGGACACCAACTTGTTCGAGGTTGGTGTCAGGATCGACTCCGACCAGCTTGTGGCCGATGCCCTAGCCGCCAGGCAAGGGGGATTCATCCTAGGACGACCGTTCCGCTGGGCGGCATCGTTCTTCAACGAAGTCGAGCTGCAAGCCGGCTATGTGGTCGACGACGAGGCCTCCGCCCAGGCGGCAAAGGCAATTATCGACGGGCGGCTGGTTCAGCCAACAGAGCCGTACTTCGAGGTCGACGCAGGTGGCCTCTCCGTTGTTCCCGGAACGGATGGGGCAACGATTGCATTCACCGAGGTCGGGGCCAGCGTGCAAGAAGCGTTGGACACCGGCAAACCCTATGTCGTTTCGGCCCCACCGCTGCCGGTTCCGCCAAGTGTGGAGCTGGCAACTTTCCAGGCTGTTGCCGACGAAGCAAACCAGGCAACCGCCGAACCCATCATCGTTGAGCTGCTCGGCCAACCAACGCAAGTCGAGGTGGCCCAGCTGCGGTCTTGGATCCTGCTCGACTCCGCGGCCGCGGCGCCGGACTGGTCCTTCGACAACACCACACTGGTGAGAGACCTGCGCCCGCTCTTCCCCGACATGGCCGACGAAGACCAGCGGGCCCGCTTCACCGTGATCGACGGCGAGCCCGTGATAATTCCAGGCAACGAAACGGTGCTGTGCTGCGATGCCGACTCGGCCGAGCGGTTGAAGACGGCGCTGTTGGGCCCGGCTCCCGAGCAAGATGAAGAGGTCGAGCACGATCCCGAAACGCCTCTCCTCCGAACCGTTACTTTCGCTCCTGACGTTGCCGACGGAGCAGAAGGTGTTGCTGAGCTGGAGGCACTTGGGATTATCGAGGAGATCGCTACGTTCACCACGAAACATTCCTGCTGTCAGAATCGAGTTAAGAACATTCAACGGATGGCCGGAATCGTGCAGGGCTACATCGTGCGGCCAGGTGAACTGTTCGACCTGAACGAAGTGGCTGGCCGTCGTACCGCTGCCGGTGGCTTCCTGCCCGCAGGGGCAATCGCCCAGGGCGTTCTTGAAGCTCAGGTAGGAGGCGGTGTCAGCCAGTTCACCACCACGATCTTCAACACCGCCTTCTTTGCTGGAATGGACTTCGTCGAGTACCAAGCTCACTCGATCTATTTCAGCCGCTACCCCCGCGGCCGCGAAGCAACGATCTCCTGGCCAAAGCCAGACTTCATCTTTCGCAACAACACCCAGTACGGCGTCCTTGTCTGGCCAACCTGGACCGAAACATCCATCACAGTGACGTTCTATTCAACCAAGAACATCGAAGTCGAAGACCTGGGCCGCACCGAAAGGGCCCAAGGCGCCTGCACCCGAGTAACCACTACCCGAGAGCGAACCTTTGAAGACGGCTCAGTAGAGCGAGACACAGTTTTCGCCGTCTACCGACCGGGTGAAGGGCTGGACTGCAACGGGAATTCAACCCGCCCCACCACCACTACAACTACCACCGTTGATCCTGGCACCTCCTCAACCGACACCACAACGGCAACCACAACAGACACCACCGCACCCACCACGGCGCCAACCACGGCGCCAACCACCGAACCGCCAACAACCGAGACCACCACGCCCACCTCCGAAACAACCACTACAACAGTTGGCGGCTGAGCCTGCTTAGCCTCGTAGCCTTGCCCGGTGCTTGACTTGCTGATCATTGGTGCCGGACCGGCTGGTGCCGCGGCAGCTATCGAAGCCGCCAGCGCCGGGCTCTCGTCGCTCACCATCGACAAGGCCCAATTCCCAAGGGACAAATGTTGCGGTGACGGGCTCACCGCCGGTGCCTTGAGGCACCTCGAGGCGCTGGGAGTCACGCCGCAGACCGTTCCTAGCTGGCAACGGGTTGAGAAGGTGAAAGTTGCCGGCCCGAACCGGCGCCTGCACGACTTTGAGCTACCAGCGAACCGCGGCCAGTTTGCGGCTATTGCCAGGCGCTCTGAGCTTGACCACGCCCTGGTCAAGCGGGCCAGACAGGCCGGGGCCAAAGTAGTTGAGAACGCAACACTTGAGGCCATCAGGATCTCTGGTGCGGGTACTTCCAAACAAACGGTGCTGGCGTCGTTCAACGGAGAACAGGTGCAAGCCAGGCACGCCATTGCCGCCGACGGGATGTGGTCTCCCACCCGAAAGCTTCTTGGCCTAACCGAACCAGGCCAGCGGGGAGAGTGGCACGCGTTTCGCCAGTACTTCCACAACGTGAGCCCGGCCGCATCCACCGATCTCCATGTTTGGTTCGAAGAAGACCTGCTCCCCGGCTACTTCTGGGCCTTTCCCCTGGCCGACAACAGCGTTAACGTTGGTTTTGGAATCCAGCGGGGTTCCGGCCACCGAATTCAGAGTATGAAGCGACTTTGGCCTGACCTCTTGTCCCGCTCTCACCTTCGCGAAGTGCTTGGGCCTGACGCCACACCGGAGGCACCGCACAAGGCGTGGCCAATTCCTGCCAGGCTGGGGCGGGCCCCACTGACCGCCGGCCCTGTGTTCTTTGTTGGCGATGCGGCTGGCGCCACCGACCCGATGACGGGTGAAGGCATCGGCCAGGCACTGGAAACAGGGCGCTTGGCCGTCTCGTGCCTGGCCGACCGTGCCAGGAACCGGCCTAGTCCGATGGCGTGGTACGAGCAGACCCTTAGATCTGGCATGGCCATTGACCATCGTCTCGCCGAGCAGTTGGCCAGAGTGCTCGCAACTCGTCGAGGGGCGCAATGGAGCGTGAATGTTGCCGGATTGACCGACTGGACCAGCCGCAACTTTGCCCGCTGGCTGTTCGAAGACTACCCCCGGGCTGTTCTGGCAACGCCAACCCGATGGCGGCGAAATACTTTCAAAGCCGACGGGGCTTTTTATGATTTTCGGTCAGTTGAGTATGGCCGATGACTGAACTTCAGCGTTCTGTCACAGCAACTGCATGACAATCAAAGGCGCGACCTTGACAGCTGATCGTCGTCACAGAGAGAAATTCTCCGTTTCGGTTACGCAATTGCAACCCACTTGACGTAGTGTGAACGACGAGAACAAAAGGGGGCGGCGGCTCCGCCCCAAAACTCAACATCAAGCTGTCGGTGCTTCTCCCCAGCCCCGGCAGCTTGTTTGTTGTTCAGACCAGCCTTGTTAGACCAGTTGACGAAGCCTTTGGATGGTGCCGACCGGATCTGAACCCACTGGCGTGACGTTTAGATAAGTAACTCCGGCGGCCGCATAGGCAGCTATTCGTTCCGTCACATAACCCTCGTCTCCAATAAGCGACGAGGCCTCCAAGAACTCTGAAGGCACCTTTGCTTCCGCCTCACTTTTGTTTCCGTTCAGGTAGAGCTGCTGAATCTCCCGGGCCTCGGCTTCCCAGCCGTACCGGCACATGAGGGTGTTGTAGAAGTTCTGGCCAACGGCGCCCATTCCGCCAACGTACAAGGCCGTACTTGGTCGGCCGTAGTCCTGCATTTGGGCCACTTCAGACTTCCCGACGAAGGCAACCATGCCTCCCGCCACTACATCCATTGGACCGAGGGCGGGGTCTCGTTTGGCTTGACCTCGGGCCAGATCGTCTCCCCAAACCGACGACGCGCGCTGGGGAACAAACATGGTTGGAAGCCAACCGTTCGCCACTTCAGCTGTCAACTCGACGTTCTTTGGCCCAAGTGAGGCAAGAAGTATCGGAATCTGCGGCCTCGGCGGGTGAGTGATGATCTTCAGCGGCACCCCAAGGCCCGTGCCTTGATCTAGTGGCAGCGGCATTGCGTAGTTACGGCCTTGGTGATTCAGCTTTTCCTCCCTGGCCCACACTTTGCGGCAGATCTCGACAATCTCCCGAGTGCGACCAATCGGGCGGTCATAGGCAACCCCGTGCCAGCCCTCGATTACCTGAGGCCCGGATGCGCCAAGCCCAAGCACACAGCGGCCGCCGCTGAGTACGTCGACACCCACCGCGGTCATCGCCAGAAGCGTTGGAGTTCTGGAGTAAATCGGAAGAATTCCGGATGCAATCTCAACCCGTTTGGTAATGGCTGCGAGGTAGCCCATCACACTGGGAGCATCCATGCCGTAGGCCTCGGGAACCCACACAAGGTCAACTCCGGCGTCCTCAAATTGAACGACCTGGTCGGCCATGGCCTTCACGTCGCCAGAATAGTTAACTGCAATGCTTAGCTTCATGGGCGGTGACGCTAAGCGATCTTGGTTAGTTGGGCCGAATCGCTAGGATCAGGTCGCCTGGTTCAACCGAACCTACAGCGGCAACCCCAAGCCGCTCTACCACACCCGAGACGGGTGCCGAGATCACAGACTCCATCTTCATAGCCTCGATCAGCGCAATCGGCTGGTTCGTTTTCACCACGTCTCCAGGCACTACCTGAACGCTGACCACTCCGGTAAACGGTGCGCTTACGTGGCCGGGGTTGCCGGGGTCGGCTTGCTCGCGGCCGGTGTTTGCGACATCGACCGAATGGTCCTTGACGTCCAACGGGCGGAGTTGCCCATTGAGCCTGAAGACGACGCGACGCATTCCCCTGTCGTCTGGTTCACCGATGGCATCAAGGCCGACCAGTAGCTGCACCCCGCGCTCAAGCCCAATCTTGGCGTCATTCTGACCAACAGCAAGGCCATACCAGAACAGGCTGGTTGGCAACCTGGAGAGGTCGCCATAGTCGACAAGGTGCTGCTCGAAGTCTGCGGTCGGTTTCGGGAACAGCAGCCTGCTCAGAGCCAGCCGTACCACCTCGGGGTCGGTGTTTCCAAGAGCCTCTTTCTGGGAGGCTTCCAACGGAACAGGCCCGGCGGCGGGCCTCCTGCCAACAAGGGCAGCCGAACGGAACGGTTCGGGGAATCCGGCAACTGGCGTTCCCAGTTCGCCATGGAGGAAGCCAACGACGCTGTCTGGCAGATTGACCGAGCGAGGGTCGGCCTCGAGGTCTTCTGGGGTAACACCACTGCCAGCCAACGCCAAGGCCAAGTCGCCAACAACCTTGGAGGTTGGGGTTACCTTGATTACACGGCCAAGGAGGCGATCGCACGAGGCGTAGAGCCGCTCGACGTCTTCAAAGCGGTCGCCCAGGCCAAGGGCAATTGCCTGCTGGCGAAGGTTGGAGAGCTGGCCGCCGGGGATTTCGTGGTCGTACACCGTTCCCGTCGGGCTGGTCAGGCCCGCCTCAAATGGCCGGTAGAGGCGGCGAACAGCTTCCCAATACGGTTCAAGTGTTCCCAGGCCATCCAGCGAAAGGCCTGTTTCTCGATCAGTGTTCTCGAACGCCGCGACGATTGCGGGCAACGACGGTTGCGAGGTCATTCCGGCCAGCGGGGCGGCCGCTCCGTCAACCGCATCAACACCCGCTTGGGCTGCCGCAAGATAGGTGGCAAGCTGGCCGCCCGCGGTGTCGTGGGTGTGCAGGTGAACGGGAGCGTCGAATCTTTCTCGCAGAGCCTCAACCAGAGTGAACGCAGCCGGGGCTCTCAGCAGGCCTGCCATGTCTTTCACACACAGAACATGGGCCCCTTCGGCGATCAGTTGGTCGGCAACGCCTAGGTAGTAGTCAAGTGTGTAAAGCGTCTCTGCTGGGTCGGCCGAATCACCCGAGTAACAGATTGTCCCTTCGACCAGCGCCCCAACGTCCAGCGCAGCACGAATGGCGGGGGCCATCTGCTCAACCGAGTTGAGCGCATCGAACACCCGGAAGATGTCAACTCCGGCCCGGGCCGCTTCGGCAACAAAGACTTTGGCAACGGTTTCGGGGTAGGCGGTGTAGCCAACGGTGTTTCTGCCACGAAGGAGCATTTGCAAGCAGAGGTTGGGAGCCGCTTCCCTGATTCGTTCCAGCCGAACCCAAGGGTCTTCGTGGAGGAACCGCAACGCAACGTCGTATGTGGCACCACCCCAACATTCGAGGCTAAGCAGCCCGCTGCTGAGCGCGGCAACATGGCGGGCGCCAGCAACCAGGTCGATAGTGCGTACTCGTGTGGCCAGTATGGACTGGTGGGCGTCTCGAAGCGTGGTATCTGTAACCAACAGACCTTCGCGGTTTCGCATCCAAGCGGCGAAACCCTCGGGGCCCAGCTGGTCAAGGCGTTGTTTGGTTCCCTCGGGTGGCGCCTCGGCGGGCTTGGGCGGAAGCTTCGCGGTTGGCTGATCCGTGTCAGGAGCCTGGCCGTTCGGCTGGTTGACAGTCACTTCACCAAGCCAGCGGAGCAGGCGGGTGGCCCTGTCGAGGGACACCTCTCCCTCCATGAGGTCTGGCCTGTTGTCTATGAACGACGTGGTTACCCCGCCTGCCAGAAACTCCGGGTCGGCCAACAACGCTTTCAGGAAGCTGATGTTGGTTATTGGACCCCTCACCCGGAACTCCGCAATGGCCCGCGCTGCCCTGGCGACCGCATCTTCAAACGTTTGGCCGCGGCATGTAAGTTTGGTCAGCAGCGAATCGAAGTAGGGCGTGATCTCGGCGCCCGAGTAGCCCCCTCCCCCGTCGAGGCGAATGCCCGCCCCGCCTGGTTCGCGGTAGGCCAGGATACGGCCGGTGTCGGGCCGGAAGCCATCAGCCGGGTCTTCGGTGGTGATGCGACACTGAAGCGCAACACCTCGCTGGTAGATGGCGTCCTGGCTGATGCCCAAATCGCCAAGCGACTGACCCGCAGCAATTTGAATCTGGCTGCGAACGATGTCTATGTCCGTTGTTTCCTCGGTAACCGTGTGCTCCACCTGAATGCGGGGATTCATCTCGATGAACACGAAATCACCCGCTGAGCCGTCTGGATTGGTGGTCAGCAAGAACTCAACGGTTCCTGCGTTTATGTAGCCAATCTGGTTTCCGAACCGCACCCCGGCTTCGCAAATGGCGTCTCGAACCGCCGGGTCGAGATTCTGAGCCGGGGCCAGCTCGACTACTTTCTGATGCCGTCGTTGCACAGAGCAGTCTCGCTCGAACAGGTGCACCACGTCTGTGCCGTCTCCCAACAACTGCACCTCGATGTGGCGAGGATCCAGCACCGCTCTTTCGAGAAACACGGTTGGATCGGCAAATGCGCTTGCGGCCTCACGCCGGGCCGTCTCAACCGCTGCCACCAGATCTTCTTCCTTTTCGACACGACGAAGCCCCCGCCCGCCGCCACCGGAGGCGGCCTTTACGAACAACGGGAAACCGAGGGCCTCCGACGCTCGAAGAGCTGTTTCTCCTGTTACCTCACCAGTTTGATCAAGCACGGGAATGCCTGCCGCCTTGGCTTCCTGCTGGGCCCGCATCTTGTTGCCGCACAATTTCAGAACCTTGGCGGGAGGGCCAACAAAGGTGATTCCGGCCGCCGCGCACGCCTCGGCCAGCGCTGGGCTCTCGGACATGAATCCATAGCCGGGATGAACAGCATCCACCTCGGCCTCAAGTGCGGTTTGCACGACCAACTGAGGATCGAGGTATGGCTTGAGGGGGCGGCCAGCCTCGCCTAACTGATAGGCCTCGTCTGCCTTCAGCCGGTGGAGAGACTGGCGGTCCTCCCACGTGTAGACGGCAACAGTTTCGATGCCAAGCTCATATGCGGCTCGGAACACGCGAATGGCGATCTCGCCTCGGTTGGCAACTAGCAGTTTCTTTATCGAAGGCACATGACAACCGTGCCACGGCAAGAGCAGAGTTGCGCCTTTGCTGGCTCGATTTCGGGTTAGCGATTGCCGTAGTTCTGGTGTTGGGTCTCTTTCCAGGTCATCCCCCGTTGAAGGTTTGGCTCTCTTGGCAGGCCCAAAACCTTCTCGGCAACGATGTTTCGCTGCACTTCGCCCGACCCGCCGCCAACCGGTAGGGCTTGGGAGAACAAGTACCCGTAGTGCCAAGCGTCGTTCGCCAAGCCCTGCTGGGCGTCGTCCCTAGCCAACGACCGGCCGCCGTCCTCTGGCTCATTGTTCAAGATCATGCCGCCTGGGCCCGTCAGATCCTTCGCTAGGGCCATCACTTTCTGGCCGTGCTGATCGGCCAGGATTTTGCGGATGGACGACTCGGGCCCAGGTGGCTTGCCTGCCAGGCGGGCCGCCAGGGTGCGCTGGCGAATCAGGTCAAGTATGTGGCCCTCGATGAACACGTCGGCCAACCGCTGGCGCATCACTTGATCTTTGTTGCCACCGCTGGCCAGAACAAGATTCATCAGGTCAGCGGTTTGGGGCCCCATCCCCCACAGCACCCCTCCGGTTGAAAGCGAAACCCGCTCGTTGGCCAGGGTGACCTTGGCCAGGCGCCAACCGTCGTTTTCCTCACCAACCAGATTCTTGGCCGGAATCTCAACGTCGTTGAAGAACACTTCGTTGAAAGAGTGGGCCCCGGTCATGTCAACAATCGGCCGGACTTCAATGCCGGGAAGATCAGTGGGGCAGATGAAGTAGGAGATGCCCTTGTGTTTTGGAACGTCTGGGTTTGTTCGTGCAATCAGGATCCCGAACTGACTTCGGTGCGCTCCTGAGGTCCATATCTTCTGGCCGTTTAATCGATAGATGTCGCCGTCTCGTTCGGCCCTGGTGGCAAGGTTGGCCAGATCAGAACCGGCACCTGGTTCTGAGAACATCTGGCACCAGATCTCTTCTCCAGAAAGCATCTTTGGCAGGTACCTCTCCTTCTGTTCAGCGGTTCCTGCGTGAAGGATTGTTGGCCCGCCCCAGCCAATGGCTATGGCGTTGTCGGGGCGCGAGATGCCTGCTCGCTCCAACTCTTCATCGATGATCAGCTGATCCAGCGGGCCTGCCCCAAGCCCGTAGGGGCGGGGCCAGTGAGGGACGACGTAGCCCGAAGCTGCCAACACTTGGTTGCCGGGGTTCGGATTGGCATCGAGCCAAGCGCGAAAGGCCAGGCGAGTTGGATGATCCTCAGGCGCCAACTCCATGCTTAGCGACTGTAGATGAGAAACACCAACCCGGCCGGAGCGGCCCAGGCTGAACGAGGGCCATTGCTATCGCCGTGTCAATGACGAGGAAGCCGCCCAAACAACGGGCCGACCAACTCGGCGTCGACAAATCCGGACGCGGGTTGTTGTTTAAGGGGTCGCGTTGTGGGTCGTTTGGATCATTGGTGTGGGTCGTTTGGATCATGTGTCAGTTGATGTGCTCAATCTTTTGGGGGTTGGTGGCGATGGTGTCTGCTTATGGAAGCAGCATCTTTGATCTCTCGTGCTATTCGTTTCGTTGCCTTGTTGGTGGGTGGGGGTTGGCGTCGTTCGGGGATGGTGTTGTTGGTGGTTGGGGGTTTGCTGGCTTCGCTTGTTGTGCCGGTCGTTTCGCCTGTGTCGGCTGATTCGGGTGGTCTGGTTGTTGAGGGCTCTGGTTCTGATCGGTTTGTGTTGCCTGGGGTTGATGATGGGGGTTCTGTGTTGGGGCAAGTTTCGGGCCGGGAGCGGCCTTTGCCCGAGCCGGAACCGATTCGGGCGCCTGGGGCTGATTTGAAGGTCATCGAGATTCCTGAGGATGGGATTGTTAAGACTCCTGTTCCGGTTTTTGAAGACGTGGGTTTGCCGGTTCGGGCGTCGACGGTGGCGGTTAGGGCAGGCGATTCTGGTAAGTCGATCCGGTTTGATGGCACCCCGTTTGGTTTGGGTGTTCCGGCTGCTGGTGGCGGTGAGGGCCGGTCGGTGAGGTTGGAGACTTTGCCTGTTGGGATGGCGAGGGAGTTCTCTCCGATGGGGGCGGTGGCGGCTATTTCGTTCACCGGGTTTGGTAAGTCGCGGGTGGCGGGTGTTGATGAGCGGGTCCGCGGTGGTGAGCCTGGTTTGGGAGCGGGGTCTGGCTGGGTTTTGGAGTTTGATCCTGAGGCTCTGTCTGGGTTGCCGGTTGGGATGCGGGATCGGTTGGCGGTGTTTGTGTGGGCTGGTTGTGAGGGCCGGAGCGCGGTGTGTGATGTGGTTGAGCAGTTGCCGACTGCGCGGAATCCTGAGACGGGTTTCCTTGAAGCTGAGCTGCCTGCGTCGGTGGTTTCTGATTTGGGTGGGTTGTCTTTGCCTCGGGCCGGGGGCGGGGGCGGTTTTGGCGGTGTGTTGGGTCAGGGCGCGGGCGGTTCTGCGTTGTTCACTGGGGTGGCTACTGGGCTGGCCGGTGGGGGCGGTTCGTATGCGGCTTCTGATGGGGCGTCGTTGGCGACTTGGCAGGTTGGTACTTCTAGTGGTTACGCGGAGTCTTCTTATCAGATGGTGTTGCCGCCTTCGGTTGGTCCGGTGCCTTCGGTTGGGGTTTCGTATTCGTCTGGGTCTGTTGATGGCATGAACTCGGCTACGAACAATCAGCCTGGCCAGGCTGGGATTGGCTGGTCTTTGACTAAGCCGGTGATTCGCCGGGTGACGCGCAACTGCGCTACGGGTTTGGTTGACAGCTCGGGGCAGTACGAGGGGAATCCGTGTTTGGCCACTGGTGATGCTGATGCGGGGTTCACGATGACGATGGCGGGGGTTGGTGGCCGTCTGGTCAAGACCGGCGCCACTGGCCCTCATCCGTATTATCCGGGGGCTTCCTATGTGGCCTATGAGCTGGAAACGAAGAACGATTTCCGGATCTGGAAGGTTCAGGCCGATGCAGCCAAGGGCGACGGGGCTGGCGGCACAGGCGGTTTGATGGGCGAGTGGTGGGAGGTCACTACTGGTGCGGGTGTGTTGTTTGTGTTCGGCCGGAACTGGGTGATGAAGCCAACCAGCAGCGGGGCTTCGCCTTTGCGCGAAACCCG
>QIKW01000266.1 GCA_003231975.1 Acidimicrobiia bacterium
CCTTGAACTGCACCGGTATTTCGCCGATGGCGTAGTCCTTGCGAAGAGGATGGCCCTCCCAGCTCTCGGGCATCAGAATGCGGGACAGATCGGGGTGACCGTGGAACCGAATCCCCATCAGGTCATAGATCTCGCGCTCAGAAGTATCTGTTCCGGGGTAGATCGAATGGAGCGAATCGATTGCTGGATCTGACTCAGGAACCTGCGCTCTGGCCCGCAACCTCTGCCTTTTTGAGTACGAGATAAAGTTGGCAACCACCTCGAACCGCTCAGCCGAGACACCTTGGGGAAGGTTTCGGCTGCTTGTGTGGCCGAGGTAGTCAACCGCGGTGATGTCGACACACATGTTCCAACCGTCTTCCAGCAGTGCGGCTGCCAGGGTTGCCCAGTTCGCCAAGCTGGGATGCAGCACCCGCTGTTTGTGTGAGTAGCTAACAACGCAGCCGTATGCGGTCTCGGTTGGGCGGGCCTCAGGCTCGCTAGCGGCCTGAGCCTCAAGGTCGGTGGGGTTGGCAGCCATTACTGGCGCCCGAGGGTTACGAACTGGGGCTGGCCTTGGCCGTCTCGCTGCTCAACCACAATCCCTGCGCCTTGGCCGGTGGCGTCGCGGCGACGCAGCAGTTGGCCGGTTTCGATCTGGGTGTGCAGGGTCTCAATGGCGTGCAGCAGAGTTTCGGGGCCAGGCGGGCAGCCGGGGGCGTAGACGTCTACCGGAACTATCTGATCAACTCCCTGCACAATGGCGTAGTTGTTGAACATGCCGCCACTTGAAGCGCATACGCCCATGGAGATTACCCACTTGGGTTCCATCATCTGGTCATAGATCTGGCGCAACACGGGGGCCATTTTCTGGCTGACCCGGCCTGCGACGATCATCACATCGGCCTGACGAGGCGAGGCTCTGAAAACCTCCATCCCAAGGCGGGCAAGATCGTAGTGAGAGCCGCCGGTCGCCATCATTTCGATGGCGCAACAGGCCAGGCCAAAGGTTGCTGGCCACGACGAGCGAGACCGAGACCACTGAACCATTGATTCCAGCTGGCCCGTTATGAAGTTGTGCTGAAGCCCGGCCAAGCCGTCATCGCGAACGTCGCTGAAGGCAGCCACTAGCCAGCACCGACCGCTTCGCGCTCAAGCTCTTCACCGCGGTCAAGCTTTTCACCGTCTGTGTCTGCCGCTGCTGGCGTTTCAACGCCCATTTCTTCAGGATCGATTTCTCGGACGCGGCCCTCCAGGCCAACCCTGCGAACGGTGGAGGCAGCCGTTCGGTGGGCTCCAACGGCCGCCGACTGGCGAAAGTTGGTTTGGAGTGGGCCCCAGTCGAGGGCTCCCTTTGAGATGAGGTAAATGAACGACTCGAACACGAGCGCCGAGAAGATCAGGATTGCAACCAGTCCGTAGAGCGAGAGCTCCCGGTGGATGAGGGCCCAGGGGTAGAGGAACACGATCTCAACGTCGAACACCACGAACAGCATGGCAACCAGGTAGAAGCGCACCGGGAAGCGTTGGGGCGGTTCTCGACCGGGAATGATGCCGCACTCATATGGAGCGTACTTCGGCACGGTTGGTGTGGCTGGCGCCAACAACTTCGAGGCGAAAAAGCTCAGGGCTGCGAACAACGCAGCCAACACCAGCAGCGCTGCCACTGGTAGGTACTGGGCCATAGTCTTCCTCTCCGATCAGCCGGCCGCAGCCCGGATGCTCTGCTCCCGCTTGTCTCGGGTGTGTAGCATCCATGTAACCACGGCAAACAGAAGCCCGTTGAAGATAGTGAAGAACGCGGGCGTGGTTCGAGCTCCGCCAAAGAAGGCCGGGAAGGGCCCACCGCGGTCTCGCTCCATCACAACACTGACAACGGCTTTGTCTTCGTCAGCGGTTGGCACGGGCGGTGCCGCGCCCGGCAGTGATGGTTGCTCAACCACACCCTGGAACTGAATCAGGGCCAACTCTTGGGGATGCCAGAAACGGATGAACGTGGTGTTGATCTTGTACCAGATTCGCTGGGGAGCGTCGGTAAAGGTTTCCTCGAACGCCCCCTTGGTTGGGTCATCAGCCGCGATGTCTGGGTTGAGGCGCGGCTTGCCTCCAACGTTCCAGGCTCCGAAGGTCAGGGGCACAAACTCTGATGGGCTTCCGAACACGCTCTCTTCAATCAGGAACTCCTCGGCTGAAGCTGAGGCCTCGCCTCGGCTGGGATCTGAGGAGGCCAGGTAACGCCAACCGTCAAGCGCATCGTTGCGGCTCCGAGCGTACTCAACGGCCTCTCGCTGCTGAGTATCTGGATCAGGGCTGCTGACACCGTCGAGAAGATCGAAATTTTCAAGCGAAAGACCAAGATTCTGCACATGTGGTTCTTCTGCGAACACCAACCCGTCAGAGTCGCTTCGGGGGCTGTCGCCGTTTATCTCAACCAGCGCCCAAGACTCAGATTCTCCCTTCCAGCCAATGGCATAAATAGCCCACACCAGGCCCATTAGGAACATCCAGCCAAAAAATCCGGAGGCCGCTATCAGGCCGCCACCGCGCACTCCGCTGTTGGTCGCCAGAATCAGGTACGTGCCGCCCATCATCACAACAACACCAACCAGAACGCTTAGCAGGCCCCGGAAGAACGGGTCGAAGCCCAGGCCCTCGATGAAGGCAAAGGAGTTTGCAGCGGCAAAGGTGGAAGCGGCTGAGAACATCACAGACCTCGCTCGTAGTCAACAACGGCCTGGATGTACTCGGGGGGCAGGACCGACCCGAAGCCTGGCATCATGCCTTCCGAACTTTGCCCACCTCGACCATAACCTCTGCCTCGTTCGGCACCGTTGAAGATGAAATTGTACTGCGCATAGCTGGTGCGCTCTGGCATTTCGACCACGGTGCAGTCGCCCCCCAGCCTGCCGTCTGCGAACCGAAGCACTGTTCCAGACAGGTCTGATTCTCCTATTTCGGGTGGAGCCACAAATCCTCCGGCGTCGTCTAGCTGAACCTCAAAACCTGCCGCGAAGGGATAGGGGCTGCCAGATTCTGGCTCCCAAAGGCTGGAGATTGCGCGGCAGTCGGCCAGGTTGCCGTCGGCCAGAATTCTGTATGGCACCGGATTGCCGGAATCATCAGCGCGACTGGTTACCGGTGTGCCCTTGTCGTCCAACCGAATTCTGGAATTGTCCATGGCCATGTAGTAGAAGAATCCCTGATCGTCGACCAGACCTCCTTCGGGGGCCCAGCTTCCATCTGGCAACTTCCAGGAGTCATCCGGGAAACGACGCAGAACATCGCCGCCGCAAAGACTGAATCCAATGCCGGTTGGGTCTCCACCCCCGCAGCCAGCCCGACCAACAGACAGAGGGTCGCCGTCTATCTGCGGGGCGGAAGGCCCGAGCGACCAACCGCCGGTGTGGCAACGAGCGCAACTCAACGAGCCAGCAGAGAAGCCAGAGTAGTATCCAAGGTTGAAGACCGCCTCGCCAAGGGTGGCGAACTCGCCATCGGCCAAGGAGCGTTCAACTTCTGCTGTGATCTTTGCCGACTGGCGATCAGCTGCCTCTCTGGCTGCAACGGGGTCGTCAGACTCGTCTATCTCGATGGGGTCAAGAGTTGGAACTTCCAAAGTCTGCAAGTATTCAATGGTGGTTTGGACCTGCTGACTGGTGAGAGGGCCGCCGCCGGGAAGCCCCCATGCTGCCATTGGCGAGCCGGGCCTGCCGAAGTTCAGAATGAAGGTGACCTCTTCTTCTGAGTAGCGGAGGAAGAGGTCGTTCAGCGCCGGAGCTAACCAGGTGGTGTTGGCCAGAAACTGGCCGTCCTGATCCCGCAGCACATAAGGTGCGCTGCCACCAGCGCCGCCAGCGGCGTGACAGTTCACGCACTGGGCTGTTCGTAGGTAAACACCCTCGCCCCGCCTTTCGAAGGTCTGCTGCCAAACATCTACCGCACCCTCCTGGCGACCGGGTTCGGCCAACCAGTAGAACGGAAGTGACAGGGCAACGATCACAAGCACGACCAGGGCGAAACTCAACGACCAATCGAGTTTCTTGCCCTCTAGTTCCTCGTCTGGCAGGTACTCCTTCTTGTTCGGGGCAAGCTCGAGCTCAGAACCGAGCTCGGCCTTGGCCTGGAACGACGTGCGAATGAAAAGGAGGACAAAACCGGCCAGGACCACAACCGCGATCGTTAGCCCGATGGCCCTGAAGTTGACGGCCAGGATCAACGCATCTGTCATTCTTCGCCGCCTCCAACG
Organism: Acidimicrobiia bacterium; assembly: GCA_003231975.1. Lineage (GTDB taxonomy): Bacteria > Actinomycetota > Acidimicrobiia > Acidimicrobiales > SZUA-35 > SZUA-35. The sequence continues at coordinate 4,226 of QIKW01000266.1, forward strand.
CAGTTAGGACCCTCGGCCTCTTGGCCGGTGGTGTTGATTCCAATTGGCGGGCCTTGAATAACGATTCCGGTGTTTACCAGAAGTTCGTTGGCGGCATTCACCTCGGTTGGGAACAGGTCCATGCCTCGTGGGGCAGGCCCTCCCTTCTTCTCGCCAACCCGGTTGTATTGCGAGCCGTGGCAGGGACACTCGAACCATTGGGACGTGAGACATTCCGGCACCCGGCAACCAAGATGGGGGCAGGTCTGCCACAACGCAGTAACACCAGCGTTAATACTGGGCGCGATCTGGTCGTAGTAGCTGTAGCCGGCCTCGGCCTTTTCGAGCGCGTTTTCGGGGAACTCGGTAACCCACATGCGCCCCTCGGGTACGTATAGGAACCCACCACCAGCCCTAATGCCCGCCTGAATGTCGGTGATGGTGCCAACGTTGATGATCGAGCCGAAGCCACCGGCCCCTTGGGGCCAGAGGAAAGCCAGGGCGGCCGCGCCGAAGCTGGAAAGGCCAAGCCCGAAAGTGGCAACAATGCTGCGGTTCAAGAACTGACGGCGAGCAACGCCGATGGTTTCGGGATCTGGAACCACGTAGGCTTCGGGAAGGCCATCGCCTGCCCGCACAAGGGCGCCGCCACGGTCCTGTTTGGCTGCGGCTTCAATTGCCTTTCCGGTTACCACCGGTTCGGCATCGGCCTCTTCAGACAGGTCAACCCCTGATCGGTCGCGCTTCAACGTCTCGTCGGACAGTTGGCCTATGGCAGCCGTTGAGTCTCGGGTGCGGAAAGACGCGGCAACCGCAACCAACGCTATTACGGCCAGGAGGCCTATTCCGATGATGTAACCAGTCATGGTGAGTACCTCTCAGAGCTCGAAGAAAAGTCCGTCGGCCCACGGGAAGATGAAGTTGAATCCGGGGCCTCTGAAGAACGATCCGATAAGGGTGAGCACGGCCCAGAAGAACATGAACAGGGTGAACAGCCCCACCGCAAACTTGCGGTCTTCGGGCTTGTTCGACGGGTTCTTGTCTATGTAGGGCGCCATCACAAGGATGATCAGGCCGATGCCGGGGATGGTGACACCCGCAACCATTGGGTGGAACATAGTGAGAAGTTCCTGAAGGCCCAGGAAGTACCAGGGCGCCTTCGACGGGTTCGGGGTTGCGTTGACGTTTGCCAACTCCAGCAGCGGAGCATTTACAAAGATGGAAAAGATCGACAGGAAGGCTGTAACAAACAGCGCTGCCCCGAACTCAACGATTATGAGGTGGGGCCAAGTGTGTACCTTGTCCATTGGTTTGGACTTCACATCCTGGATGGAGCCAGCTTTCACAACGGTGAGCAATCGTTGGGTGTGACCCGCAGGGCCTGTCATGGTTGGGGCATCGGCCACAGCTGTTGCGGTAGCCACCGCGGTGCCAACACCGGCAACAGCAACAGCTGCGGCTGGCTCTTTCTGCTTGGCCGACTTTGACCGTTCGAGCAGATGGGCCGGGATCTTGCTGGCCGCGGGATCCGATTCTGAAGAGTCTGAACCAGACGCGGAATCTTCAGAGGATTCAGCCTTCTTGCGCGCTTCTTCTGCTCGCTTACGAAGATGCTCGGGGATTTCGGTCATTTTGCTAGTCCTCTCGAGGCCTCGGCCCCGATGCGGTGATTCAAGATGCGACGATTCAAGATGTGTTGGTTCAAATCTGACAGCAGATGCATAACAGCGATGGAAAGAAGCCTAGAGCGGCCCCGAGATTCCACCGTCCTTTCTAACCCTCCAGAAGTGGATGGCCATGAAAATGACGGTGACAAATGGCAACATCAAAACGTGTAACACATACCATCGGAGCAGGGTGTCTGTGCCAATCACTTTCCCGCCAAGCAGCACAAACCGAACCTGATCACCAACCACCGGGGTGTAGCCCATCATGTTGGTGCCAACCGTTACAGCCCACAGCGCCAGCTGGTCCCACGGCAGCAGGTAGCCGGTGAACGAGAGCAGCAGCGTTAGCTGCAACAGCACCGTGCCGATGACCCAGTTGAACTCCCTGGGGGCTTTGTATGCGCCATGGTAGAAAACCCGGGCCATGTGGAGAAAGACCGAGAGCACCATCAAGTGCGCTCCCCACCGGTGCATGTTGCGAACCAGCAGCCCGAATGTGACCGACGTTTGCAGCGTGTAGATGTCTCCCCAGGCGGCCGCTGCGGTTGGGCGGTAGAAGAACATCAAGAAGATGCCGGTGAAGGTGAGGTGGATGAAGAGAAAGAAGCTGAGCCCGCCGAGGCAAAGTGTGTAGCTGACCTTGACGGCGTGACGCTTCACCTTCACTGGGTGAAGGTGGTATAGCACCGAGTTCATGATTACGTAGCTTCGGTTCCGTGGGCTGTCGGTATAGCCCTTACGGAAAACCGAACCCGGTCGGAAAATCGAGTTCCAGGCTTGTGAACCCTGCACGTTGTCGCTGGTGCTTGCGGCAGACGCCGCGGCCCTCTCGGCGAACGTGGGCTTGTCTCGAAGCGACTTTGCCATTAATGGTCCTTGCTAGCGGGAAGAGTGGAGGGGCGGTGGCGGAGTGAGGCTTGCAACTAAGTAAGCAGTTAGGCGAGGCGCATTCCGTAGCCATAGCCGTAGGACTCGGTTCGCTGGTGAGCGTCGCCCAGGGGGCTTGGCTCTGAGATCTTGCCCAGAATGATCACACCAGTTGGGCACCGATCAACACAAAGTGCGCAGCGGGTGCAGACATCGTCGTCAATGGTGAAGATGAACGCGTCGGACGGATCATCACCGGGCTTCGCAATTCCGAAGCTCTCTGAGATGGAGTCTGTGGTTTGCATATGGATGCACTTCCACGGGCAAATGTCGACACAGCCCTCACAGGCAATGCACTCGGACTGATCAATGTGGATGAATTGCTTTGGTTTGACGGCCTTGGCCAGGTAGTCGGCGTCGACTTCAACAAGGACGTAGTCGTCTCGGAATTCTGGCAGAGGCGGGTTGGCATCGGTGGTGACCATGGTGTTTTGCCTCAGCCTCGCTTGACCAGTGGCCGACCGTAAGCACTGGTGACAACATCGGCAGATGGCTTGGCCTGGCCTCGACTCTGCCACTGGCCCCACATCTTTGTCATGCCAACCAGGTAGACGATGTAGATGATGGCAGCCACCGAGTCAGACAGTACCCGGTAGGTGATGTCGAACGGGAACCAGCCTCCGCGACCTCTTGCTTGCAGCAGGCCCCATCCGTCGAAAAGCCTGTCGGCTCGGAAGCTCCACTCGTTTTCGGCCAGCGTGAGCCACTGGTGGGGAACGATTCCAAAAACAACGAAGAAGAGGAAGAACACATAGACCGAGAACAACATTGCCTCGCCCCATGTCATCGGGTCATCGACCGAACGGCGCTTTGCGTACCACGAGAGACCACCGGCCATGATCAGCGAGATCAAGATTGACACCGCTAATGCGGTCATGCTGGCTCCTCGGGATGAACGGACAAAATCTCAGTTTGTGAACGTGTGCACAATCTAATCGGATGGAGCGGATAAGACACAAGCTCGACCACTTCTATTCTGGCGCGGCGTGAAACGCCGAACCGGTTAATGCTTGCTTGCTGACTGATGGGTTTGGTAGTGAATTTCTGCTGGCGAGCGCCTACAGTGTCGACATTATGGATGGATGCCAGCGGCTTAACCGCCAGCCGCATCCTAATAGCCTCAACCTCCAACCGAGAGCCCGCTTTGACCGAGATTCCTGAACACCTCCTGAAGCGAAGTCGAGCCGCCAAGGGCAAGCCCGAGAGCGGCACCGCTGATTCGTCGTCACAGGCCGTCACGCCGGCATCAGAGGCTGCCCCAGCTCAGGCCGGACCCCCGGCGTTAGTGGCAGCAGCCGCAGCAACACCGCCAGATCCTGAACCGGCCGAGGCAGCTCCTGTGGCCCACTACATCAAGGCCGCCAACCAGAGAAAGCGGGTGCCAGGCTGGGCCTTCGTGGTTATCGGCACCCTGCCGTTGTGGGCAGTTTCGTTCGCAGGCACGATGCAACTGCAAGAAGTTGAAGATCCGCTCTTCATCGAGGCCGAAACCACCTACGTTGAAAGCGGCGGCTGTGCTGGCTGTCATGGGGCTGCGGGCGGCGGCGGAGTTGGTTACAAGCTCAGCGAGGGAACGGTGGTTGATACCTTCCCAAGCCCAATCGATCAGATGGTTCACGTGGCCCGTGGTTCGGCTGCAATCATCGACCAGCCGTACGGCAATCCCGACAGGGCAGGCGGAGTTCGCGTTTCTGGTGCAAGAGGCACCGCCATGCCTGGCCAGTTGGGCACGCTTACCCTTACCGAGTTGGAACTGGTCGTATTCCACGAACGGGCGGTTCTGTCCGGTGAGGCAACCACAAGCGAGGCCTACCAAGAGTGGATGGAGTCGATGCGCGAAGCGGTCGAGTCCGGCGAAGGCGAGGTACTAACCGAGGAACTCCTGAACGACCTTCTGCTTGCCTGCGCCAACCCGGAATTCACCCCTGGCGCCACCGGCGCTGGCTCGGTGGATGGCAACGGAGACAACAACTGCCCCGGCCCGCATGGACCAATCTCAGAAGAAGATGTAGCGTCTGGCTAACGGCAGGGAGTGATTGCTGAGACTACGCAATGCAGACGCGAGGTCTCAACTCCTTCAGAATTCGGTTGCTCCTGCCGATGCGGAGAGGGGACGTTCCACTCTTTGGTGAAGGATCGGCATGCGCTCTTTTTCAGCTCTACTTGTTGCCTGCCTTTTGGCGTTGACAACTTTGTTGTTGCCAACAGTTGCATTAGGCCAGGAGGACACGGCCGATACCGAGGTTGTAAGCCGCCCGGGTGAGGTGGTTATCGACGTCTTTGATCCCGAGATTGACCCGAATGACCCCGAGCTGCTGGCAGCCGCCGATGCGATTCGGGCCGAGAATTCCCTGCGGGTGGCAGCGCTCCCCGCAGCCGAACTGCCAGACCGTCGGGCCGCCCTGACCACGGGCATCTCGATCACCTATCTCAGCTCAACTCCAGCTGATGTGCGGGCAGTAGTTAACGCAGCAGTTCAGGATTGGGAAGCTGCAATAAAGACCTCGGGCGGAGCCGTGCATCTCACTTTCGACTGGCGCGATCTCTCAACCAGCCTTCCCGGCATTCTGGGATTCGCCGGACCAACCGAGTTCATCCAGCGAGGCGACGGGCTTTTTTATCCCGCCGCGTTGGCCAACACGCTTGACAACACTGACTATGTCAACGGGGCCGAACTTGAGGTTGTGATCGCCAGCAACTTCTACGGAAACACCTGGTACGTCGACGCCTCCAATCCGAACGTCCCGTTCAACCGTCTCGATCTCTATGCAACCGTGCTGCACGAGATTGGCCACGGCCTCGGCTTCCTGGGCTCAGCCCAGAACGGGCAGCTGAAATCGCCGCCGGACAAGTACGACACCCTTGCTTACGTCGACGGGGTACAGCTGCTGGCCAGACCCAACCCCAACAGCTTCCTCACATCGAACAATGTTGACATCACGATCGGCGGCGGCACCTTCTACAAATTGCACGCCCCCTCGCTATTCATAAACGGAAGCAGCTACTCCCACTTCGATGAGAATACCTACCCGGGCGGCAACCCGGGCTCCTTGATGACACCCGCGCTGGCCCAAGGCGAGGTTGAACGGGTACTTGACGGGCCAACTCTTGGAGTCTTGTCCGAGTCTGGCTGGCCAATGGACATCAAGCCCATCTCGCCTGCCATCACCAAAACCGTCTTGTCGCTTAACCAAGTCGTTGTTGATTGGTCCTTGGACCTTGGCCTCAACGGCACGCCCCCAACCAGCTTTGTCGTTCAGGCACTTCAGGGCGGCACCGTGCAGCGGTCGGTAACGGTCGGCGGGGCAGCCCGGTCGGCAACCCTCGCCAACTTGACCAACGGTGGCACCTACGCAATCAAGGTGATCCCGCAGGGCAAGGACGGATCCGGCAACGCCGCCCAGACAACCGTGTCGTTGAAAGTTCCGCCGGGCGCTCCGCTCCTCGTGAACGTGACCGGGAGCGGCCTGAGCCGAACCGTCACGTGGCAGGTTCCAAACAGCGGTGGCAGCCCAATACTCAACTACGTTGTTGACAGCTCGAAGAACGGCGCCGCCTTTACTCAATTTGGGGTTACGGCCACCAATTCCATTGGCACCGGGACTCTCAGCAACGACGTCTACCAGTTCCGGGTGCGGGCCACCAACGCGAACGGATCGAGCGACTTCGGGTTCTCTCTGCCGGTTGGTTTCAGCAGCACCGTGGTGCGGCCGCTTCCGTTGGATGGCGAGATTGCCCGGTTGTATCAGGCGTACTTCGCCCGCCTGCCAGACAGCGGCGGCATGAGTTACAACCTCGGCCTCAGGGCGGCAGGGAACCCGCTGGTAGATATTTCTTCCGGCTTCTCGGTGTCAACTGAATTCCTCAATACGTACGGGAACCTCGGCAATCAGCAGTTCGTTGAGCAGCTGTACCGCAACGTGTTTGGCCGCGAAGGCGACGCTGGTGGGGTGAACTTCTGGACTGGCCAGCTGAATGCAGGAATGTCCCGAGGCGAGGTTGTTCTTGGATTCTCCCAGTCGCTCGAGTTCGTTGCTTCCACTCAAACTGCGGGCATTCAGACACCAGTCCAGGGCGCGGTCTACCGGTTGTATCTGGCCTACTTTCTGCGGCCACCCGATGCCAGCGGGATGAGCTACTGGACAACTCAGGTAACAAACGGCACATCTTTGGCCGCGGTTTCAGTTGAGTTCTCCGCATCAAGTGAGTTCGTGAACCGCTACGGCAGCCTCAGCAATGCCGAGTTCGTGAACCTTGTGTATGCAAATGTCCTCACTCGTTTGCCAGACAGTGCTGGCTACAACTTCTGGCTTAGCCAGCTGAACGCCGGGGTATCCAGGGGAGACGTGATGTTGGCGTTCTCCAACTCACCCGAGTTCATCATCCGGACCGGTTCAACCGTCTAGGCGATTTCAATCAGTCGTACGCCCCTCAGGTTGCCGGCGCCGTTTCGGCCGGTCAACCCAACGAGTTCAGCAATCAACTCCGGCTCCCAACAGACGGTTCACCACCAGATGACTCGCCCGGCCGGCCTACCTGATACGCCCGCACCGTTTTGCGGTCATCTTCTAGGGCGAACTGGCTCGGAATAGTGGCGAAAACGCAGCTAATCCATGCCAGTTCGGTTTCTGAGCCCGAGTTGAGTCGACCGAGTGTGGTGGGCGACGGCTATCAGCGCAAAGCTGTTGCCACTTCGGCCGCGGCCTCGATGGTGCGGTCTATGTCTTCGTTACTGTGAGCCAAGCTGGGAAATATCGCTTCGTAAGGGCCGGGGGCAAAGGCAAAACCTCGCTGAAGCATCCCATGGAAGAAGGCCGGGAACAGACCCCGTTCGGCGGCCTCCTTTGCGTCGTCGTAGTTCCGCACTGCCTCATTGGCAAAGAACAGCCCAACGAGCGACCCAACCCTTGGCACCTGCGCTGGCACTCCCGCGCCGGCAAATGCCTGGGTCAAACCCAGGGCAAGACGCTCTGCCTTTGTTGCAAGTTCGGCGAACCGGTCATCGCTAAGCTGACCAAGCGCCGCTAAGCCAGCAGCAGTTGCCAGCGGGTTCCCCGAGAGAGTGCCCCCCTGATACACCGGGCCAAGGGGGGCAACGTTGGCCATCACTCCCCTGCTTGCACCGAAAACGCCAACCGGCAACCCGCCCCCGATCACCTTGCCGAACGCCCAGATGTCTGGCGTCACCCCCGCCCAGGAGGTGGCCCCTCCCCGGCCAAGTCGGAAGCCGGTGATTACCTCGTCGAAAAGCAGCAGGGCCCCAACCCTGTCGCATTCGTCTCGGCACGCCTGAAGGAAGCCGGGCTCTGGCTCAACCAGGCCCATGTTGGCAGCCACCGGCTCTATCACCAGAACAGCGGTATCGGTGTCGAGAGTTGGCACAACGTTGTATGGCCCTACCACCGTGTCGGCAACGGCGGCCTCTGTCACCCCTGCCGAGCCGACCAAACCTTGGTTGGCCACGCCAGAGCCGCCTGCCACCAGGAGGGCATCGGCATGACCGTGATAGCAGCCCGCGAACTTGACGATCTTGTCCCGGCCAGTTGCGCCCCTGGCCAGCCGGATGGCCGACATCACAGCCTCGGTCCCAGATGATGTCATCCGAATCATCTCGAGCCCTGGCACCCAGCCAACTATCAGCTCGGCCAGCTCAACCTCGTGTTTGGTTGGCGCTCCAAAGGTGGTTCCAAGGTCTGCCGCTGCCTTCACTGCTGCCACAACCTGAGGGTCGGCGTGACCAAGAATTGAGGCGCCGTAGCTCTGCACGTAGTCGACGTATTCGGTGCCAGCTTCGTCCCAGATTCGCGACCCTTTGGCCCGCACTGCGAAGTAGGGGGTGCCCCCAACCGAGATGAAAGCTCGGACTGGCGAGTTGACACCGCCGGGAAGCACTTCCTTGGCTCTGTCAAACAACGCCTGGTTGTTTTGGCTGAACACGGGGGCGATCGAGGAAGCTGAGGGATCTGTCACAGGCACATTGTTGTCAGGCGGCAGGCTTTCAGGCAAGAACTCGCTCGGCGACTTCGGCGGCAAGGTAGGTGAGGATGAAGTCTGCGCCCGCCCGCTTGATTGATGTGAGCACCTCGATTGCTGCGGCATCCCCATCAATCCAGCCGTTGGCCGCCGCCGCTTTCAGCATGGCGTACTCTCCGCTTACGTGATAGGCCCCAAGGGGCACGTTCACCTCGGCCCGCACATCTGAGATCACATCGAGGTAGGTGAGGGCTGGCTTCACCATCACCATGTCTGCCCCCTCAGCCAGGTCTAGCCGCACCTCCTCAAGGGCTTCGCGCCGGTTGCGGGGGTCCTGCTGGTAGCCCTGCCGGTTGCCGCCGTCGGCAATTGTGACGTCAACCGCGTCCCTGAACGGCCCGTACATGGCGCTTGCATACTTGGCCGAGTAGGCCAATATCGGTAGATCGGTATGGCCTGCGCCATCCAGACCGCTGCGGATTGCGCTCACCTGGCCGTCCATCATTCCTGACGGGGCAGTGATGTGGGCCCCGGCGACGGCCTGGGCAATTGCGGCCCTGGCGTAGAGCTCTAGGGTTGCATCGTTTTGGACAACGCCGTTGCTGTCGATGATTCCGCAATGGCCGTGGCTGGTGTATTCATCAACACACAAGTCGGCCATCAGCAGAATCTGATCACCGAACCGATCCCGCAGCCTGCTCAAGGCAACTTGCACCACCCCGTCTGGATTCCAGGCCTCGGAACCTTCAGCGTCTTTCTTGGCCGGGATGCCAAAGAGGATCAGCGCCGGAATTCCAAGGTCGACAAGCCGTTGCACTTCGGCCTCAAGAGAATCCTGAGAGTTCTGCACAACCCCAGGCAGCGACTGGATCGGTATGGGATCGGTGATGGCCTCCCTCACGAACAGAGGGGCAACCAGATCATTGATCGAAAGGCTGGTTTCGCCAACCAGCCTGCGGATGGCGTCGCTGCCACGAAGGCGGCGAAGTCTTCGCTGGGGGAAGGTCATTGGCCGAGGGTACGCACCAGGGCGTCGATAAGGCCAGCCTGATTGTGCGGATTTGCTATTGGGGCCACCTTTAGGCCCTGGTGCTCGGCCGCGTCGGCCGTTGACTGCCCGATCGCAATGACCGTTGACGGAACGGCCGCCAGGCCAAGAACGGCCACCAGGCGTTGCACCGTTGAGCCTGAGGTGAGCAACACTGCGTCGGCTGCGGCGGCAGCTGCCAACAGCGCGGCCTCATGATGGGGAACAACAGAGCGGTAGGCGGTAACAACCGTGACGTCAGCTCCGCGTGCCGTCAGGCCATCTTGGATGTGGGGGCCCGCCAATTCCGCAAGGGGGGCCAACACCCTGGCAGCCCGACGGCGTTCGCCTTCCTCGATTGGCAGCTCTTCGGCCAGGCTCTTGGCGTTGGCTACCTTCGGCTTGAACGAGACAGCAAGACCGGCCTGGCGGGCTGCTGATTCTGTCGCCTCCCCAACAACCGCAACCCGCGTCGACTCGGGCCAGTCTGTTACCAGGGGCTGAAACGCACGCACGCCGTTGGCCGACGTGAACACGACCCAGTCGAATTCGGCTGTGACCGCGGCAGTGGTCGCCAGCGCCGTACCGCCGTCGAGGGGTGGAACGATCTGAACTAGCGGAAGCACCACAACGCTTGCACCCAGCTTTGTGAGTTCGGCGGCAAGCGCCGCCGACTGTTCGGCCTGCCTGCACACCAGAACCGTGGTACCAACCAGTTGCATCCGCTCAACCTAGGCCGCAGCGACGCCGGCGACCCTGTTGTTTCTCGGGGGTACGAGTTTTTGACTATAGCCTGCGACCATAGCTATAGTTGGTTCATGACAACGCGTGAAGTCCAGGCCAGCACGTTCAAGTCAACGTGCCTAGCCCTCCTCGACGAAGTAGCCGAAAATAGGTCAACCATCGTGGTAACCAAGCATGGCAAACCCGTCGCCCGCCTCGTTCCTCTAGATGATGCCAAACCAACAATGGGTTCGGTCAATCTCTTGGCGGCGAACGACGCCGACTACTTTTCCACCCTGGAAAGCTGGAATGCCGAGTAGGGCGGTCTTGCTGGACACTCACGTGCTTCTGTGGTGGCAAGCTGGATCCTCCCGTTTGTCAGAAGCAGCGAGTGCACGGCTCAAGAACGGCGCCCGCAGACAACTTTCCGCCATTAGTTGCTGGGAAGTGGCAATGCTCTCGGCCAAGGGTCGAATCGAGCTTGACCGTCCGGTAGCAGCCTGGTTCAGCGATCTGATCACCCAAGAAGCGATTCAGATTGTTGAGGTGACGTCTCCGATAGCCGTGAAGGCAGGCGAGCTCAGCCATTTTCATGGAGATCCTGCCGATCGGATCATCTATGCCACTGCATCCGAAACCGGTGCCACCCTGATCACGAAGGATCGAATGATCACAGACTTCGCCGATTCCTCTGGCGACGTAGACGCTGTTTGGTAAGGCGCTGCTGGTTGACAGCCTCTATCTGCGGGCGGGACGCTAAGAGCCCAGTCGCTCCTGCAACTGGCGGGCCGCCTCGGCCCCAATCGCGGCCGTTTCGCCAAGAACCGGCTTATTGGAAACCACCGTTGCCCGCTCTAGCCGCGCCTCGTCGTCTGATGCCAGTACGGCTCGGAGCCGGAGGCGGCCATCTTCAATAAGCTCGGCATGGGCCCCTGCCGGCTGGGTGCAGTCTCCCCCCAGTTCGGTCAGAAACCCTCGTTCGGCTTCAACCGTTGTGCGGGTCTGACGATGGTCGATGGCTGCCAAAAGCGCCTCAACCGGCTTGTCACCAGCGCGGCATTCAACCGCCAGTGCCCCCTGCCCAACCTGGGGCACCATCACAGACGGATCAATCACATCTGCCACCGGCAGAAACAAACCAAGCCGGGAAAGCGCGGCGTTGGCCATCACCAGTGCGTCAAATTCTCCCAGCTTCGAAAGCCGGGTTTCGATGTTGCCCCGCAGACCAACAAACGACAGATCTGGCCGCAAGTGGGCCAGCTGCACGCGGCGACGGGCCGAGCCGGTGGCAATCACGGCTCCGGCCGCCAGGTCGTTCATTGCGCAGCCAACAAGAACGTCTCTAACGTCGCCTCTCTCGGGGTAGGCGCCGATTGTTAGGCCCTCCGGCGTGACTGCCTGAAGATCCTTGGCCGAATGCACGGCAAGATCGGCGTGGTCGGCCAACACCAACTCTTGAACCTCTTTGCTGAATGCTCCCTTGCCGCCAAGCTCTGCGATTGGCAACGTGAGGTCTAGATCGGCCGATGTCTGCTTGCTGACAAACTCGGTTTCAACCCGCGGGTTGGCGGTTCGCAAGAGAGCCGACACGTGATGGGCCTGCCACATGGCCAGCGGGCTGCGCCGAGTGGCGATCCTGATGATCACGAGAGGTCGAATAGTTCCCGAACCGATTCAGCGAGGCGATCGCCTCGACGAGACCCGGCAGCAGAGCGAAGCCGCACCGACGGTTCGTGAAGAAGCTTGTTTACCACCGCTTTGGTAAGTGCCTGAACTGCCTCAGCCTGTTCCGGGGTGAGCTCGTCAAGCTGGTTGCGATAGTGATGGACCTGCCCGATGCGGACAGCTTCGGCCCACCGATGCATGGAACCGAGAAGCGGCTCAACCTCTTCAGCTGTGGTGGTTGCGCGGTAACGCGAGATTTCGGTTTCGAGAACCCGCCTGGCCGCCACAGCCTCTTTCTGGCGCTCTTCGATTCCCCGGTTGGCGAACGCCTGGAGGTCTGAGAGCACAAGCAGGTCAACCTGATCCAAGGCCAGCACACCGGGATCTACATCTCGCGGAACGGCCACATCCAGAATGAGTAGGCGGCCCGACCGGCGCTGAACTGCTGCTGCAACTGTTTCTGCTGCCAACACCATGCCCGGCGCACCAGTTGCGCTGATAATCACGTCGACCTCGGTTACAGCTTCGGCGAGCTGTTCGAACGGGCGGACCCGAGCCCCAATTATGTGTGCAATGTCAACCGCTCGCTCTTCGGTGCGGTTGATCACGGTGATACTGAGGTCTTCACTCTTTGACAGTGCAGTTGCTACACCAGCGCCAACCTCGCCTGCCCCGATCAAGAGCACTCTCTTGCCGGTGAGATCGCCAAGTCGTTCTCGGACCAGGCTTACAGCCGCATGAGAGATGGAGGCTGTGCGACGCCCAATAGCGGTGTCGGTTCTAACCCGCTTTCCCGCCCCAATTGCGTGTTGGAGCAGCGGATTCAAAAGCGTGCCGGTTGCCCCTTCGGTTCGGGCTGTTTCCCAGGAGCGACGCAGTTGACCGAGGATCTCGTGCTCGCCGAGAACAACCGAGTCGAGGCCAGCGGCCACGGCAAAAAGATGCTCGATGGCCTCGTCGTGATAGTGAACATAGAGGTGGTCGGCAAAGAAATCCGGGTCTACGCCCGCCACCACTGCCAGCGCATCCCTGACCTCGCGGTAGGCGTCGTGGAAGCGCTCGGCGTGCACGTACACCTCGGTGCGGTTGCACGTTGACAGCACCATTGCCTCATTCACAGACTCACAATTCGTGATCTCGACGAGGGCCTTTGGCAACGCCTCGGTTGAGAGGGTCATCTGCTCTAGCACCGAAAGCGGGGCCGAACGGTGATTCAGCCCGATTGCGATAACAGTCATTGAACTACTCTGGTCAACAAATCGGGGACAGCGCCTTCTCTAGGGGTACTCCTGCACCGCCGCGGGCGGCCGAGGAACGTTGTTGGTAGAAGCTGAGAATCTGCAGTTCGGTTGCGAGGTCTACCCTACGCACTTCAACCACGTCTGGGACCTCAATGGCAACCGCGGTGAAGTTCAGGAGCGACGAGATTCCTGACCCAATCATCAGATCGGCCGCGTTCTGGGCCGAACCAGACGGAGTTGCTATGACAGCAACGGCCAGCTGCTCCCTGGCCACCACGGCGGCCGAATCGTCAATGTGTTCAACGGTGATGCCAGCCACTTCGTCGCCAACAACCGATGGATCGATGTCTAGCAATGCCCGAACCGGGAAACCTCGGCTGACCAGCCCGTCGTAGTTGGCAAGGGCGCGGCCAAGGTTGCCAACCCCAACGATCACAATTGGCCATTCATGGTTGAGGCCAAGAACGATGCTGACCTCGTACACCAGGTAGCGAACGTCGTAGCCAACACCTCGGGTGCCTGCAATCCCGAAAGAGGCGAGGTCTCGCCTCAGCGTGGCCGGATTCACCCCGGCCAGTTCGGCCAAGTGATCAGACGACACAGTGGCAGTGTCTGCCGCCGCTAGTTCTAACAGGCGGGCGAGATAGCGCGGGAGCCGGGCAACGGTTGCCTCTGAAACCCGGCTGGCGGCACCTTCAGACATGCTGCAAAGCTTAAGGACCGAGCGCCCGTTTCACAAATGAACAATCTCAATTGGTCAATCTGCTGCTTGGCCCATCAGCCCTCGGACTGGTTCAGCTCAACCCGACGCAACTTACCGACCAAACCGGTTGGCAACGAGTCGGTGAAACGGATCTCCTTCGGGACCTTGTAGCGGGCCAACTCTTTGCGACAATGCGCGATCAACTCGTTGCGCAAGTCGTCTTCGGTTCCCTCGTTCTGGTCTCGCAGAACAACATGGGCCACAACGCGCTCACCTGTAACCGGATCGGGAGTGCCGGCAACACCGGCGGCCTCCACTGAAGGATGGCCGGTGAGCGCCATCTCGACTTCAGCGGGGTGAACGTTGAAGCCAGAGACAAGCACCAAGTCCTTGATTCTGTCGATTACGGACACGTTGCCCTTGTCGTCCACCACGCCAACATCCCCAGTTTTGAGCCATCCGTCTTCGTTGCGGGTTCGCTCCGTTGCCTCCTGGTCTTCCCAATAGCCGGGCGACACCATCGGCCCTCGAATCCAGATCTCGCCAGGATCTCCAATCAGCACGTCTTCCCCGGCTTCTCCAACGAGGCGGACCTCGACCCCGGGAAACATTCGTCCGACCGAGCCAAGAGGGGCCTCGTGGGCTATGGCCGACGTGCAGATACCAGAGGTTTCGGTAAGCCCGTAGCCCTCTCCGATCTGAATACCCAACTTGTCCTTGATGCCAACCGCAACTCTGGGGTTTAGGGGCGCGGCGCCAGAGACGGCCAGCCGAACCGAGGCGAAATCCGCGGGCGCAAGCTCAGTGGCTGCCAACAATGACGCCCAAAGCGAAGGCGGCCCGCCAAGGATCGTTACCGAATTCTCCCTAGTCAGTTCGGCGGTTCTTTCAGCAGACACGTGGTCTTCAACCACAAGCGTTGCCCCGATAGTGAGGCTGAGGTTGATGATCAGGTTCAGCCCAAACACATGAAAGAGCGGTATTACGGCCAAGACGACATGGCCTTCGCCTTTCAGCGGGAGGGGCAACGAGGTTACCGCTCTCATGCTGGCCCAAAGATTGTCGTGGCTAAGAATGGCGGCTCGTGACGCGCCTGCGGTTCCCGAAGTGAAAAGCAAGACCGCTGGCAACTTTCCGTCAACCGAAACCACAGTTTTCTGAGCCGCGCTGTCAAGCGTTTCGATCTTGCCCCCGTCCGACACAAATGCGTGTCGAATTGTGGCCGGACGGTCCAAATCCAGCTCTTGCCAAACCTCTGCTCCAACGTCGTCGACAATCACCGCACTTGGTGTGACAAGGTCTATCTCCCGTCGGAGCTCAGCGGCGGGAGAATTCGGATTCACCGGCACAGAAATCAAGCCGGCACTGAGGCAACAGAGATAGGCAGTTACGAACACCTCGCTGTTCCCGGCAATTATGAGAATTCGCTCGCCAGGAACCAGCCCGGCTTCTATCAGGCCCCCGTGCCAGGCCCCCGCCCTGTCGGCCAGTTCTCCGTAGGTGACAACACCTTCTTTGGTTACCAGCGCCGGGTGGTCTGCTTCATGTGCATCGAATCGCTCAGCCAGGTTCACCTGAAGAGTTCACCACACGTGGCCGGTTCATTCCTCAACCCTTGCGTCTTTTCTGCCGATTCCTCAACCGATGATCCCATCGCTTCGCTCAGTGGTCGCAGCATTACTGCTCGTTCTGCTGACCGCGTTCCCGCTCCAGCCAGCAGCCGCCGACCAGCGGGCCGACGAACAGCTTTTCTATGCTCTCATCAACGAGTTGCGAGAAACAGAGGGTCTCCAGCCACTGTCGGTGCACCCCGAACTTGTCAGCGAAGCCCGGTTGTGGGCCCAGAGCTTGGCCAGCCGAGGCTTGATTGAACACGCTGGCGACCTCTCGGTTGGAGTGACGGATCGGTGGAGCCTGCTTGGCGAGAACGTTGGGGTTACCAACGAAACGGTGCAGGTGTTGTTCGATGCTTTTGTTGCCAGCCCAACCCACCTCCAGAACCTCCTGGACCCTGACTTTGATGCGATCGGAGTGGGAGTTGCCCGAGGCCCAGACGGCAGAATCTTCACTGTTCACAGGTTCATGAGCCTGGCAGACGAGCCCGAGGCTGACGCTGGACCCGACGGGTTTGTGTCGCTGCTGCAAGAACTGGACAACGCTGGCGTTTGATAAAGCGCTTAACGAGCCAGGACAAAGAGTTGCAGAACGGCTGCGCCAAGAATGACCAAAAGAAGTAGCGCCAACGCGAGAACTACACCGGGCCTCATAGCTGGCCGGTCTCATAGTTCGGATCGACTGGGGGCTACGTTATATAATCCTACTCACTTATTTGGTCTTTATTCAGC
>QIKW01000199.1 GCA_003231975.1 Acidimicrobiia bacterium
AGAGCGCTTAAGCGCACAGAGCACGGCGACCTCGAGTCGCTGATGGACCGCCTAGACGACGATCCGTTCGATCTGCCCGATACCGACAAGGATCGGAAAACCCCAGACAACGAAGACGAGTACTACGAAGACTGATAGCTGAGGCTGCCAGGCGCCGGTTGGGCTCAGCCCGGTCCGCCGCCGGTTTCGTCCAGGATCTCGCCCAGCTTCACGATCTCAGACTCAACGACTACACCGATGAAGGTGTCGTTTTCGTCGGTGACGGCCAGCATCTGGTTGTCAGTTCGTTCCATGGCGGCCACTGCGTCTCTGAGCGACCAGCTTGGGGAGGCGGTTGGGGCTTCGTTGTCGAGCACCTCGGCCACGGTTACCTCCTCCCACTTGTCTCGGTCAACCGCAGTGCAGGCCTCGATCGAGCACAAACCTAGATAATGGCTTTGGTCAACAACGGGAACCACCCTGGCTCGGCGCCCAAGCGCGTGGATCCACACAAACTCAGACAGCGTGGCGTCTGGTGGCACGGTCATCACGTCGGTAGTCAGGGCAGCCGCCAGCGGCATGGTGAACCGTTCTTCGAGATGGCCAAGCCGTTCCACTCGCTGCCCCACGGACACCGACGAGCGGCCTGCCACCAACTGGGAGAATGCCGCCGCAATGAGGGCAGGGACCACCGCAACGCCACGGGTTGTCTCGGCAACGAACATCACCGCCGCGATCGGCGTTCGATAGCCGGCCGCAATAAAGGCTGCCAACCCAAGAATGGGCCAAATCCGGTCGGTCGTGCTGTCCAGCCCGGCCTGGGTGAGCACCTTTGAAACGATGGCCCCAAGCAGTACCCCCTGCACGGCCAGCGGAATGAACAGGCCGCCGGTGCCGCCAGAGCCAACGGTGATCACTGTGGCCAGGGCCCTGAACACAAACAGCAGCAGAATTAGCCGCAGGGATCGGTCTGGCTCCAGCAGCCATTCGATTGCGCCAAAGCCGGGGCCAAGCGTCAGCGGGGCATCAAAGATTCTGTCTGCCGCCACCGCCAGCAGCCCCAAGAACAGCCCGCCGGTTAACACCTGCTGGGTGACGGACCGCTTGCGGGCCTGTTTCTTGGCCAAACGGATGAACCAGGCGTAAATGCGGCCTCCGAAACCGGCGCCAATTCCAATGGTGACCGCGCCAACCATCTCGGCCAAGCCAATTCGGTTTGGCGACACCGGAGTGAGGAATGGCTGTACGTGAATGAAGGGCATCGCAATAAAGGTGAGGTAGCTGGCCGCCGAGGCAATCAGTGACGGCAGCAGCGCCTTGTGGGCCAGATCGTCTCGATAAGGGGCTTCAAGGGCAAAGATCACCCCGGTGGCGGGAGCCTGAAAGATGGCGGCAACGCCTGCCGCCGCACCGGCAGTTAGCAGCAGCCTTCCAGCGTCTCGGCCCAACCAGCGTTCGAGGCGTTTATGAATGGAAAGGCCGAAAACGGAACCTGTGTAGATTGAAGGGCCCTCAAGGCCAAGCGCGCCGCCGGATCCGATGGTGGAAACACCGGCCAGTAGCCGCGGAATCAGGAGTTTGGGTGGCAGCGACGGATTCCTGGTGTGGAAGGCGTTGATGTACTCATCTGAAGTTGAGTTGCTTGCCCCTTTGCCAACGGTGCGCAACAAGAGCGCAGCAATGGCAAGGCCAAACAGGGGAGCGAAAGCCTGAACACCGAGCGGGAGTTCCTCGACTCCGCGGAGCAACAACTCAACGGTCACGTACTCGAACCCGGATAGGACTAGGCCAACCAGCACACCCAGCCCCGCCGAGGCGCTAAGCAGCCTGGCGCTCCTTCCCTCTGGAAGCAGGGATCGCAAAAGGGTGCTCATTGGCCCGGTTTGACTCCAAGCTCAACTGGTATTTCGCGGCCGGCAACGGCTGCCTCAAACTGCAATTCTTCGAGGAGGGGCACCAGGCGGGTGTAGAGGTCTTCGCCGATCAAGCCAACCAACTCGTCCCGGCCGGTTTGGAAGAACGGTGCCGGGTTGGTGTAGGCAGCCTCCTCCTCGATGCACCACCAATGGAAGTCTTCGCCTCCGGGGCCCCAGTCCTTTCGTTCCCAGGCGCGAACAAACACAGTTTCGTTGCCGTACTCGTCGCTATGGACGTCGAGGCGGACAGGAACCTGCCAACAGACGTCTGGCTTCCAGTCGATAGGCCGCTCGCCCCGCTCCAGAGCGGCCCGGTGCAAGGCGCAGCCCTGGCCGCCTGGGAAATCTGATCGATTCAAGAAGATGCAGGCACCCTTCGTTTTCCGGGTGACCCACTCGCCAGACTTCTTTTGCTTGAAGGGCCCCCCCTTGGCATCTGCCCTTGCCTTGAACTGCCAGGTTGAGCTGTCAAGCAGGGCTGAGCTTGCGGCCACCGAGATCAGGTCTTCTTCGTCGACGAAGTGAGCGCCGTGAACACAGCAGCCAAGTGTGTCCAGCCGGTCTGGATCTGCCGGGTCGGGGTCGTCGGTGATGGACTGGCACCCGTTGCGATAGATGCAGTGATAGCCCGAAAGTAGGAACGTGGCATCGAACAACCAGCGATCGCCTGCGTGGTCTATAAGTTCCAGCCAGCGATGACCGTCGACAGGAGGCACGACGCCGGGAGAGAGCACGTGGCGAGCGTACCGGGCACAATGGCTGCCATGAGCCACAATCTGGATGATCGGGTTGCCGATTTGGTGACAGAACTTCGGTCGATCTCTGAGGTCCTGAACGATCTGGCGATGGATGCTGTCCGGTCTGCCATTGATGCCGGGGAAAACAAGCGACCCGAAATGGAAAAGAAGCTCAGCGCGGCCAGGCGAGCCGTTGAAAAAGCTGTGCGATCTCTTGACCGAACCGAGGGAGGGTTGGGCTAGAGATCTTCGTCGCTGAACCCAAACTCGAGGTCGTGGGCCGGTGCTCGGAAGGGGGCGTGTTCGGCTCCGCCGAGGTCGTTGATGCGATGCACCAACTGGGTTAGGCGAGCAAAGGATCGATGGTCGAACCGGAAGCTGAGCCTGGCCAGATCTGGCTCGTCTTGGTCTCTCAGCTCGGCGCCTGTTGCCTCTGTAGGAGCGATCTCGCCCCTGGCAACAATGTCTGCGAACTCAGAGTTGAGGATGGGGTAGGCATCGTCTGGCAACGCCCGACACATCCTGATCACCAGCTTCTTCCCCACATACCGCAGCGAGTGATAGGTGGAGTAGAAGTGCTCTACGTAGGCCGCGGCCTCGGCCGGGTCGTGAGTGTGGAAGTAAAGCGAAGAGTCAGAGCCACTTACCATTCCGCGGTCTTCAAGCTCCTCATCAACAAACCGTTTCCAGCCAGTCCAATAGTTGGAGTCTGGATGGTCAAGCAGCACAACCGGAGCCGGGTAGGTTTTGCCGGTCTGAATAAGGGTTAGGAGTTCGAAGCCCTCGTCGAGGGTGCCGAAACCGCCTGGGAACAACGCAAAAGCGTCGGCCTCCTTCACGAAAAACAGCTTGCGGGTGAAGAAGTACTTGAACGTTGCCAGCTTCGGGTCGCCATCGATGATGGCAGCCGCCTTCTGCTCGAAAGGTAAAACGATGTTCACCCCGTAGCTGTTCTCGATCCCTGCTCCCTTGATTGCTGCCTCCATGATGCCGGGGCCCGCTCCGCTGATGATCATCCACCCAAGGGCTGCCACCTGTTTTGAGAAGGCCGCGCAAAGGTCGTAGTCGGGGGTGTCGGCCTTTGTTCGGGCCGAGCCGAAGATGGTGATCTTTGGGCGGCTGGGGTGCTGTGAGAACACTTGGTAGCCGTTCAACATTTCGGCCATGCTCTGCGATGCGATCTTCAGATCCAGTCGGCCTACCGCAGTGGCATCCATTTCTAGAGCGGTCACGATCATGCCGCGAATCAGGTCGTCGTTGTCGTCCTGGCCGACCGCGGCTACCAGCTCTGTGATCAGGCGGTCTACGGTCTCCTCGCCAAAGGTGCTGCGGGCACGGGGTGCTGTCATGCCGGGGACAGTACTGGCTCCGGACGGGGCTGAGGTCGCCCGTAGAGGGTTGTTCGTTGAACCAGGCGGCGGCCAAGTGGCTGAACCAGTGCCTCGAAGTCTTTGGGCGTGAGTTCTTGACCATGGTTGGCGCCCGCGGCGCGTGAGATGTTTTCGTCCATCAGGGTGCCGCCCAGATCGTTGCAGCCAGCCTGTAGGAGCTGGCGGACGCAGCTGACCCCGGTCTTCACCCAGCTGGACTGAATGTTGTGAATTTGGCCTGTGTAGGCGATGCGGGCCACGGCATGCACCAGCAGATGCTCTCGGAAAGTGGGGCCCCTGCGGGCCTTGCGCTGAAGGTAGATGGGCGAAGCCATGTGCACAAACGGCAGGCCAAC
Organism: Acidimicrobiia bacterium; assembly: GCA_003231975.1. Classification (GTDB taxonomy): domain Bacteria; phylum Actinomycetota; class Acidimicrobiia; order Acidimicrobiales; family SZUA-35; genus SZUA-35. Next base: position 4,359 of record QIKW01000199.1, read on the forward strand.
GAATTCGGTGAATCCGCCAGTCTCCTTCTGGAGGTCTCTTGTGAGCAGCAGGTGCTTCACCCAATGTTCGGGCTGTTCAACCGCGCCGAACATCATTGTTACATTTGAGCGAAGGCCAACAGAATGAGCGATGCGGTGAGCTTCAAGCCACTCTTCGGTGTTGATCTTGTCTGGGCACAGCAACTCTCGGATGCCGTCGTCGAGGATCTCGGCTGCTGTTCCCGGTAGGGAGCGAAGGCCAGCGTCCATGGCTCGACGAAGGTAGTCAGCCAGCGGCTCGCCAAGTCGCTTGGCGCCCTCGGTCACCTCAAGCGCGGTGAATCCGTGGATGTGAATTTCTGGGGCGGCCTCTTTGACGGCCCTGGCAACATCGATGTAGTAGTTGCCGTCGAAGTCTGGATGGATGCCCCCCTGGAGGCAGACTTCGGTTGCGCCCATGTCCCACGCCTCACGCACCCGTTCCTGCATGTCTTCCAGGGTCAGCAGGTAGGGCTTGCCCCGCAGATTCAGGCTTAGGGGGCCTTTCGAGAAGCCGCAGAATCGGCACTTGAAGGTGCAGACGTTTGTGTAGTTGATGTTTCGATTGTTGACGTAGGTAACCGCGTCGCCAACGGCTTCCTTGCGCAGCTGGTCTGCCAGGTTCGCTATGGCCGCCACCTCGGGGCCGCGGGCTCCGAACAGGGCCAGCAGTTCCTGGTGTCCAGCCTCTTGGCCAGCCAAAACTCCGTCGATCACCTCGGCCACCGGGCCCGAGATTCTTTGATGGTCGGGATCAATGAGCATCGGGGGAGTTGCTGGCGCGCCCGAGTACCACTGGGTGCTGCGGTCACCGATCAGAATTACGTCTGCACCGTCGTTGCCGTCTCGAACGAACTCGGCCTTCTCGGGGAACACCGCTCCTGGATCATCTCGGGCCAGCAACTCGCTGTCTGAACGGTCAAGAACCGGGAATACGAGATCTGGATCGAGGAAGCGGCCGGGTTGGATGGCGAACTCGGGGTAGATGGTGAGCCGGGGAGCCAGGGTATGGCCCGCGGCCTCGGTTGTTTGACGCAGCCGGTCAAGCTCGGGCCAGGGGCGTTCGGGGTTGACATGATCAGCCGTTACCGGCGACACGCCTCCCCAGTCGTCGATGCCAGCGTCGATGAGGCTGGCGAACTGGTCGCTGAGATTGGGTGGGGCTTGCAGATGAACTGAGCCGGGAAGGATCAGCCTGGCCAGAGCGATTGCGCGGAGGTAGGACTCTTCGTCGCAAGGCTGGTGTTTCCACATGGCTGTGCCAGGCTTCGGCAGGAAATTCTGGACGATGACTTCCTGGATGTGGCCGTGGCGTCGGTGGGCGGCCGCGATGGCTTCTAGTGCCTCGATCCTGTCCGGTTCGGTCTCACCGATGCCAACGAGGATCCCGGTGGTGAAGGGAATCTGCAGCTCGCCAGCAGCCTCAAGGGTTGCCAGCCGTCGGCTTGGCAGTTTGTCTGGGGCGCCGCGGTGGGCATCAAGGTCTTCCCGAAGAGACTCGATCATCATGCCCTGGCTTGGCGAGACCTTGCGAAGCTTCGCCAGTTCATCGGGGTATAGGGCGCCCGCGTTGGCGTGGGGGAGCAGGCCGGTCTTTTCCAGCACCAGCTTGCACATGGCAACCAGGTAGTCGATGGTGCTTTCATAGCCGTGGCTGGCCAGCCATTCTGCTGCCTGCGGGTAACGGAGCTCTGGCCTTTCGCCAAGGGTGAACAGTGCTTCGTGGCAGCCAGCCTTTGCCCCGCGCCGAGCGATCTTGAGAACCTGCTCTGGGGTTAGGTAGGGAGCGTTAAGCCTGGCCGGCGGCTGGGCAAACGTGCAGTAGCCGCACTTGTCGCGGCACAGCATTGTTAGCGGAATGAAAACCTTTGGCGAGTACGTGATGCGGTTTTTGAACAACTCGGTTCGCCTGGCCGCGGCTTTGGCCAGCAGTTCGTTTGTTGGTAGGGCTGCCAGCTTTGAATGGGGCAAGGTGTTAGTCAACTGAGGTTGGCTTTCTGCTTCGGATGTCTCTTGTCGGCACCTGCTCTTCGCAGGCCGGACACAGAATGTGTTGATCAAGTGCGGTTCCGCAGCGGTCATGAACCAGCACGGTTGGGGGCTCGTCTCCGGCGTACCAGTTGTCGCCCCACTTCATCAGCGAGACCAGGGCCGGAGACAGATCCAGCCCCTTGCGGGTGAGCCGATACTCGTACCGAACCGGTCTGTCCTGATACCGCACGCGCTCAAGCACGCCGTGATCGGTCAGTTTTCGTAGTCGGTCAGACAGCAGGTTCTTGGCGATTCCCAGGTCTTCCTGCATCTCCGAGAACCGCCTGACGCCGCGGAATGCGTTGCGCAGGATCAGGAGAGTCCAGCGGTCTCCGATGATGGCAAGCGTGGCCTCAATAGAGCAAGAGGCTGGCTGAGCTGGCGGCAGCTGAGCTACTGGTTCGAGGTGGGCTGACATGTGAGTAGCAAATCTAGACCAAGTAGGTTTAGTTTCGCAACCGACACCCGTAAAGCGCTCCTGGCCGGTTAGCCCTTGCTGGCTAACAGCAGGCGCTGGAGGCCGCGGATCACAAAGGTTGGGTGGTAGGCGGGCTCTTCGGCCAGCCCCAACTTCGGGAAGCGAGCGGCCAGGCCGTCGATGGAAACCGCCAGTTCTTGCCTGGCCAGCGGAGCGCCAACACAGAAATGCAAACCGCCGCCGAAACCGATGTGAGTGGGGTCGTTTCGGCCAACGTCAAAGTCGTCTGGGTTGGCGAACCGCCTGGGGTCTCGTTGGGCCGACCCGAACAGCATGGCAACCTCGTCGCCAATCTGCATTGGTTGGCCTGCTATTTCCACACCCGGTTCCAGCACCCATCGCTCGAACATTTGAAGGGGCGAATCGAATCGCAGCAACTCTTCAGCTGCTGTCTTGCCGCCAACCTCGCCTCGCACCAGCCGCTGCCACTGATTCGGGTGTTTCATCAGGGCCAGCATCCCGTTCCCGAGAGTGTTGACCGTTGCCTCGTGGCCAGCCTCAAGCAGCACCATCGCCGTCGAGACGATCTCGGCCTCGCTGAGGGTGTCGCCCGCGTCTTCCACTTCAACCAGTTGTGAGATGAGGAGACCGTCGGGTGACCTTCGTTTTTGGTCGATCAGGTCGGTGGTGTACGCAATGAAGTTGGCCGCCGCCTGGTTGGCAAGCTCCTTTGTTTCATCGGTTGCTGAGAGCTCGTACATCTTCACGATCGCATGAGACCAGCCGAGCAGGTTCTGGGTGTCTGACTGGGGGACGCCAAGCATTGAACAGATCACGGCAACCGAGTACGGCTGGGCGTAGTCGGCCAACAAATCAAATGTGCCAAGGTCTTCGCAGCTATTCAGCAGCGATTCTGAGAACCCCTCAATGGTTGGGTGCAGGGCGGCAACTGCGCGTGGGGTGAACACCTTCGAGACCAGGCGCCTGAGTCGAGTGTGATCTGGTGGTTCCAGGCTTAGCAGCGACCACCTCTCGTGCTGGTGGAAGCTGTTCCAGCGGGGGTCTGGCTCGGGCCTGCCGAGGTGTTCGTTGCTGTAGAGATGGCTGTAGCTGCGACCGAGCCTGCGGTCCCGAAGTGTTTCCGCCACATCTGCGAACCGGGTGAGCATCCACCGATTGGTGGTCTCGCTCCAGAAGATGGGGGTTGCCTCCCGCAGCGCTCCCAGAACGGGATACGGGTTGGCAATGAAGCCCGGGTTAGCAACATCGAACTGGGCTATCAGTGGCTCCAGTTCCTTTGGCGTGGCGGGGCCCATGAAAGGATGCTCTCATATTGGGTCGGCGGTTGCCTCCCGGGCGAGTTTTGGAGCGAAGCGACAAATACTCGAGAAGAGACGAGGCCGTTAGGCCGAGGAACGGCGCTTGCCCCATCTGGGTTTATTGCCCGCGTCGCAGTTGTCATGTTGATTCTTGACTTCTCATGGAACGTGTGTTCGAATTGAGTGGTGGACACCGAGCGGGTCTGGCCGACAGTTTCGGGGGTGACCAGGCAGACCAGCCTTCTGGCCACCGGGCCCCCAGAGGTGCCGGGCCGGTTTGGCCTGGTTGAGCGGATAGATCTTGGTCGCGGAGCTTGGATTGATCACCGGTCGAATTGGCTGCCTGGGGCCGACGCATGGCTTGAACGATTGCGCAGCGACCTGCCTTGGCTGGCGGCCACCCGACCGATGTTTGACCGCGTAGTGGATGTGCCGCGCCTCATTTCAAACTTCGATCCGTACGACGAAGCCAACACTCCTGACTACTTCTTGCAACTGCGGGCTGGGTTCGAGCAGTACTACGGGAGAGAGTTCCCAAAGCTCGGGTGCAACTGGTACCGCAGCGGGAGCGACTCGGTGGCCTGGCATGCAGACAAAGTGGCTCGGCCGGGCGACAGCATCGTTGCGATCGTGGCGGTCGGCGAGCGGCGCCCATTCCTAATTCGCCCCATAGCCGGAGGGCCCTCGCGGAAGTGGCTCCTGGGCGATGGCGATCTCTTTGTGCTCGGTGGCACCCTGCAAGCACATTGGCAGCACGCAGTGCCAAAGGTTAAGCCCTCACCCGCAGGCGCCGGAGAGCGAATTTCAATCATGGTGCGCGGCTAGCAGGCCGAGTCGCGTCAACTTTCTGGTCTTTGAGTCGACTAGGAGGATCGCTCTTTGCTACTGGCATTCATCTCTTGTTCGAGAGTGTTATCGTGCTAAATTATGCTACAATATCCTTTATGGAGGTTTCGCCGTTTCCGCATCAGGGTCCGTTGCATGCCGAGCAGGTGAAGGGACGCCGGGATCTGATCGAAGACTTGGTGAGGCGCGCTTCGGCCAGAAGAGTGACCGCTTTGCTGGGCCCTCGGCGGTTCGGGAAAACCAGCGTTCTGCGCAAGGTTGCGTCTGTGGTCGAGGCAGGCGGGGCAAGCGTGGTTTGGATCGACTTGTATGAAACGAAATCGGCCGCCGACTTGGTGGTTCGGATTGACGACGCGCTGGCCTCGGCGTCGGGCTTGGTGCGGAAGCGGCTTGGTTCGATGGCGGCGTCTGCCTCAATCAACCTCGGCATGTTCAAGGTCGAGTTCTCCCGTCCGTCGGCGCAACGGCCCGATGCTGATGCGTCTCTGCATGTAGTGCTGGATCTTCTGGTTGGTGCCGCACTCGCCAATCCCACCGTCATTGTGATCGACGAGTTCACCGGGTTGAACGGCGTGGCCGGGGCAGCCGGACTGCTCCGCACCAAGTTGCAACACCACGTGCAGGAGATCGGCCTGCTGTTTGCTGGCTCTGAGCCAACAGCCATGAGCTCCATGTTCACCAATCAGGATCAGCCGTTCTACGCCCAGGCCGAAATCGTCGAGATTCAACCATTCAGCATGCCTGACCTCAACGAGATCATCGAGGATGGGTTTCGACTGTCCAACAGAGATCCAGCCGCTTTGGCCGCTCAGATCTTTCACTTCTCCGGTGGTCACCCGTACCGGTCCATGCAATTTGCCGACGCCGCCTGGAGCAGAACCGAACCCGGAGCCACCGCCACAGATGACCTGTGGGGAGAAGCTCTTCAGGCGGTCCGCGCATCGAGCGGGCCCGGCTTGGAGACGCTCTTCAGTTCCTTCGCCAACGGAGAGCAGGCGGTGCTGAGGGCGATTGCTGCTGGGCGGCCCACCTTTGGTGGCTCCCTCGACCTTTTCGGCGCCTCATCTGGTGGCACAGCGGCGGCCAGGGATCGCCTGATTGCGACGGGAACACTTGGCAGGGACCGCCAAATTTCAGATCCGCTACTTGCCGACTGGGTCCGCAATCGGTTTGCACTGTAGGGCGGTCCTGGTGATCTGGGCGGGCCTACGGGTTGCCTAGCCCCGAAACTCTTCAGCCCGGGTGGCCAGTGTGGTCAGCACGTCGTCGAACGACTTGGCGAAGCTGGCAACCCCCTCGTTCTCCAACTGAACGGCCACCTCTTCGAGGTCTATTCCCAGCGCCATAAGGTTGGCAACGACGCTATGGGCCGCGGCGAAGTCGGCGTCAACGGTTCGGGCAACAGTGCCTCGCTCTTCAAAGGCGGTGAGAGTTTTGTCTGGAAGTGTGTTGACGGTGTTTGGCCCGATCAGGGTGTCTACATACAGAGTGTCTGGATACTCCGGATTCTTGGTGGAGGTTGAGGCCCAAAGAGGCCGCTGCAACCTGGCCCCCCTTGCCGCAAGTGCCTCCCAACGCGGGCCCGAGAACCTGGCAAGGAAAGCCTCGTACGCCAATTGGCCCTGGGCCACAGCGGCCTTGCCCTGGAGCTCAAGGGCTTCAGGGGAACCGTTTTCGGTAAGCCTTCGGTCTACGTTTACATCAACCCGGCTGATGAAGAACGAGGCAACAGAGGAGACAGAGCCGAGGCCCGCAGTTGGGTTGGCCGTGGCGTAATCTTCCAGACCGGCTACGTAGGCCTCCATCACATCCTTGTACCGATTGAGGCTGAAGATGAGGGTTACGTTTATGGAGCGCCCTTCGCCAACCAGTGTGCGGATGGCGGGCACCCCTTCGGCCGTTGCCGGCACCTTGATGTACAGGTTGGGTGCTTCGATCCGGTTGTCCAGATCTCGGGCCGCGAGCACGGTTTCGGCCTCGTCGTTGGCCAGTGTTGGAGACACCTCGATTGAGACGTAGCCGTCTTCGCCCTGGCTGGCATCAAACACAGGCGACAGCAGGGCCAGAGCGGCCCGGATGTCGTCTATTGCCAGATTCCAGTACGCCTCTTCAACCGTCTGGCCCGCCCGGATGAAAGTTTCCAGATCGGCGTCGTACTCGTCGCTTGAGATCATGGCATTGGCAAAGATCGACGGATTCGAGGTGAGGCCACGCACCCCGCGATCGATCCAGGCCTGCATCTCGCCGTTGGCCATCCAGCCTCGACGGAGATTGTCTAGCCAGGGGCTCTGGCCCTGTTGCTCATAGAGATGATGAAGACGACCCATTAGGGGCTCCTTTGTTGACTCAGACTTGCTGACTCAGACTTGTTGACTCGGGCTTGTGTATGCGGGCTTGGTTATTCAGAGGTAGCGGCCAGCAGTTCGGTGACCGCATCAACTACGTTCTCGACGTTCATTCCCAGCTCTGCCAGAACCCGGGACCCGGGAGCAGAGGCACCAAATCTATCGATGCCAACGGCCAGGTCGGCGTGGCGATCCCAGCCAAGGGTTACACCGGCCTCAACCGAGACGGTTGGTATGTCGGGATCCAACACCAGATCTTGTTCCTCAAGCGGCAGCTCTTCGAAGGCGTCCCAACAAGGCATCGAAACCACCCTGACGCGAACGCCGTTGGCAGCAAGTGCGGCTGCTGCGTCGATGCACAAACCCAGCTCTGAGCCGGTGCCGATCAGGGCAACGTCTGGCCGGTCGGCATCACTGATCAGATAGGCGCCCTTGGCAACACCCTCAATCGAGGTGTTGGCCAACATTGGAACAGACTGCCTGCTGAGTATCAGCGCCGTCGGCCCGTGTGAGCTTAAGGCCAGCTTCCATGCTCCTGCGGTTTCGGTTGCATCTCCGGGGCGGATCACTCTTAACTCAGGAATGGCACGAAGAGACATCACGTGCTCAACCGGCTGGTGAGTTGGGCCGTCTTCGCCAACGCCAACAGAATCGTGGGTGAAGATGAAGAGGCACTTGGCTTCGGAGATCGCGGCCATCCGAATTGCTGGCCGCATGTAGTCTGCGAACACCAGGAACGTGCCCCCGAGAGGCACAACTCCTCCGTGTTTGGCGGCACCAACCATGATGGCACCCATGGCGTGTTCCCGGACCCCGAAATACACCTGCCTGCCGTCTGGGCTAGCCGCGGTGTGCACCGCGAATTCAGAAAGCTTCGTGCCGGTGTTACCCGTTAGGTCGGCGGCGCCGCCGATCAGACCGGGAACCACTGGCGCCAACGCGCTAAGCACAGCCTGGGATGCCTTTCGGGTTGCCATTTGGCCTCCCGCTTCAAACGTTGGCAAGGCGTCTTCCCAGCCCTCGTTGAAAGCGCCCTGCGGGTGTGGGTTCCTGGCCTCCCAGTTGGTTCGGGCCTCTGCGCCCCGCAAGCCTGCCTCGCGATAGTGGGCCAGAACGGCGTCTGGCACCCAGAAAGGCTGGTCTGGGATTCCCATTACCGCCTTGGTTCGGGCGATGTCGTCTTGACCAAGCGCCAGGCCATGGGCCTGGTGGGTATCGGTGTGATCGGGAGACGGGAACCCAATGTGGCTGCGGAGAACAATTAGGGTTGGTTTGTCTTCAACTCCCTTGGCTCGTTCGAGGGCGGCTTCCATAACGTCGAGGTCGTTGGCAACGTCGCCGATCTCGTCAACGTCCCAGCCGTAGGCTCTGAAGCGGGCAGGTGCATCGTCTGACAGCGACAGGTCGGTGCTGCCATCGATCGTGATGTGGTTGTCGTCATAAACAACGACCAGGCGGCCAAGGCCAAGATGGCCAGCCAGCGAGGCCGCCTCGTGGCTAAGCCCTTCAGAAAGGCAGCCGTCGCCGGCAATCACAAACGTGTGGTGGTCGGTGGCATCTGCTCCGAAGCGGGCTCTGAGGTTCCGCTCGGCGATGGCCATGCCAACACCGTTGGCGAACCCCTGCCCCAAGGGCCCGGTTGTTACCTCAACTCCGGGTAGTTCGGCCTCGGGGTGGCCAGGGGTTTTCGAGTCCCACTGCCTGAAGTCCTTGAGGTCTTCGAGGGTAAGCCCCTGGCCGGTGAGAAAGAGCATCGCGTACTGAAGAATCGAGGCGTGCCCGATTGACAGAATGAAGCGGTCTCGGTCGGGCCAATCCGGGTGGGACGCATCGTATTTCAACACCCGAGTGAACAGCACGTGGGCCAGCGGAGCCAACGCCATAGCCGTGCCCTGATGGCCAGACTTGGCGGCGGCCGGGCCGTCCATAGACAGCCCCCGGATCACATCAACTCCACGCTGTTCAAGATCGAGGTCTGGCTTAGTGCTCACTTGCACCCACCCTTGGTTGTCGGACCCGGTCAAGCTAGCCGACTGGGGCAAGCAGGGTGTACGGGCAGACGCGGGTTGGGCCCTGGTCGATCCGGCAGTGGGCAATCACGGTTCCGTACTCTTCAATCGTGAGGTCAGCCCGCACCAGTCGATAGTTGAACTTGCCTGGCTCGATCTCCAGCACCTGCACGTTTCTGGCCAAAGGTTCCCCGCTGCCGTCGTCGTTTTCCATTCGAAACTCGACTTCGAGCGCACCGGTGGAGCTGGCCCCCTCGGGGCACCAGATCAGCACAACCAAGTGCGGGGCAACCGTAACCGGTACAGGGCCAGGCGCAGGCCCCGAGAACTGGATGCCGCCAAGGTCGATTCGGGTGGAAGGTCCCGGCACCTGCCTCAGCTCGATGTCGTCCATGAACAGCGCGGCGATGATCTCCATGGCCCAACGCTACGGCCCCTCTGGTCTGTTGCCGTGCGTTGGTTTCTTTGAGTCGGCCGATCACAGCTAGCCTGCGCCTCGATGGCCGATCCCTCAACCCGAGACGTGATCCTCAGGGAGGCCAGAGCTTGTTTTGCCAATCAGGGTTATGAGGGCACGTCGCTCAACGACATAGCAGCAGGCGTAGGCATCCGCAGGCCAAGCCTTCTTCACTACTTTCCGTCGAAGGAGGCCATCTACCGCCAGCTGATGGAAGATGCTCTTGCCGATTGGGGCATCCGCATCGAACAGGCAAGAGAGGGCGGTCTGAATGGGTGGGAGCTGGTTGACACGGTGCTGGCGGCAAGCTTTGAGTTCTTCAGGGAGAACCCAGATGTGGTGCAGATCGTTCGCCGAGAAGCGCTGAGCGATCAGGGCCATCTTGGGATCAACCTAGGCGTTGCCCTTCGGCCGTTCTTCCGCCAGGCCGTTGCCTTCTTCGAGCGGGAAATGAAAGCAGGCACCTTCCGCCCCCACGACGCCGAGCATCTGGTGCTTACCGGCTATGGCGCGTTGCTCACCTACTTCAGCGATCACAGCATGCTGAAAGGCCTGCTCGACTCCGACCCGTTCTCCCAGAAGGCCCTCGAGGCTCGTTTCACCCATATGCAGAGTTTCATTCGAGCTGCTCTTGAACCCTCAACAGAACCATAGAGTCGGCCCCATGCAGCGAACACTTTCAGAAGCGGCCTCCAAGGCCATGCTGGCCCCACATGGCGTGCCGTTTCTGGCCGAGACGCTGGCGCCAGACGCGGCGGGCGCGGTGGCTGCGGCTAACGCTTTGGGCTACCCCGTGGTTGCGAAACTGAACGGCGAGGCGATTGCCCACAAGACCGAAAGAGGGCTGGTGCGGCTTGGCCTGGAAACTGCCGAGCAAGTGCAGCAGGCGGCGGTCGACCTACTTGGAGCGGCACGCCCCGAGGATGGGGAGGTGCAGGTTCTGATTGCCCCGATGGTGCGCTCCAACCGAGAGTTCATCTGCGGAATCTCAACCGACCCCCAGTTCGGACCAACCGTGCTGGTGGGTGTTGGCGGCATCCTGGCCGAGGCCATCGCTGATGTGTCGATCCGGCTGGTTCCAATCAGCAGAGTTGACGCTGAAGACATGCTCGACGAGTTGCGGGCCCAGCCGCTTCTTGGGCCGTTCCGAGGCGAGCCCGAAGTGGATCGATCAGCGTTGGTCGGATTGCTGGTTGCCTTGTCAAACGCGGTGCAAGCCGAGCCTGGGATCGTTTCGATCGATCTGAACCCGGTGCTGATTCACAACGGTTCGCCAGTGGCTGTGGATGCGCTCGTTGAGCTGGCCGAGGACAAACAAGAGGCCAAACAATGAGCCCACCAACCACGAAACAGTTCAAGGCGCTGTTTGATCCCCGTGGAGTTGTGGTGGCCGGAGCTTCCACTCATCCCGGCAAGTTCGGTTTTGTCAGTCTCCACAACCTGCTGGCATCGGGGTATGAGGGAAGGGTGTTTGCCACCAACCGAGACGGCGCTGAGATTCTTGGTGTGCAGTCTGTGGCCGAGGTGTCCGACCTTCCCGACGGCCAGATCGACCTCGTCTTTGTTTGCACACCGGCGGCCGCCAACGTCGACCTGCTGCGCCAGTGCGCGGCCAAGGGAATTACGGCCGCGTTCGTAACTAGCGCTGGTTATGCCGAGGCAGGCGACGAAGGAGCTGCGGCGCAGGCCGAGCTGGTTGCCGTTGCCGAAGAACTCGGCATCTTGTTGGCAGGCCCGAATGGCCAAGGTGTTGTTTCTACCCCTTCCAGTCTCTACGCGCAGATTGTGGCCCCGAACCCTCCGCCTGGTTCCATTGGGGTTGCCAGCCAGTCCGGCAACCTGGTGTCAACCTTCCTGAACCTGTCACGCCACAGCGGTGTTGGGATTAGCCGCGCCGTTTCGGCTGGGAATGCGGCCGCGGTTGGAATTGCCGACTATCTCAACTTCTACGCCGAAGACCCAGCAACCAGCGTTGGCTTGGCCTACGTGGAAGGCGTCGCCGACGGCAGGGCCTTCTTCGAGGCCGCAAAGGCCGTGACGGCGCGGCTGCCCCTGGTGATACTGAAAGGCGGAGCCACAGCCGAAGGGGCCCGAGCCGCCGCCAGCCATACCGGCTCGCTGGCTTCAGATGACCGAGTCTTTGGTGGCGCCATGGCCCAAGCAGGCGTGGTGAGGGCAGCAAACGTCGAGGAGGCTTTCGAGGCCGCTGCCACCTTCGCCACCCAACCGCTGCCAACCGGAAACCAGGTGGTGGTGATGACAACCGCAGGCGGTTGGGGAGTGGTTGCCGCCGATGCGATCCACCACAGCAACCTTGAACTGTTGCCGCTGCCCGCAGGCCTGCTGGCCCAGATCGACACAAAGCTGCCGCCCCGGTGGAGCCGCAACAACCCGGTCGACTTGGCGGGAGGCGAAACCAGAGACACAATTCCAGAGGTGATGGAAATGATTGCCTCGCACCCCGAGGTGAACGCAATCGTCTACCTCGGGCTTGGCATCCAGTCAAACCAGGCCCGCATGATGCGCGAGGGCGGCTACTTTCCCGATCACGGTCTCGATCGGATCGTGTCCTACCACGAGCGACAGGATCAGCGCTTCGCAACCGCGGCGGCCGAGATCTCAGCCAGCACCGGCAAGCCAATCCTCACCGCAACCGAACTGGCCGTTGCCGACTCCGCAAACCCCGGACCCGCCGCGGTTCGTGCCTCTGGGCGACTGTGCTATCCGTCTGCCAACCGCGCGGTTGTCGCCCTGGGGCACCTCTGGCGGTATGCCAGGTTCTGTCAGCGGCGAAGCTGAGCCGACAGCCGGCGCGATCCCGCCCCGCCCACCGGGTACTGTTCTGCCGTCATGTCACTGGCCAAAAACATTCGCCGCTGGGTGCCCCTGCTGGTCCTGATCGTTGTTGCGTTCGGATCCTGGCAGGCCGCCCAAGCAGCAGACACCGACAACCCCAGTGTGATTTCGGTTGCCTACGAAAACGAGCTAGGAACGCCACTGATCTCGGCCAGGCGGATTCCCGAAACGCTTCAGGCGCCAGTGGCCGACGACGCCATCCAGCCAGCAATTGGCCAGTTCCTAAGCGGGCTGCTCGCAGCCCAGTCAGACGTCCAGAGCTGCCTCTCAATCGAGGTCGACGGGCGCCAGTTGGTGAACGAGGGCGCCAACCTCGCACTTATCCCCGCATCCAACCAAAAGCTTCTCACCACCTATGCCGCTCTGCTTCAGTTCGGCTCAAACGCCACCTTCGCCACCACGGTCTATGACTTTGGATCCGTTGCCGACGGAGTGCTTGACGGAGACCTCTACCTGGTTGGCGGCGGCGATCCTTTCCTGATCTCCGACGATTGGCGCAGCCAGTACGACGTTCGGGACGAAGCTGGCGATGTGATCCCGCCGGAATACATCAGGCCGTGGTCTCGCCTGGAAGACCTGGCAGATGACATAGCAGCCTCCGGCATAACCTCAATTACGGGGTCTTTGATCGGAGACGAGACACTCTTCGACCTTGAGCGACAGGGCCCCTGGGCCGAACGGCTGATTGCCCAAAACCAGTCTGGCCCTCTTTCGGCCCTCACTGTTAACGAAGGGTTTGTGCGATGGGGGGCAGACAATCCTGCCGCCTCGCTCCGCACTCGAGCAGACCAGCCGGCGCTCAACGCTGTGAACGTGCTGGCTCGCTTGCTGCGAGACCGGGGAGTCACGATCCGCTCGACATCTGTTGGCGAGAAGCCACCGGGCGGCAACGAGCTGGCCCGGTTGGAGTCTCCGCCAATGTCAGAACTGATCCTTCATGTCAACTCTTGGAGCAGCAACTACGGAGCCGAGATCTTGGTGAAGCAACTGGGCCTGGCCGTGAACGAAGAGGGCTCAACTGCGGCAGGTGTTGCTGCGGTGCGGGCGATACTGGGCCCCGTGCCAGAGCTCAGCCTCCAAGGATTGGTTATCAACGACGGCTCCGGCCTTGCCGAAACCAACCGACTCACGTGCCCCTTCCTCAACGACCTTCTGACTGTTGCTGGCTTTGACTCAATCCTTTCTCGTTCGCTTGCCATTGGAGGCGAGCGCGGCTCACTGGCTCTCAAGCACGTAGACACGGTCACTGATGGCAACCTCTTCGCGAAGACCGGAACACTCAACCCAACCACTGCACTCAGCGGCTTCCTGGTGTCTCCGGAGGACCCCGATGTTGTGCTGCTGTTCAGCTACATCTCGAACGCCGAGTTGGTCGGCCAGGAGGTGAAGGATCTGCAAGAGCCGTTCATAGAGTCTCTCACCAACTATCCCGATGCCCCAGACATCGAGGTCCTCGACCCCCTTGATCCCGTTCCGTCTCCCGCCGGCGGTTGACGACAAGCGCCACATCAACCGGCCAGCTTCTTTCATGTTTGGAAAGAGATCTCCGAATTCAAGCGAGGGAAGGCTGAACCCGAGGGAAGATCGACCTACACTCTGCGCTCGGCGCCACCGTGGCGCAAACAACGACAGGAGACCCGCCGGTGGCGAAGGCCAACCCAGTAGACGGCGCCAAAGAACTCCAGCAGATGCTGGTTGCCTACGTCAAGCAAGAAACGGTCGAGCCGCTGAAGACGCTCGGCGGCTATTTGGCGTGGGGCATTGCTGGCGCAATCTTCATCTTCCTGGGCGTCATGTTCCTGGCGCTCGGCACCCTGCGATTCTTTCAGAGCGAGTTCACAACCTTTGAAGGCGGCGGCTGGCAGTCCGCTGGCCCCTACGGCATCGCCCTTGGAATTCTGGTTGTCCTAATAGCCCTAGTCCTTCTGGCGTTCCAGCGGGCCAAGAAAGCCATTTTATGACCGAAACATCGAAGATCAGCCCTGCCGACCTTGAGGCCGGGTTCAGAGACATTCAGGGTCAGGTAGACCGCGTTGCCTCAGACAGCAAGAAGAAGATGATCATTGGCGGCTCTGCTGCCACTGTGCTTCTGCTGCTCATCATCTACATCATCGGGCGCAACGCAGGCAAGAAGAAAAGCACCGTGCTAGAGATCCGCCGCCTGTAAATGCTTGCCAGGATCCTCTCATTCGCGGTCCGGCGCCTCGTAGGGGGGCCGGCCAAGTCATGGCTGATTACTTCTGGGTCCTTGGCCTTTTTCCGATTCGTCAAGGGCCGGATGGGCCGTCGAGAATTGATTGACCTTTCGAAGTCAAAGCCAGGTGACAAGTTCGTGATTGAGCACCTGTCAATCACCCACAAGCAGCAGATCAAGGAAATGAAGTCTGAAAAGAAGGCGTCCAAACGCGCCTTGAAAGCATCCAAGCGGGCCACCCGTCGAGGCAGGCGGTCCTGATCGGCAAGGATGGGCCGCTGGCAGTTGGCGAACTTGTGTTGCTTTCCGACAAGCGGGGTAGGCGCCACCTCATCACCTTGGCCCAGGATGGAGAGTTTCACTCTCACGCGGGAATCACCTACCACTCGTTACTGATTGGTCAAAACGAGGGCCTTGAGGTTGACTCCACCAAGGGGCAGAGGTTCCGGGCTTTTCGGCCAACACTTGAGGACTACATCCTCAACATGCCCCGCGGCGCGCAGGTGATCTACCCGAAAGATCTTGGCGCAATGATGGTGCTTGGCGACATCGGCCCCGGAATGAGCGTGTTCGAATCGGGAATTGGGTCTGGGGCTCTTTCAATGATGCTGCTTCGCAGCGGGGCCACAGTTACCGGCTATGAGATCAGGGAAGACTTCGCGTCGCGGGCCACCAAGAACATCCTCGCTTTCATGGGAGATGTTTCGGATCGACATCAGATCCAGATCCGGTCGGCCTATGAACCAATTGAGGGCTCCTATGACCGCGTAATGCTTGATCTGCCAGAGCCGTGGCAGGTGATACCCCATGCCCAGGAGGTGCTGCGATCTGGCGGAATTCTTGTTGCCTACTGCCCATCGATCACCCAAGTGGTTCGGCTACGTGAGGTTCTCCAGACCACCTCTTTCATCGAAGCAAAGACAATAGAGGTTCTGCATCGCGGCTGGTATCTCGAAGGCCAGGCCGTTCGTCCCGACCATCGAATGGTGGCCCACACCGCCTTTTTGACCAAGGCCAGGCTGACCAGTCGAGTGTAGGAATCAGAAATTTGCGGTTAATCTTGGTAGTTAGCTAAACAATGGGCCGCTTTCACCGATAGGTCATTACGGTTGCGGATGGCGAGACCAGAGTCATCCGCTACCGTCCAAGTCTCCGACATTGGTAAATCTGATGTCTGAGCTAGTGGGGCAGAAGTAAAACGAGACCCGGTTCCG
>QIKW01000159.1 GCA_003231975.1 Acidimicrobiia bacterium
TCTAGCTGGTCGCCGATGGCGACCACGCGTGACGGGCTCTGTTATTGGGACCTGCTTTCGCAGGTCCGCCTTCGGCTATCTGGGTCATCGGAAGAGACGAGGCCGCCAGGCCGAGGAACGGCGATCGCTGCGGGCCCGACGCAGGGCTAAGTCTCGCGGACTTGGGGAAGCACTTCCTGGCCAACAAACCCGATGTGGTCGAGGTCGGAGAGATCAAGCACTTGAAGATAGATACGCGTCACACCCATGGCCTGGTAGGCCTCGATCCTTTCCAGGATCTCGCCCGGCGTTCCAGCCAGGCCGCTCTGGCGGAGTTCGTCTGGCTCTCGGCCTATAGCGGCGGCTCGTGCGGCCACCTCGGCCTCGTTCGCCCCGGCGCAGAGCACCAAGGCGGCTGAGGTTACAAGCGTGGCTGGGTCTCGGCCGATCCGCTCACAGGCCGAGTGAACGGTTGCAATAAGCTTGGGCGCTTTTTCTGGAGGCACGAACGGCAAGTTGAACTCTGCTGCGAAGCGGGCAACCAAGGCAGGCGTTCGCTTCTTTCCTGCGCCGCCAATGATGATTGGAGGATGAGGTTCTTGGATTGGTTTTGGCAAGGCAGGCGAATCAACGAACTTGGCAAAGCTGCCGTCTGAGTTGAAGGCCTCTCCTTCAGGGGTGGTCCAGAGACCAACGATCTGCTCAACCGCTTCTTCCAGCCGGCTCATTCGCTCGTTGAGGCTGTGGAATTCAAGGCCGTAGGCCAGATGCTCAGATTCATACCAGCCAGCTCCGATACCGAACTCGACGCGGCCACCACTCATTGCGTCTACTTGCGCAACAGCGATGGCAAGCGGCCCTGGCTGGTGGAAGCTGATAGGGCTGACCAGCGTGCCGAGCCGGATACGGCTGGTTTCCCTGGCCAAGCCAGCCAGCGTAACCCATGCGTGAGTTGGGCCGGGAAGGCCGGAAGCGTCTCCCATCTTCTGATAGTGATCGGACCGGAAGAATGCGTCGAAGCCGTGTTCTTCAGTGGCCTTGGCAACGGCAAGAAGAGTGTTGTAAGACGCGCCCTGTTGTGGTTCGGTGAAGATTCGTAGTTGCACCCGGTAAAGGCTATCGCTGACGCGCTCTGGCACTGGGCCAGGTGGCAGCTGCCTGGGCCAAACCCTCGATCAGGTGGTTCATGTGGGGGAATTGGGCGCTTCCAAGATGGTTGGCTGGCCAGAACTTCGCCAGCGGCGTCAAGCCGCGCACACGAGGGGGCAGCTCTATCTGCACGCCGCCGCCTTCCGGGAGATTCACAGGGTTGTTTGGGTGGACTCCCCTCAGGTGAGGCGGAATCGCAGCCAGATCATCAATGCAGCGGTAGGCCGGAATTGCCTGCTGTAGATGATGAGAGACGTGCCGGGCGAGGTTTCGGTTGCCGCCGCCGATCAGCAAATCGATCCACCTGCCCCGAATTCCGTAGCCGTGGAGCGATACGACAACTTCGCAGTGGTTGATGAAGGACCGTAACTTCGCCGACTGTTCTGGGCTTACTAGTTTCGATGGGATGTGCCTGCGGGTGCCGCTTGGCTGAACCACGGCATAGAACGAGGCGTTGGCTCGGATGGCAGCCTCGCGGCCAATGTGTTCTGTCCGTCGTTCAAGGTTGCCGCCATGAAACGCGCAGAATCCGAACTTGCCGCGGAGCTGCACTTCTTCTTCAACCCCTGGCAGGCGAAGCAGGTCCTGGAAAGAGATCGGTTCCCGATTCACGCGCTGCATTCAGAGCATTGTGCCAGCGGGCGACCCCTTCACGGCTACAGAGCCGAGGCGGGAGCCATTCTAGGAAACGGCAGGGGTTGAGGTTCGATTGCGGCGGCTGACGAACCCGGCGGCCGCGATTGCCAAATTCAGGGTGATAAAGATTACGCCAAACGCCGGGGCGCCGTTTCCGATCCAAGTGGAGAGGGCGACCTGGCCCAACTCGGCTCTGCGAACAATGGCATCAATCCAGCCGGTCAGGTTTCTTGGATCCCTGAAGACCTGAATCTGCCAGATGCCGTAGAGGGTCACGTAGATTCCAACGAAGATCAGGATGCTGGCCGAGATCTTGTTGATCTTGGGAAGGATTTTTCTCATGCCGGTCACCATGCCTTTCTTGCCGAACGCAACGGCCAAAGTGAGAACCGTGGCCAACAGCCCCATGCCAAGCCCGTAAGACAAGAACGCTCCGAATCGACTGAGGAAGCTGACCCCTTCTCCTGTTGGGAGAGCACTAAGGAAGATTCCAATTGTGCAGGAAAGCGAAGCCACCGCATAGGAGACCCCAAAAACGAACATCGATCCCGAAGAGCGACTCCCTGTTCCCTTCTCAAGCTTCGGCAGCTTCAAGAGGGGCTGGAAGCCAAACAGCATTGCTATTCCCAGGAGAACCAGGGCCACACCCATTCCAAGGGTGATAAAGCGCAATGCCTCGCCAATAGTTCCGATTGCGCCCGAGAACACCAAGCCGATCAGACCAAAAACAGCCATGAATCCCAGGGAAAGAGAAAGCCCAACAACTTGCGCCCGGTTCAGAGCGGTCAAGCGAGTTTCGTTCTCGTCGTTTTCGTCAAGGCCAAGAAAGAAGCCCAAGTAGGCCGGTAGTAGGGCGAACCCGCACGGGTTAAGCAGAGCGATCATTCCCAAGGCGAAAGATCTGGCTTCGAATAGTTCGGCCATTGCGTTCTATATCCAGTGGTCAGGGCAACAGCGGACGACCCGCTGAGGCGAGCGGTCAGGTGAGATGTTCGTCGATCAGGTCTAATAGCGAGTCTTCGTCGAGGGCACCGCTCCACACCTGTTGAACAGTGCCATCGGCACTGATGAACACCGTTGTTGGCATGGCCAGTGACCCCAGAAAGGCGTAAGAGCCGGGCACGTTGCCCTCAAAGACGGTGGTGTAGGTAACACCGGAGTCTTCGATTAGCTGTAACCAAGCGTCGGTCACGCTGTCTCGGCTTATGCCAAGAAAGAGAACCTCGTCACCAACCTGTTGATGAACCGCTTCGAAATCAGGAAGTTCAGCGCGACACGGTGGACACCATGCAGCGAAATAGTTGAGAACGATTGGTTGGCCTCTGAAATCGGCAAGGGTTACAACTTCTCCCTCGGGGGTAAGGAACTCGAACTGATCAAGTCCAGAGGCATCTTCTGGGGCGGACTCGCTGCCGCTGTAAACCGCAATGAGGCCAACGATGGCTACAAATGCGAACCCCACTGCCCACCAGACCGAGAACCGTTGCGGGCCGCGAGCGCCCGCCAAAGGCGAGGCTTCGTCTGGTTCGCTGGACTGGGGAGGCGTCCGTGGTTCGGTCATAGTGGAACAGTGTGGTCTGGCATCGCTCGGTTGCGATGTCGGGGGGGAACAACGAAGCGGGAGAGAGCCAACTTTGCGCAGGCAAGCTTCGTTGTAGTCGATCCAACCAGGACCCCCCCGACCTCATTCCCTATTACGCAATGAGCTTCAGAAGATGTTCAGGAATGGGCACTTCCGGGATGAAGTCCTCGGGGCGAGGGTTCTTTGGAGGGCGACCCCGGCGACGCTTCTTGGCCAGGATTCGTCCGTTCAGGAACAGTTGACCTCCCCAAACGCCCCACGGCTCGCTCCGACCGATTGCCCCTTCCAGGCAGTCAGCGATCACGGGGCACTCGGCGCAGACTTGCTTGGCTGCTGCGATGTCGTGGAGCTCTTCGGAGAAGAAAAGATGGCCAGCATCAGGGACCTCGGCGCAAGCCGCGGCCGTCTGCCAGGGCTGGTCGACCGTCTGGTCAGCCAGACGGCTGAGGAGAACAGTGGTGCCTGCACTGGCGCTCGTACTTGGCGGTTTTGGTTCTATTTCGTAGATGGTCATCGGAGGAGTCCCCTGCTTGTTCGTTCTTCTGGAGGCTGATTTTGGTGATTGGATCGGGCGATTCGGTTGTATTCCCGGCGGGCAGTGCCCGAAAAGCAAGAAAGCCGCTGGGAGAATTGCTCCCAGCGGCTTCGAGGTCGATCCTGTTCAAGTCAGGTTCGTTTCCTCCGCTGAGAGCGGTGCTTCGTGGTGGTGTCCTGGATTGGGGCCCAGAAGTTGCCTTCGGCTCCAAAGAGGGCAGCTCCACCGCCAAAGCGATTGGCGGATCGCACATGTGTGCAGACCCCACCGGTGGTGTTGCTCAGAAAGCTCGGGACGGGCGCTGAATGAGTTTTGGCAACAATCCAATAGGCAGCATCGACCGCGGGACGCGCCACTGCCGAAGCGGTGGCTTCGGTGTAGGTCTGCATTTGGCTGCTCATCAGAACTGCCTCCCTGCGGTTGCGAATAGAAACTGGCGGCTGGTGTGGCCTGCGTGCAACACCGAACTACGGATTCGCGAAGATGTCAACTGATTTAACGCCAACTACCGTGCCGATGTGACCGGATCCCCCAATTCCCGCCGTCCTCAGCACCAAACTGAGACGCCGGGCTCAGAGCTAGTGCCAGTGCCCGAGGTCGGCCGCCTGTTTGTTGGTGAGCGCCAGGTTCGGCTGGGAGACGTAGACCCGTCTGGCCGCATGAGGCTTGACGCGCTGACCCGCTACACCCAAGACGTGTCGAACGACGACACATCCGACGGCGGCCTGGCCGATGCGCTGGCATGGGTTGTTCGACGCACCGTGGTTGAGGTCTTTCAACCCGCAACCTTCGGTGAGCACTTCACGGTCAGCACTTTTTGTGGCGGCCTTGGCAGGCGCTGGGCCGAGCGTCGTTTGTCTGTTGTTGGCCAGGAGGGCTGCCGCTACGAGGTGGCGACGCTGTGGGTTCAGATCGATGCCTCAACAGGTCGACCCAGGCAGCTCAGCGAACAGTTCCTGGATCTCTACGGCGAGGCCGCTCTTGGCCGCAAGGTTGGAGCAAGACTGCTTCACCCGCCTCCCCCCGAGAAAAGGGCAGAGGTGCCGTGGCCACTCCGAGCGGTGGATTTCGACACGCTGAACCACCTCAATAACGCTTCCTACTGGGCAGTAGTCGAAGAGTCTCTGGCCGCTGATCCGATGCAGTCACTATTCCGGGCCACGATTGAGTATGGGGCAGGTGTGCCCCCGGGCAGCCAGGTTTCGATTGCCACAGAGACCAATCAGGGAAGCAGGTTCTTGTGGTGGCTGGTTGGAGATCAGTCTCCGGCTTCGGCCTCTATTACTTCACTGGCCGGATCTGTTGTGGTAGCTGGTTCGCGAAACACCCTCGAACGATAATGCTGTAGCTCGAGCAAACTTTCCTTGATGTCGTCCATTGCCCGATGAGCAGAGCCTTTGTTTGGGGCCCCGGTTAGCGCATCGGGGTTCCAGCGGCGGGTGAGTTCCTTGATGGTGGAAACATCCACCGACCGATAGTGCAGGAATTCCTCGATCTCGGGGAGGTATTGAGCCAGGAACCGACGGTCCATGCCAATGCTGTTTCCACACAACGGCACAGCCCGTGGCTCGAGGTGCTCTTTCAAGAAGGTCAAAGTTTGGGCGCCGGCGTCGACCAGTGAAACCGTGCTGGCTCGAATCTGGTCCAACAGCCCAGACTTCGTGTGCATGTCAACCACAACCCGCTCCATCAGCGAGAGCTGTTCTTCTGTGGCGTGAATGACGAGGTTGGGGCCCTCGGCAACGATGTTTAGGTCGTCGTCTGTGATGAGGGTTGCAATCTCAACGATCACATGGACCCTAGAGTCGAGGCCGGTCATCTCAAGATCCATCCATGCGAGCACAGCGGCACCCTAGCTGCTGGCCGAGGCGACGATATCCTCGGGCCATGCCAGGCGAGCCGCTCGACGTTCCCTTGAAGCGTCTCGATCCAGACCTACCTCCTCTCACGCACACGCGTCCTGGCGATGCTGCTGTCGATTTGCCTGCCGCCAGCCCGGCAACGCTGCCGCCAGGCCAGCGGGTTCTGGTGCCAACCGGATTTGCGGTTGCCATACCCTCCGGACATTGCGGGTTGGTGCTGCCCCGCTCCGGATTGGCCCTGAAGTTTGGCCTCACGGTCTTGAACGCGCCCGGTTTGGTCGACCCTGGCTACCGCGGCGAACTCAAGGTGATCCTGGTGAACCACGGGCAGGAGACGGTGCACATTGAACGGGGGCAGCGCATCGCCCAGCTGCTGATTGTGGCACTACCTGTGGCCACGCTTACCGAGCAGGCCCAGCTGCCGCCTGGGCCAGACGATCGTGGGGCGCAGGGCTTTGGGAGTTCGGGATGACGGCCAAGAGGCTTACCAACGACCAGTGGGGGCTAGACACCAACTGCTTTGTCTGCGAAGCACGCAATGACTCGGGCCTCCAACTGGAGATTTGGGTCGATGAAGACGAAGGCATGGTCTGGACCGATTTCTCCCTGGGTCGGGCCCATAGCGGGGTTCCCACGCTGGTTCACGGCGGTTTGAGCCTTGCCATTCTCGACGAGGTTCAGGCCTGGGCCGTGATTGCCCTGCAGCATCGATGGGCCTTGACGGTTGAAACCTCGGCTCGGTTCAAACACGGCGTTCGCCTCGACACCACCTACCGCGCGGTGGCACAGATCACCGGAACCGACGGAGACCAGATCACAACACGCGGTCGCATCGAAACGAAAAAGGGTCTTGTGTGCGTTGACTCATCTGCGGTCTTTCAACAGATCGGCGAAGCGGTTGCCGAAGGGTTGGTTGGCACAGAACTCTCCGACGGGCACCGTGGCTACACCAGCAAGGATGACAGATCGGAAGCTGCCTCGCCGGGCGACTCGTCGGCTCCAGGCAGGGGCTAGCCAACTCCCAGCAAGATGGTGGCGTTGGCAACCGAGGCCGTTGCCACAAGATCGTTGATCTCTTCAAGCAGGTCGTTGGCTCCAGCGCTGAAATCAACTGCCGGGTTCGATAGCGCCAGATCCAGTTGAGTGTCTGTCCAACTGGCTTCCAAGGTGACCTTGCCGTCTCCAAGAAGGCGGCGAACGGCGAAGTCAACCGCCAGGCGAAGGTTCTCGATTGTGCCGACGTCGAAGCCCAGCCGGAAGCCGAGACCCATTGCGGTTACCCGAGCGATCCGGGCGAAGTCACTGGTTGCGGGGAACGTGACGGTGGCTTCGTCGTCTCGTGTCGCCAGCATGCTCCTACTATCGCACGCCCGTGGGTCGACAACGTCACCGAGCCTGTCTGGGCCACTAGCGATGCATCCCTACCTACCGGTCGGTAGGCTGGAAGATATGGTCATAGATTCTGACGTTTCGTTCCTCGCTGAACTCGAGCCAGTAGCCGAGAAACTACTTGAACGACACCTTGGAGCAACCAAAGAGTGGCACCCGCACACGCTGGTTCCGTGGGGTCGTGGCCGAGATTTTGAAGAGGGCTATGAATGGTCACCAGAGGAGTCGAACCTCTCCGCTGAGGTCCGAAGCGCCCTCTATGTAAACCTGTTAACCGAAGACAATCTCCCGTACTACTTCCGAGACAACGAGCGCATGTTCGGCGGCAGCGGCCCGTGGGGCGAATGGGTCCGCCTGTGGACAGCAGAAGAGGGTCGCCATGCCACAGTGATCCGTGAGTACCTCACCGTTACCCGAGCGATAGACCCGGTGGCCCTCGAACGTGGGCGAATGACACAGATGAGTAGGGGCGAAGTTCCCCAGCCGCCTTCGGCAGCAGACGGAATGTGTTATGTCACGCTCCAGGAACTGGCCACCCGGATCTCGCACCGGAACACCGGCAAACGAATCGAGAGCCAAGATCGCGTTGGCTATGACATCATGCGCCGCGTCGCCATCGATGAGAACCACCACTTCCTGTT
Organism: Acidimicrobiia bacterium; assembly: GCA_003231975.1. Taxonomy (GTDB): domain Bacteria; phylum Actinomycetota; class Acidimicrobiia; order Acidimicrobiales; family SZUA-35; genus SZUA-35. The sequence continues at coordinate 7,774 of QIKW01000159.1, forward strand.
CTACCGAGATGTGGCGCAGGCAGGCTTTGAACGCAACCCTTCTGAGATGGTTCAGGCGCTGGAGAGACAGGTGGTTGGATTCGCTATGCCAGGCACCGGTATCCCGAACTTCGACGCACACTCAAAGGTAATCGCCGACGCTGGAATTTATGACCTGGTCAACCACTACGAGCTGATCCTGGAACCCATCGTGCTTGGGTTCTGGAACGTTGCCGCACTTGAGGGTTTGTCTCCCGAAGCCGAAGTGGCCCGAGACAACGTGATTAGGTACGTGGCCAAAGTTGGCAGGGTTGCTGGCAGGCTTAAGGCAAGGCGAGAGGCCAGAGACGCCGAGATTGGCGAGTTGGGGGCGGAGGAAGTGGCGGCTCGTGCCTCTCAGCCTGCGTAGAGTTCCTCAACATGATCAAGCCATGCCGTAATCCGGTCTGGCTCTGCGGTGTCCAATCCATAAATTGGGGTGTAGCGCCGACGGCACAGCGGGTGGCACAACACCCGTAGCGATCGCCAAACCGTGAGCTTGCCAGGGTTGCCCTGAGCGAAGTTAGCCAAGCGTGAGTTGCCGTGGGTGGTAACGATCTCGAGCCGTTTGATGTTCTTCAGCCCGGCCCGCACCCGCCCTGTTCCTTCGGGCAGATGGAAAGCCACGTCCATGACCCAGGCCCGGTCGAACCACCCCTTCAGCCGGGCCGGGAACCCGCCAAACCAGGTGGGATAGACCAGCACAAGGCGCTGGGCCCATTGCAATGCCTCAACGTGGTGGGCCAGGTCTGGGGTGCTTGACGCGTGCTCGGTGTGCTGAAGTTTCTCGGCCTCGGTAACTCTTGGATCGAACTGTTCCGCGTCGAGGTCTAGCACTCGGACGTCGTCTCCCGCTCGTTTCAAGCCGTCCAGCACGCGCTGATGGGCAGCACGGGTGAGGCTGTCGGGCGAGGGGTGGTTAACCACAATCAGCGTGCGCATTACAAGCCCGCCGTGCGTTGGCGAACTTCCACCAAGAACGCTTCCCGATCCTCAACCGGGCGGGTGTCTAGGCCGTCCAACGAGATCCACACTCGTTTGCATCTCTTCCCACAAATGAGGCGAACCGTCCTGTGCAGGGTTCGCCTGCCGGAATCGCCGACCAATCGGAGGTAGGTGCGTGATGAGCCGTAGGTAGTGATGCCAACCAGCGCTTGGACGTGGTCGAGAGCTGGTCTGACCTTGCCGGTGCTTGGGTTGAGTTCGAAGGCGACTCCGGGAAGGAAGGTGCGGTCCAACCAACCCTTCATGATGGCGGGCATCCCCATCCAGAAAGTGGGGTAGATGAAGACCAGAGCCTCAGCCTGGTCAAGCAACTGGATGTGTCGTTTCACGGTTGAGTCAGGATGGTCGGCGCCAACAACCATGTAGTTCCGGTGCTCAGACCCGCTCAGGTTCGGGTCGTAGTCTTCGTCGTAGAGGTCTATGAGATCCACGGCGTGCCCGCCGGCTTTAAGCCCGGCAAGAGCTGAGTGCAGAACCGAGGCTCCGAAAGAATTGGGATCAGGGTGAGCAAAAACCACAAGTGCGCGCATTCCCGCACAATCTAGTGGTGGGTGCCAGGCGAGCCTCAGGTTCTCGCCGCCTTAGTTCTGGATCAGCTCAACTTCGTACAGCGCGGGCCACCACTTTCCGGTGAGGTAGAAGGTGCCAGATTCAGGGTTGAACGCAATGCCGTTTAGGGCGTAGTCGAGGTCGTCTGCCGGAGCGCCTTCAGGCCTAAGTGAGCTGGCGTCGATTGTGGCAACCACGGCGCCGGTTGCCGGGTCGATAACCACGATCACTTCGCTGCCGTAGACGTTGGCGAACACCTGACCGTTCACGCATTCAAGTTCGTTGAGGAGGGCGACTGGGGTTCCGTCGGCCAGGGTGACGGCCACTGAGGCAACCGGTTCGAATGTGGTTGGGTCGCGAAATGTCAGCTGGTCACTGCCGTTGCTCATCACCAACCGGGAGCCGTCATAACAAAGCCCCCACCCTTCGCCGTCGTATGTGCCTCGCCCGATCTCGGTCAAGGTTTCCGCATCGGAGCGGATGTACTCGCCGTTCAGCCAGGTGAGCTGGAAGACCTCATCGCCAACAACGGTGAGCCCTTCGCCGAATTCGTTGTCGGCCAGATTCGTGGATCTGAGCTCCTGGCCGCTTTCGGTGTTCACGGCCCTGCGGTCCGAGCGCCCCTCAAGGCCGGTGCTTTCCAGCAGAACATCGTTGTAAAGCTCCAGCCCTTGGGTGTACGCAGTTGGATCGTGGGGGTAGGTAGCAACGATTCGTGGGGTGTAGTTGCCAAGAAAGGGTTGCGGTGACGGGTTCGGATCGCTGTCATCGGGGTCTTGCGGATCGGTCGGCCCCGCGGCAGAATCGTCGGGCTGCAACGCTGATGCTGAAGGTTCGGTGGTTTCCAGCGGGACGCCATCGAGCAGGGTTTGATCGGGGCTTTGGTTCAGGCAGGCGCCCGCGGCAACGGTGATAGCGGCGGCAACGGCCACCACCTTGAGGGCCCCGAATGCCAGGCTGATCGCATTCGAGAGTGTCACGGGCCCGAATCGTAGCGACAAGCAGCGCCCAGATTCGGTCGGGCTAGACCGGGCCGAGATCTACTTCGTACAGAACCGGCCAGCGCTTCCCGGTTAGGAAGAAGGTTGCGGTTTCAGGGTTGAATGCGATGCCGTTCAGCACGTCGTCGGTGCCGAGCCCCTCAGGCACAAGTCCAGACGCATCTACTCGTTTCAAAACTTGGCCCGTTGCGGGATCTATCTGCACAAGGTTAGAGGTGAGCCACACGTTGGCCCAGATGTTGCCGTTAACGCATTCAAGCTCGTTCAGCCGGTCAAGCGGCTCACCGTCAAGGGTCACAGCCACTTCGCCAACCCGCTCAAAAGTCACAGGATCACGAAACGTGATGAGGTCGGATCCGTCGCTCATCGCGATGCGGTTTTCGTCAAGTGAACAGATGCCCCACCCTTCGCCGTCGTAGCTGCGTCGTTCCAGTTCCTGAAGGGTTTGAGGATCTGAGATGATCAGCACACCAGCCTGCCAGCTCAGTTGGTAGACCGCTCCGTTGGCAACCGTGAGCCCTGCCGCAAAGAATTCAGGCTCCATCGAGACAGAATCCGACACCTCGCCGGTGGCAACAACCACCCTCCTTGTTGCCGACTGGCCTCTTAGCCCAACGCTTTCGAGAAGAATGCCATCGGCCAGTTCGAGGCCCTGAGTGAATGCGGCGGTGTCGTGAGGCAACGTGGTGATCACCACTGGGGTGATGACCGGAACCTGCCCGGCTGGTGGAGCTGCGGTAGTTGGTGGTGCCTGCGCCGAAGCTCCGTCTGGCTGGCTGCCCGATCCACTGTTGCCTTCGGCGGCCGAGGGGTCTGCGGTGTCGGTTGGTGGGGGTTGCGTGCTTGGGGCCGGTGTGGTTGGGGGTTGGGTGGAAGGGGGCGGAGTCGGTGGCGACTGGGTGGTTGGTGTAGCCAAGGTTGACGTTGCCGGGCTTGCTCCGTCGGTGTAGGAGTCAAGGGATGAGCAAGCCGAGGCGAACAGGGCGAAGCTTAGGTAGGTGGCTGCCACGCGTAAACGTCCCCAAGAGCCAGCCGTTGCCGCCCTCTGGCCGAACGTCATTGTCAGCTACCGAGCAGGCGGGCTTTGGCCGCTCTACTCCGTTCGAGCAGGTCGGCTGGGATAAGGCTGGCCACGCCGCCGTCTCCTGCCGGAGTTTCGGCCGCGTCGGTGGTTTCTGTCTCCATTGCGGCCTCGTCGGCGTGGAGGGCTGCTTTGGCATCCGCCTCTTCGCGGTCAAGCCAGAGTCCGTACTGGAAAGGACGAGCGAGGTCGGCATGAGTGACCTGGCCAACCAGGCCGTGTTTTGAGAAGTTGACCCAGTATCGGAGCCAGGGTTTGCCGCCGTTGTAACCGTCGAGCCCGTTGATGAGCTTGACGTTGCCGACGGCCCCTTCCGGTGCCCCGCGAACCGCGCGCCCAAGAAGCACGGTTTCACCTGTCCTGAATGGGGTGTCGAGATCGGGGGCCTTTGCCATCAACTGCTCCGTCGGCGTTGGCTGAGTTGTTACGATCAGCCGGGGTCAGACCTGAAATCTAGCGCTTCCGCGACTCGTTCGACATGGAAACCCTTTCGAACGAGTCTTATTCGGGCGCCCGATGGCGCGCCGTTTTGGCTCGCTTCGCTCGAACTTGCCTGACCTTGTTACGCGTTGCCGACGGGCGTCGGCACGCAGTGAGCTAGGGACCCGGATGGCCGGAGGCGGGTCTGCGGTAGCGACCGCCGTTCCTCGGCCTTGTGGCCTCGTCTCTTCGCAACTTTTTCGCTCCGCTCAAAACTCGGACAAGCCACTTATGCGTGGTCGCCGTCGGCGACCAGCTTTGAGCTAGGGACCCGGATGGCCGGAGGCGGGTCTGCGGTAGCAGACCCCAATATAACAGTAGGCCGCCCGGGACTCGAACCCGGCACCTTGGGATTAAAAGTCCCCTGCTCTAGCCTGATGAGCTAGCGGCCCACCGGGCAGCCTAGCCAAGTGGTCCGGCTCCACCGATCGATTTCTGCGGATGGATTGGTGAAAGAAGTCTGGCCTCTGACGGCCTCTTCTCTGGCTCAGCTGCTTACATGTTCTTGTGCTCTTCAGTTTCTGGCGGTCGTCGCTCATTTTGTTGGGGCTGGTTGGAGTACTGATTCTTTCTGCTTGTGCCGAGATCGGTGATCCCGATTTGGGTGAAGGTGTCACTGGTCCCAGCACAACTGCTGGTTCGGTTGCTGATGAGTCCGCCGATCCAGACAGCACAGCGGTCTCCGAAGTTGTGTCGGCGCAGGTCTCGCCGGTCTTTGCCCCAACCCGATCCGATGACTACGTGCCGCTGGTCTTGGCATCAACAAGTTCTGGGATTGTTGCGATGGATGAGACGGGTGAACTCACCCCGCTGGGTCCGCTGTTCGGGTCGACCTCTGTCGTAATGGCTGTTGATGACTATTTTGGCGGAATCGTTGGGCAGTCGGATGACGGCGTGGTGCTGTGGTTGCCTGCGAACACCACTGAGACTCAGTTGGTCAGCCAGGGCAACGGCACCTTGCTTGATGTGGGATTCATCGACGACACTTTGGCCGCGCAGGTTTTTCTGGATGTTGGAGGTGCGGTTGATCGGATAAAGCTGGTTGACGGTGGCAGAGAGAGTTTCGCCCAATTGGGCCCTGGTGAGGAGCTGATTGCGTTCTCCTCGAGCAACGGCATTCAGGCGATGGCTCTGCGAGACGCCGACTGCGGGTCGCTGCGTTTTCTGAATGCTTCGGGTCAGGCTGTTGATCTTGGGGGCCCCGATTCTACTTCTTGCCCCGTGCAGCGGCGTCCTCGGTTTGGTGCGGTTGCGCTTAGCCCCGACGGCGGAACCGTGGCTTACACAGAGATCAGTTATCGCGGCGACGGTCTGCCAGCGTCGACGCAACTGATAGCGGTCGAGCTTGGCTCTGGAGCACTCCTGATCTCTGAGCAGGTTGGGGGTGCCGGTGAGCAGATTGAATCTTTGGCTTACGACGGGCGGCGCCTCACGTTTTTGCGCACCGGCGAAACGGGCAGGCAGGTAACGTTGCTTGCCGTTTCCAGCCCCGGTGAGTCTTTCGAGGTCACAATCGAGGGTGTGCAACAGGTCTCGTTTGCCCGCTTGCCGCTGGCGGTTTCGCGGCCCGAACCGGATGTCGAGGAGCCGATTGTCGATCCGCCTGCCGACGGCTGAGCAACCTCGAAGGCAGCCCCGTCTAAGCTGTGGGTCTGTGACAAGCGAAACTCGACTGGACCCCGAAGAGCCCACCCCTCAGGCCAGCGTTCCGAAGATGGGCGATCTCGATGCGCTGGCGCTGGAGCTTGACGAGATAGATCACACACTGGCCGGTCTCGAAGGCAAACAACTCCCGCATTCGTAGCCGTTGCCGTCACGCCCGGAAGGGGTCGCCTCCGGTGCCGACATCTTCGGGAAGCAGTTGGATCAATTCGCCTGCCAGCCACTCTTGGCTGTTGGTCTGCATCGAGATGACCCTTCCGGCCAGATTTGGTACCCGGCCAACGTCGATCCCCAGATGTTGTTCCACGGCTCGGATCACCCCACCGTGGCAGATAACCAGGATGGTGCCGCCCGGATATTCCGCGACTAGACCGCGAAGCGCCGGGTCTATCCGGTCGACAAGGTTTCGGTCGGTTTCCCATCCGTCAGGTCGTTTTCCCGCTTCCAGCCAGCCCGGCCATTGCTGCTCAATTTGGGCTGTAGTTAGGCCGCTCCAAGAGGCGATGTCGCGTTCTTGGATGCCATCGACAACAACGATTGGCCCCACCCCAAGATGCTCGCCAATGATTGTTGCTGTTTCTATAGCTCTGAGCTGGGGCGATGCCGCTATCAGATCGACATCGCCAACCGCTCCGGCAGCCAGCAAAGCCTGCTTTCGGCCATGCTCGGAGAGTGCAGACTCGGCCCGGCCCTGCCAGCGGCCGATTTCGTTCCATTCCGATTGGCCGTGTCTGGCGAGCAGCAGGGTGGTTGGGGGCTGGTTCACCTCAGCGACCCTAGCTCCGAGCTGCGACAGTGGGCCGCTCGGTCCGTAGACTCAAAGCATGGCCCTTCTTCGCCTCTTTGCCCAGGCCCGCGAGGCCGCTGGCACCAACAAGGTGACGCTCGACGCACCAACTGTCGGCGCGGTCCTGACTATGGCAGAGGCCGAATTCGGCGATGCCTTCAGCCAGGTTGTTGGCGGCAGCAAAGTGTGGTTGAACGGCGCGCCGGCCGAGCCTGAAGACTTGGTTGGCCCAGACGACGAAGTGGCGGTACTTCCTCCGGTTTCTGGGGGATGACCTCTCGCTCTGCCGGGCGCACAACTTCTTTGGCCTCGATCCGGGCGCGGCGAGACCAGGGCGTTAAGCGTCGCAAGGATGTGAGGGAGGCCAGATGGCGAGAGCGACGCCTTGCTGTTCCTTACCGCACAGACGGCCCAAAGATTTCACTTGGGGTGATCTGGTTTGGTGCGGTGATCGGGACGGCCTACCTTTCCAGCCTCCTCCTGGCTGGGTTGCTTGTGCTGGTGGCAGCTGTGGCGGGGCTTCATGCGGGGAACGCCTGGGCTCCGTTGATAGATCGCAGAATGGCCGCAGCCGCTTCTGGTGCTGTCGCCGCCAGCGGGCTGGCCGGGGCTTTGGGAATCGGGATCGGCATGCTGCTTGCCGTGCTGGCAATGGGTACCTATTCCGCCGGAACGGTGCCAGCCGTGCCCCAACCCTCCCAAGCGCCTGGGCGCGGCCGCCCTCGTCGGTATCCCATGCCTAGCCGAAGCGAAGCAATCATCCACAAAACCGAAACTCTGGTTAGGTCCGGTCTGCCTCCTGGCCTGGCGCTTGCCTCGCTGCTGGCCCTCACCCAGCTTCACTTCAGCGCCTTTCTTGGCCTCGTGCTGTTGGTTAGCGCATACGAAGCTGGAGACTTCATCGTTGGGACTGGATCGGCCAACGCAGTTGAGGGTCCGGTGGCCGGAATTGCCGCACTGATTATGATTTCAGCTGGCCTCTACCTGCTGCTACCTGCTCCGTTCACAACCGACAACTTTCCGTTGTTCGTGGTTCTTACAGCAGCCGCGGCGCCGCTCGGCCAGATTGCCGCCTCGGCTATCTTGCCGCGCGGAGACTCTTGGGCGCCCGGGCTGCGCAGGGTTGACTCCTACCTTCTGGCTGCTCCGTTGTGGCTGTTGCTTCTGCCTCGAATTTAACCCATGGGTCCCGAATCTGGTCTCGGCGTCGCCCGGCGATAACCTCTTGGGTGTGATGGATTCGCTCGAACGCTTGCTGGCACCAGAAGCCATGGTCAACTTGACCACTCGCCCCATTCCCGAACTTCGAGAGCTGAGGGTGGCGTGTACTACCGCCGAAGGCGACGTTTCGCTGGTGCGTCGCGTCGCCCAGGGTCGCCTCGACATTGTTGGGCACGAGGTTCGAAAGCGGGCAGGCGCCTCAGTTGAGGCAGATCTTGATGGTTTGCTATTTGATCTTCCCGACATCTTGGCCGACCAGAACTCTGGCGCTGCACGGTCTGGTAGGCCGGCTCCGGTCAATGAACCCGGCCAGTTGGCACTCGAATTGGTTTCTCGCCTTGACCGCGCTGTCTCACCGGCCGAACTGGCGGGCGTTGGCGATCTCTCCGAGCCAGACCTGAGAATGCTGTTCGACCGAATCCAAAGCTTTGAGGGTGAGCTCTCGGCGGTCCGACGCAGGCTGCATGAGACCCTCGACACCATCCAGTCCGAGATCGGTCGCCGCTATCGAGACGGCGAGACCTCCATCGAGTCTTTCCTCTCTTAGGCCGATGGCACGCAAACTCAGTGACTCGCCCAGTTTGGATGTAGGTGTCTTTATCCGTGAGCAGCGGCGGTTGGCCGAGCTTTCGGTGCGACGGTTGGCCGAGCTTGCGGACGTGTCAAACCCTTACCTCAGCCAGATAGAGCGCGGCCTCCGCAAACCCTCGGCCGACATTCTCCAGCAAATCGCGAAGGCTCTTGAGATCTCGGCCGAGACGCTTTACGTGCGGGCCGGAATTCTCGACGACGAATACACGCCTCCGGGTTCAGATGTTGAGTCGGCTATCCGGCGGGCAACCGAGTTGGAGCCAGATCAGAAAAAGGCGCTCCTTGGGGTCTACCGAAGCTTTGTGCCGCAGGCGCAGGCTGCCGCGGCCGAGCCTGCCCCGGTTAAGGACGGCGAATGAGCGAGTTCATACGGCGTGTTGCGGTCTTATCGCTTCACACTTCGCCGCTCGTGCAGCCAGGAACCGGCGACAGCGGTGGCATGAATGTTTATGTTCGAGAGTTCGTTTCGGCTCTGGCCCAGGCAGGCGTGCAATGCCGGGTTTACGTGCGCCGCTGGGCCCATCACTTACCAGAACGGGTTGAGGTTGAGCCCGGTTTTGAGGTAGTGCATGTTCCTGTGGGGCCGGTGGACGCCTCGAAGGAAGAGCTAGAGGATCTGGTCGGTAGTTTTGCGGCTTGGGTGGCGCAGGACTGCTATGAGTTCCAGCCGGATGTGATTCACGCCAACTACTGGCTCTCTGGTGTGGCAGGCCAGATCTTGAAACGGACTCTAAACCGGCCACTGGTAACCACGTTTCACACTCTGGCCAGGGTCAAGGCAGTCAGCGGCGACCCCGAGCCGGAACGTCGGGCAAGGGCCGAGGCTGAAGTGATGGAGTGCGCCGACGCTGTTCTGGCCAACTGCACAGCCGAGGCCGAGCAACTTAGGCAGTTCTACAACGCTGATCCCAGCCGGATCGAGATCGTTCCTCCTGGCGTGGATCACGCCTTCTTTTCGCCTGGTCACCAGGGTGGCGCCAGATGGGCCCTGCAAACCGATGATCGCCCCCTGCTGCTGTTTGTTGGTCGAATCCAACCACTCAAGGGCGTTGACGTTGCGGTGCAGGCCCTGGCCAGAGTGGAACGAGAAGACGCCAGGCTATGGATCGTTGGTGGTGCCTCAGGCAAGGGCGGCAGCGCCGAGGTAGACCGGATTCACTCCATGATCTCAGATCTCGGCCTAACCGACCGAGTCGAGTTCAAGCCCCCGCAGCCCCATCATCTGCTCTCAACCTTTTACCGAGCGGCTGATGTTTGCCTCGTTCCCAGCCGGTCTGAATCCTTTGGCCTTGTTGCCCTCGAGGCCGCCGCGTGTGGGCTCCCCGTTGTTGCCTCGGCGGTTGGCGGCCTGCTCACCTTGGTTGAGCACGGCCACACCGGCTATCTGGTCGAGTCTCGCGATCCAGACGACTACGCAATCTGGATCGACTCCATCCTGGGCGATCCAGTTCTGGCGCGCCGCCTTTCTGTTTCGGCTGCCGCCAGAGCCCGCACCTACACCTGGTCAACATCGGCCGCCCGGTTGCGCCGCCTCTACAAAGATCTCACTCTGGGCGACCTGGCACCATGCGCCGAGCCCTCAGACGTTACCGAACCATCAAACGTGATTGAGGCGCTGCAACCCGGCGGCACCCTGATTGCCTGATGCCCGGCCTCAGTGGCAATGAACGGCTTGATTCGATCGAGCAGTTTGTTGACAATTGGCTGGCCGATCAGCTGGCCCAGAACGCGACGGTTGCCGGGGTTGACAAGGTGCCAGAAGGTCAGCGGAGCTGGTTTGTTCGGCTCAACGGCAAGTCCAAGGATTCGTTCACTGTCCGGTTCCAATTGAGGCAGCGAACCCTGCATTATGAGACGTTCGTGATGCCAGCACCGGCTGAAAATCAGGGCCTGCTCTACGCCCATCTGTTGCGCCGCAACCTCAAGTTGTTCGGGGCCAGCTTTGCCATTGGTGACGAAGATGCCATCTTTCTTCAGGGTGCAATTCACAACGATCTGGTTACTGCTGATGACGAACTGGATCGAGTTCTCGGTTCGCTCTATTCGTGGGTTGAAGACTTCTTCCCCGCCATGATCCGAATCGGATTCGCCTCTAAATTTGATTAATGACGTTTGTTTCTTGTTAACAACGCGTTAGATTGACTCTATCGGCGGGCGAGCCAGGCGCTCTGGAGTCGGGGAAGACCGAGGTCGCAACCGGCTCGTCCGCCAACAAACCCCTTGGAATGTTGACCGCCTTGGGGATCTTGGTTGATTCCTGCCTACCGTCTTGGCGTGACCACGCTCCAGATGATCGGTGGCGGCAAGATGGGCCAGGCGCTGCTGGCAGGCATGGTGGCCAACGGCTGGGCCAGCCCAGGTGATCTGGCCGTTGTTGACCCCGATCAGTCACAGCGGAGAGCTGCCGCCTCCGCTGCCCCTGGAGTGGCTGCCTTCGCAGAACCACTGGAAGGGGTCAGAGCTGTTCTGGCGGTAAAGCCGCATCTGGTGGTTGAGGTAGCGGCAACACTTGTGAGCCCACCCCTGGTTATCTCAATCGCGGCCGGCATCACAACTTCGACGATCGAAGCTGTTCTGCCCCCGAATTCACCGGTTATTCGGGTGATGACAAACACCCCAGCTCAGGTTGGTCTAGGCGCCTCAGCCGTTGCCGCAGGCTCCGCCGCGTCAGAAGGTGACCTGGCCTGGACACGCGACATGTTTGAAGCGGTTGGCACCACCGTAGTTGTCAGCGAAAGCCAACTAGATGCGGTTACCGGGCTCTCGGGCTCGGGGCCCGCCTATATTTTCCTGCTGGCTGAAGCCATGGCCGATGCCGGGGTTGCTGCTGGGTTGGCTCGCCCGGTTGCTGAGATGCTGGCGAACCAGACCCTCCACGGCGCAGGGGCCATGCTCACCCAAACCGGCGTCCCCGCAGCCCAATTGCGAGCCAGTGTCACCACCCCAGCAGGCACAACCGCAGCCGGGCTGGCGGTGCTCGAGAGTCGAGCCGTCAGGTCGGCCATGATCGAAGCAGTTAAGGCAGCAGCCAGTCGGTCAGAAGAGCTGGGCAGGGGCTGAGCCGATGGCACCCTCAGACGACGGAATACCAAACGGCCCGCTCCGATTCGACACGATTTCGTTCCTCACCGACTACGGCCTGGCTGATGAGTTTGTTGGCGTGGTTAAGTCCGTAATCCGAACGATCTGCCCTGGTGCTCTGATCGTTGACATCAGCCATCATGTTGAACCCCACGACATCCGTGCCGGTGGTTTGGCGCTGGCCCGAGCCGCCCAGTACTTGGCACCGGGGGTGGTGCTTGGCGTGGTCGATCCCGGGGTTGGCACCGAGCGCAAGCCCGTTGCCATTGAGGTTGGCGATGGCCAGAGCTATCTGGTTGGCCCCGACAACGGCCTCTTTGCCCCCGCGGTTTCCCTGGTCGGTGGAGCGACGGGCGCGGTGGTGCTTGACAACCCGAAGTACCACCTGGCTGCCCCGGGGCCCACGTTCGATGGGCGAGACGTCTTTGGTCCGGTTGCCGCCCACCTGTGCAACGGGGTTGAGATGGGCCAGCTTGGCACGCCGATCGATCCCGCCAAACTGCTGCCAGGGGTGCTGCCGGTAAGCGAAGTTGACCCCGAAGACGGTTCATTGTCGGCTGAGGTGCTGTGGGTTGACCGTTTCGGAAACGCCCAGCTGAACGTAGACCCCGCCGAGTTGGCCGAATGGCCAGACACAGTTTCTGTTGAGGGCGGCCGCACCACTCGCTCGGCCAAACGGGTTAGCGCCTTTGCCGAGATCAGCCAAGGTTCGGTCGGCCTGCTGATCGACTCCTACGGCCTGCTGTCGTTAGCGGTCGACCGAGGCTCGGCCTCGTTCGAATTGGAGCTAA
>QIKW01000164.1 GCA_003231975.1 Acidimicrobiia bacterium
GACCCGAGAGCGCAACCACCTCGCCAACTGCGGCAAGGCTCAGAACTACTCGGGCTGGTGAGACGTAGGACTGCCAGGTGCGCCCGCCGTCGGCGCTGCGGCTTACAGGCTGCCAGCGCCCGGATCGGAACGCATCTTCGGCAGCAAGAAAGGGGTTGAGGAAGCCGCCCGCCGTAACGCCGATCAGGTTGGCTCCAACTGGTTCCCAGGTCAGGCCGTCAGACGACGAAAGCGCCGACGCGCCGAGATGGAGCCCAAGCACGAAGCGGCCGTCCGACGCTTCTAGTACCTGGCCCCTGAACGGGATCGGGTCGGCGGGTGATTGGCCCTCGATCGGGACTTCTGCTTCGCTCAATTCGCCCCGCACAGGGCCACCGAATACTTGATCCTCCGGTCTCAGGGCCAGCCGCAGCGCGTCCAACTCGGCGTCGTTCAAACCAAGGGTTGCAATGTCGAGGCGAACGATTTCTCCGTCCGTCTGTTCAATAGCCACGGTTTGCGGATTGATTCCCAACATGCGAACTGGTTGTTGAAGCGACTGGCCAAGGGTCTGGGCCAGGCCCTGAAGGTCGACATCAGCGCCAAGCGTGCGCACCACAACGAGAGTGCCGCGGGTGTAGGCAACCTGGTAGCTAACAATGCGCTGGATCAACGGGTGATCGATGTTTGCGGGCAGGGGAGGGATCTGTGCTTCGAACCATTCGAAGGTGTCTGGATCAGCGATCAGGAGGGGCAGTTCAGAGCCATCAAGAGGCGGCGTGGCAATGAGGATGCCGGCGGCCAGCTGAACTTCGTAACCCTCTGGCGGCGGATCCAGTTCGTTTTCAACAACCTCGGTTCCTCCCGCGGGAGACGAAATCACATAGCGGCTGGTGTTGTCGATGGCGGTGAAGCCCTGGATGATCCACTTGAACTGTGAGCTGGCAATGTCGGCGTCCACCCGAACCCAGTTCAGTTGAGGCCCATCACCAAATAGTGGCCCTCCGGGCGCCCTGGTGGCAGGCGGGGCCGGTTCTGGCTCTGGGTCGGCGCCATTACCCGTCTGGCTGAGCGCAATGCCACCAACAACGGCAAGCAGAGCAACTGCCAGGCCCGCCCCTGCCCTGCGTCTGCGGTTCGGTGGGCGTTCCTCATTGTTCTGGCGGGGCGCGTCGGCCGGGGTGAGGTCGATTATCTCGGGCTCGCCGCTCAGCGGAATCAACGGCTGGCCGCTCAGGTGTCGGGCGGAGTGGGAACTTCCACGCGCTTCACATCGAGGCCGATCTCATTGAAGTTCTCGATTGGGTGGTTGTAGCCACGGTCGAGGTGGTGGGTTCCCAGAATGGTTGAGGTGCCCTCGGCGGCGGCCGCTGCGAGCACGTACGCAAAACCGCCGCGAATGTCTGGCACCTCAACTTGGGTGCCCTTAAGTGTTTCGCCGCCACGAACCACCACCGAACAGGGTGTGGCCGCACCAACAAAGCGAGACTGGATGCTGCCAAGGGGAGTGTTGTACATCTCGATCTGGGCCCCCATGCGCTTTAGCGCTGGCACGTATGTGAACCGATCTTCGTAGACGGTTTCATACATTACAGAGAGGCCCTCGCACTGGGTGAAGAGGGCAACCATTGGCGACTGCCAGTCGGTCATGAATCCTGGGTGGGTGTCGGTTTCAACTGCGGTTGGTTGAAGCGCGTCGGCCCAAGCCGAAACCGAGGAATCTGTGATCTCGAACTTGGCGCCCATCCCATAGAGCGTGCTTATGGCAGTAACCAGGCGCTCTTGCCTGCAACCGTGCACCCGAATTTCGCCCCCGGTGATCAAGCCGGCAACCAGGTAGCTGAATGCTTCGAGGCGGTCGCCTTGGAGGCGATGGCTGGCGCCGGTTAACTGCTCAACCCCGTCGATGATGAAACGACGGTTGGGCCTCATCTCGATCCTGGCGCCCATTCGCTGCAGGAACAGCGCCAACTCGATTACTTCTGGTTCGGTTGCTGCCCCGTCAAGGACGGTGCGGCCCTCGGCTAGGCATGCTGTCATCAGAACGGTTTCGGTGGCGCCGACCGAAGGGTAGGGCAGCTCTATGTGAGCACCCCTGAGGCTTCTGGCCTTGGCTTCCAAGCCGTCTTCGGTCATGGTTACCTCGGCGCCCATTTTCTGAAGGGCGTCAACGTGAAAGTCGATGGGGCGGGCGCCGATGGCGTCTCCGCCAACCATTGGCACAAAGGCCTCACCAACTCTGTGCAGAAGCGGCCCAACCATCAGGATGGGGATGCGGTTCAGCCCAGTAAAGCGCATCGGAACCCGGCTAGATGACAGCGGGCCGGGGTTGATCGTAACGTTGTCTTCGTCTTTAAGCGCCTCGCAACCAAGGGCTTCAAGCATCGAGATAGTGATGTCTACATCGCCAACTTCGGGGCTGTTGCTGATGGTGGACGGCGAATTTCCAAGCATTGACGCAACGAGGTGTTTTGTGACCGCGTTCTTGGATCCCCGAACCACAACGTCGCCCCGCAGCGGGCCGGAAGGATTAACGACCCATGCCTGTGTGGTGTTGTCTTTGGCCATCGGATCAGGGTAGTTCGAGTTGGGCCCCATCTCGTGCCGCTGGCTGAAGCCCGCCTCGGTCAGAGCACCCGCGCTGGTTCAGGCCGCCAAACCAACTCTGCTGAAAGCGGTTTTGAGGTAGCCGTCGTTGCTAAGCAGATCGGCAATTCGCCTGAGGGGATGCAGCGGGTCAAGCTCTCGGAGAGGCCGTTCGGGCAACTCACCGGCCAGCTCGCTAACGTCGAATGCCAGGGCGTAAATGCGGAGTCGGTCGGCCAGCCGCGGCACCGAGAACAGCTGGGGCAGGTCTTCTGCCAGCCAGCCGGGAACGTCGGCGTAGTCCTGGGTTTCGGCCCGATCGGCGTATTCGGCAGGCACATGGGCAAACGGAAGGGCGCAGTATCGGAAGATCAAGTCGAGGTCGAGGTCGGCAGGGGCTCCCCTGCTCCATTCGAAGTCGAGGAGCGCCGTCATTTCGTTGCCGTCCCACAGGATGTTCTCAAAAGTCAGATCTCCGTGGATCATGGTTTCCTCGGAGTACTCCGCTATGGAATCAGCCGTTTCCAGGATCAATTGGTCAACGTCGTTCAGAAGCATGGCGTCGATGCCACCAGCAGACCGCAAACGATCCACAGCCATAGTCAACGGCATCACCGGAACCAGGCAAGTTGCATCCAGCAGGTGAGTGGTTGCGCTTAGTTTCGGTGTGGCGCTGGGCACTGGGGTTCGATGGAGTTCTGCCATTGCCGCCGCCAGCTGGCTGATGGCCAGCCTCCGCTTCTGGCTTGACATGTCGGGCCAGGCCCTTGAAAGAGGCATCCCAGGTCGCTTGGCAACGATAAGAAAGTCGGCTCCCAGTTCGCCGCCGTGGGCAACAACTCTTGGGGTCCATGAGCGAATTGGAAGCGCCTTGCAAACCTGGGCCTCCCGTCGCAGCCGCTGATTGTGCTGGTGGTTGATGCGAACCACGTATTCGCCGCACAAAATCACTTCGTTGCGGGTGCCGCTGATTGACAACAGCTCGCCTTCGCTGGGCAGCCCGTTCTGGCGCAGGGCCTGGCGGGCTCTGGCCATTGCAAAGATCGGGGGGTTGCTTGGGGTGGTCATCTTGTAGGGGCACCTACGGTCACGACAAGGGGAGGTTGGTTGAAATGTCGGCCCAATCAGTCCAAAGTTGAATCGGACGTCTTGCCTAGTACCGCTTCACTGAGGGCGGGCCACGCCTTAACCGCCCATGGCCCGAACTCTCGATCTGTCAGTGCCACACAGGCCAAACCGGCTTCCGGATCTATCCAAAACATGGTGCCAGCACGACCAAAATGGCCGTATGTGAATTTGCTGTTCAAGGGAGAGGTCCAATGCGGTTCCTTGTTGCCCCGAAGCTCGAACCCGAGCCCCCAAAGGTTGGGGTCCTGGCGGCCGAAGCCGGGAAGCACGCCGGCAAGTTCGGGGAACTGCCCCGTTGTCATCTCCTGAATTGTCTCCGACGCAAGCAGGGTTGGGGCAAACAACTCTGAGCAGACAGCAAGCAGATCGTTGGCCGATGCCACCGCACCGTAGGCGGGCGAGCCATCAAGCCTGGTGGACTCGAGGTTTAGCGGCAGAACTACGGCCTCGTGAAAGTATTGCGCAGCAGACATTCCGGTCGCCTCTTCCAAGACATGGCCTAGCGTCTCGTATCCGGCGTTGGAGTAGATGCGTTTGGTGCCGGGGCTGGCTATAGCTTCGGGTTTGTCCGGCCCCAGCCCCGAGGCATGACTCAAGAGATGGCGCACGGTTGATCCTGGTGGACCCGCTGGTGCGTCTAGTTGAAGCGAACCCTCTTCGCAGGCAACCATCACTGCCAACCCAAACAGCGGTTTGGTAAGTGAGGCCAGGGCGAATGGTTTGTCGGTTGGCCCATGCCGCTCGGACCGGCCGTTCAGGTGGATCAGGCCGGCGGCGGCCGAATTGACCGGCCAGGCGTCAATTCGGCTCAGAACAACGGCGGATCTGGGCTCTGGTTGCACCCGAATGACGATAGTGGCCCGGTAGACCTCGCCAGAGGTACCGTTCGGTAGCCTGCCACCCATATGACCCGACCTTTCGCAGAACTGGGCGTGGCTCCTCCACTTGTAGAGGTGCTCGCCGCCCGGGGCTTTGCCACGGCATTCGCCATTCAAGATCTTGTAATAGAAGACGCTTTGGCCGGGAAGGACATCTGCGGTAAGGCTCAAACCGGGAGCGGGAAAACTCTGGCCTTTGGCCTTCCAACCATTCAGCGGCTCAGCGAAGGCAAGCCCGGCGTGTTGCGGGGCCTAGTGCTGGTGCCAACCCGGGAACTAGCGAACCAGGTGATGGAAGAGCTTTCCCCGTTGTGCCAGGCCGTTGGCCTCAGCGCACTTGCTGTCTACGGCGGGGCCGACATGGATCGCCAGATTGCCGCGATCAAGAGAGGGACCGACCTGATCGTTGCCACCCCGGGCCGCATGATCGACCTGTTGGACCGGGGCGCAGTATCGGTCAAAGACGTCGAGATAACCGTGTTGGACGAGGCAGACCGAATGGCCGACATGGGGTTCTTGCCCCAAGTTGAATGGATCCTCCGCCGCATTGAGGGAACCCACCAGACGCTTCTGTTCTCAGCAACCCTGGACGGGGCAATAGACACCCTCGTTGCTCGCTACCAAACCGACCCTGTGCGCCACGAGGTCGAGGGCAAAGAGGTAACGGTGGAACAGATGAGCCACCGCTTTGTTGGGGTTCATCAGATGGATCAGGGCAAGGCGGCGGCCGCGGTAATCAATGCCAACAACCGCACCATGGTTTTCTGCAACACAAAGCGAATGTGTGACCGTCTCGCAGACGATTTGGAAAAGCTTGGTGTGTCGGCCGAACCAATTCACGGAGATTTGCGTCAGCGTCAGCGCGAGAAGGCGCTCTCTTCCTTCTCAACAGGAAAGGTGCAGGCTCTGGTTGCCACCGACGTGGCCGCACGGGGCATCCACGTAGACGACGTAGACGTTGTGCTCCACTTCGACCCGCCAGACGATCACAAAACCTACCTCCACCGATCCGGTCGAACAGCCAGAGCGGGCGGCACCGGCGTGGCAGTCACCTTTGTGCTCTGGAATCAAGAGCTCGAGGTGAAACGGATGCAGAAGCGGCTCTCGCTCGACATTCCCATCATCGAGATGTTCAGCAACGACAAACGACTGCTGGACCTTGCGGGCTGGGACCCAACAGCAGACTGAAACATGCCAGATCCCAGCTACCCGTTGCGCAAGCCGGATTCGGTTGGTGACCCGCTGCCCGCAACCGGCGGCTGGAAGAGAGGGATAACCCCGCCTGCCTGGCGCCGGTTCCTGAAAGTGTGCCAGAACCGCGGCTTTGCCCTAGAGGGCGGAGGCCGGCTTGACGAGGTGATGCTGGCCTATGAGACGTGGGGCACGCTCGATGCATCGGCCGGGAACGCCGTGCTGGTTTGTCACGCTCTCACTGGCGATGCTCATGCCGCCGGCCCCAGTGGCCCCGGTCAGCCAAGCGAGGGCTGGTGGGATGATCTGATCGGCCCGGGCAAGCCGCTGGACACCGATCGGTACTTCGTTGTGTGCGTCAACGTCATCGGCGGCTGCGGCGGCAGCACCGGCCCCATGTCTAGTCATCCCGAAGACGGCCGCCCATACGGTTCCCGATTTCCGGTTGTCACCACCAGGGACGCAGTGAGAACCCAAGCCATGCTGGCTGACCAGCTGGGAATTGGCCGGTGGCTGTCGGTTGTTGGTGGGTCGATGGGCGGAATGGCGGCACTTGAGTGGGCTGTGATGTTTCCCGAAAGGGTCGCTTCGCTGTCACTTGTTGCCACAACGGCGGCGGCTAGCGCCATGCAGATTGGCTGGAGCCGAACCGGCAGGCTGGCCGTTGTGAACGACCCCAAGTGGAACGGGGGCGATTACTACGACGCCGCCCCGGGCGAGGGACCCCACGAAGGGTTGGCGCTGGCCCGCCAAATCGCCCAGATTCACTACCGAGCAGATGTGTCGATGGAGGCTCGGTTCGGTCGAGCCGAGGCCGACAACTTCGCCAAGATCGATCTGTGGACGGGCTACCAGGTTGAGAGCTACCTGGATCATCACGGTAAGAAGTTGGTGCGCCGATTCGACGCAAACTCCTACCTCGTGTTGAACAAGATGATGGACCTGCACGACGTTGGGCGGGGGAGAGGTGGTGTTGCGGCGGCGCTGGCCAGGGTTCGTTGCCCAACGCTTGTGGTGTCGATAGACAGCGACATTCTCTACACGCCAAGGCAACAGCATCAGCTGAGAGATTTGATAGCAGCGGGCGGCTCTCCGGTTGTGTTCGACGAGATTCACTCAGACCATGGGCACGACGGCTTCCTCATTGAGTTCCGCCAGCTTGGGCCAATGATCGATCACTTTGTGCTTGACCAGTACAAGTCCGGCCTGGCCTGAATCTGTCGTGCCTGAAGGAGTGGAGATAGAGATCTACCGCCAGGCAGCCGAGGCGGCGCTGTTCCGCCACATCAGCGCGGTTGAGGCCCCGGACAGCTGGTTCTTAAAGGGCCAGACAACTGGTGAGGCTGTGGCCGCAGCGATTGTGGGCCAGCAGTTTGTGGCTGCTCGCCGCCTCGGGAAGCTTCTGATCCTGGATTCCAGTGACGGTGATCGACTTGGGTTGCGGTTTGGCATGACTGGCAGGCTGATTGTTGACGAACAGGCAGCCATTGGCTACTTGGAGTACAGCAGTGCCAGGAACGACCCGAAGTGGGACCGATTCGCTGTGAGGTTCGCCGACGGCGGAGATCTTCGAATCCGCGACCCAAGGCGTTTAGGCGGGGTGATCTTGGAGCCCGACGAGGCCGCCCTTGGCGCCGATGTGTTCTCCGTAACCCTTGGGCAGTTGGTCGATAGGGTTTTTGTTGGCGAAGTTGCTGTGAAAGCCCGGTTGCTCGACCAGGCCAGAGTTGCCGGTATTGGGAACCTGATTGCTGATGAGGTCCTGTGGCGAGCGGGAATGGATCCTGCCCGCTCGGCGGGCTCGTTCGAGCCAAAGGATCAGCGCCGGTTCTTGAAACATCTGCGGGCTGTGTTGGCCGACTTTCTTCGAGATGGCGGATCCCACACGGGGCGCCTTCAACCAGCCAGAATTCGGGGCGCGAGGTGTCCAAAGGACGGCGCTCCGCTGCTTCGCAGGCAGGTTGGCGGTCGCACCACGTTCAGTTGCAGCCAACACCAGCGGTAACAGCAGCTACGGTCGTTCCCAGTGCTTGAATTTCCCGCTCCGATCCTGGCTCAGCTCAGTACGTCGGTAACAGACGAACAAATCAGGCTGATCATTGTCGCCCTGCTTGTGGTTGCCGGTTTGTTGGCGGCGGCCACGGTGTGGTACTTCATGCACACCAGCCCCCGGAGACGGGCGAAGGCGGCAGCCGAGCGCAGGCGGCATAGCCAAGCCGAGCTCAGCACCGAAGAGCTCAGCACCGAAGAGTCCAGCACCGAAGACAGCGCAGACGAGTGGACCCGCCTTACCAGCCCAAGCGGGCAAGAACCGAGGAGTTCCCATGGCTGATGCCATTGATGTTGATGCCATGCTTGTGCGATTCCAAGAGCGCGCGGCCGCGGTTAGGAAACGCAACCTGCCACCGGTTGGCGGCGACGAGCGTGCCGCGTTCATCAAACAAGCCGAAACCGACTTCATGGATTTCGCCATTATCGGAGACGCCAAAGCCAGCCTGGAGGATGGTGTGCTGGTGTTCCGGGTGGATCTCCGACAAGATCAGCCCGATCAATAGCCAACCCGGTGTGACTTCAGCGGCGGGCTGGCTATCATTTCGGGACCTCGCGGACGTAGCTCAGTTGGTAGAGCACAACCTTGCCAAGGTTGGGGTCGCCAGTTCGAATCTGGTCGTCCGCTCCATAGATCTGCTGTCACGCCCAGAGCCGCTAGTACAACGAAGGCCTGCGGTCTTTGAGGTAGGGGAGTGACTTGCGGGCTCGTACCAACTCGGCCCGGTCGAGGGTGGCAACCATGAATGCCGGGCCCTCGTCGCCAATCAGGATGAGGTTGCAAAGCGGCCCCGCAACCACCGATGAGCCAAGGGAAGGCTGGCCGTCCACATCACCGGCGTGGTTCACGTAGGCCACAAAGACGTTGTTTTCGGTGGCCCTTGCCCCAACGATCTGGCGGCTGAACTCTGGCCCATAGTCACCGTCTGGTGCCGAAGCAGCTGTTGGCGCAATGATTAGGTCGGCTCCAGCCAATGCCGCACCCCGAACTAGCTCGGGGAATTCGATCTCATAGCAAACCAAGATCGCAATCTTGAACCCGCGGTACTCAGCGATCGTAGGCGGCTCGTCGCCAGCGGTGAACACGTCAGCCTCTTTGCTCCACAGATGCGTTTTGCGGTGGTTGGCCACCACATCTCCGTCTGGACCAATGAGAACGGCGCTGTTGTAGATCTTTCCCGTCTCGTCGTCTCGTTCTGGGTAGCCCAGACAAATGGCAACGCCGGCCTCGCTGGCGGCGCCCTCAACCGCGCTGATGGTTGGACCGTCGATTGGCTGGGCCAATTGCTCGATCTCGGGAGCCAAGAAGTAGCCGCTGGTTGCCAGTTCCGGAAGCACCAGAAGGTCTGCCTTGGCTTGGCTGGCCTTGCCAGCGAACCGGCGGATTGAGGCCAGGTTGGGCACCACTTCGCCCGGCAGGAACTGAGCCTGCGCGATTGCGATTGTGAGAACAGGCTCGGCCATATGTCACATGATGCCGTGGCTGGTGGCAACATGGCCTGATGGAGCATGGGTCTAACTCTCTGATCGAAACTATCCGAAGCTCGGTGATTGGGCGCGATGAGGCGGTGGACGGACCGTTTGGTCCGCGCCCGGTGATCTACGCCGACTACACCGCTTCCGGTCGTTCCTTGTCGTTCATCGAGGACTACATCCGCGACGCCGTGTTGCCGCTGTATGCCAACACTCATACCGAGTCCTCCGGCACCGGCCTGCAAACAACCCGGTTTCGCGAAGACGCCAGGCAGATAATCAGGGAGTGCCTGGGAGCAACCGAAGACCACGCTGTGCTGTTCACCGGCAGTGGTTGCACTGGCGCAATTGCCAAGCTCATCGGAGTGCTTGGCATCCGGGTTCCGTCCAACCTCGACGATGCCCACAAGATCACAGCCTCAATTCCCAAAGACCAGCGGCCGGTGGTGTTCATTGGCCCGTACGAGCACCACTCGAACGAGCTGCCGTGGCGGGAAACAATCGCAGACGTTGTCACAATCGACGAGGATGTAAACGGCCACATTGACCTGGCCCAACTGGAGGCCGAGCTGAAGCGGTACGAGAAGCGCGGCCTCAAGATCGGGTCGTTCTCGGCTGCTTCGAATGTCACCGGCATCGTTACCGACACCGTCTTGGTCTCTGCGCTGTTGCACCGCCATGGGGCGCTGGCGTTCTGGGATTTCGCCGCCGCCGCCCCCTACGTCGCCATGTCCATGGTTGCTCCCGCCGACGAGCCCGGCGGCTACCTCGATGCGGTGTTCATCTCCCCCCACAAGCTGATTGGCGGCCCTGGCACACCGGGTCTCCTGGTGGCCCGGCGGGAACTGTTCAACAACCGGGTGCCCGTTGTTCCCGGCGGCGGCACGGTCACCTTCGTCAATCCCGACGAGCACGCATACATCGAAGACGTCGAACATCGGGAAGAGGGAGGCACGCCAGCCATCGTTGAGTCCATTCGCGCTGGCCTGGTGTTCCAGCTGAAAATGGCTGTTGGGATCGAAACGATTCGCAAACACGAAGAAAGGTTCGTGACCAACGCCATTACTTCCTGGCAGTCCAACAACCGAGTTGAGGTTCTAGGAAGCCACGACGCAGACCGCCTCTCGATCGTCTCGTTCGTTCTGCGCCACGATCAGGGAGGGCCTGATGCCGCCATTTCTGACAGGAGCTACCTTCATCACAACTTCGTCGTTGCCGTCCTGAACGATCTGTTCGGAATCCAGGCTAGGGGCGGGTGTTCGTGCGCCGGGCCATACGGACACAGGCTTCTGGGAATCGACCTCGACCGATCGCACGAATTTGAGCGGGAGATTTTGAACGGCTGCGAGGGAATCAAGCCGGGATGGGTGCGGGTCAACTTCAACTACTTCATCGCAGACGCCGTTGCCCAATACGTGATCGACGCCGTGCACCTGGTGGCGAACAAGGGAGTCTCGTTGCTTCCCTGTTATCGCTTTGAGCCGACAACGGGCCTTTGGAAGCACCGTTCGGCCTCAGCCACCTCGCCTATGTCGCTGTTCGATGTCAGCTACGAATCTGGTCAAATGAGGTATGAGCCCCGCCGTATCCAGCTGTCGACCGATTCTCTTTCTGACTACCTGGCCGAGGCCGAACGAGTTATGGACGACCTCGCGTGCAACCCGCCAGAGCCCATTGGCCTGCCGGGCACATCCCAAGATTTCGAGCAGCTTCGATGGTTTCCCTACCCCGATGAGGCCCTCGTTCCGTGAGCCGTCCAATCGTGTTCGTTGCTGGCATTTGGGCTCTGATGATCGGCCTAACATTGCTCCTTGCCGCGCTCGCCAGAGACGTGCGGGGCCAGGCGGCCGATGTTCTGGACCCAGCAATTGTGAGC
Source organism: Acidimicrobiia bacterium (assembly GCA_003231975.1). Lineage (GTDB taxonomy): Bacteria > Actinomycetota > Acidimicrobiia > Acidimicrobiales > SZUA-35 > SZUA-35. The sequence goes on from QIKW01000164.1 coordinate 11,161, forward strand.
TCTGCGGTTGTTCTGGGCGAGGGCGACACTGTTCAAGAAGGAGTGGCCTGTTCAGCAGGCGCTCAGGCCGACGTAGAGCGGGTTGTAGCCCAGTTCGTGGCGGCAGTTCAAGATGGGCAAGGTTCCAGCGGCGAGGCTCCTGTCTCGGGAGAATCCACGATTACCGACACCACTCTGAGTTCGTTCCTGCTTCGGTCGGCTGTGGCCAGGAGAGCGACGGGTCAAGAGTTGCTGGCAATTCATGCCACCAAGCAAGATGGAAGTTGGTGCATTTCCGGCGCGGCCTACACCCGAGACGTGCCCGAGTCCTGATCAGTCCAGGCTGCCATCACCAGAGCCAGGGCGTCTGCTTTGTGACCGGAATGGTTTTGGCGAGACGCGTATTGCGAACCAGACGGCGCCAACACAAGCACTGGCTTGTTGGCTTGGCGCCATGGCTCCAACTCGGTTGCCAGTTGCGCCCGGCCAAGGCGGGCGACAGCGGTGCCGCCGTCGGTGGCCACCAGTGGGGCAATCACAATTAGGAGTTCCAGGTTCTGAGGCGAAGCAACGTCGGCGTTGGTTACAGACCACACGGCCCCGTCGACGTGGCGCGCTCCGCCCACCCACACCGATCTTGACCCGAACGGAATGGCGGCCGAGGCAGCTATTTCCAGAGCAGGAGCAGAGGGCGCGGCCAGGTCGGCAACGCGACGCCGCGGTGGGAGGCGACGCATTGAGCACACCAGCGCCCGAGTCTCGGGATGGATCGCTTCAACCCATGCCAGCGGATTAGGGCCAGCCGACCGACTAACGACGGCAAGAAAGCATCCGCCTGCGAGCCGGAGCTTGGTTGCCAACCTGTCGATCCGCTCCACCCGTGGTGGCACGGATGCCAGCTCGCCAAGCCTGGCAGCTACATCCGCCGGTGCCGGAACGTGAGGCCCGAACCCCGCAGCCTTAATTGCCCCGACTGACGTTCCAACCAGCAGCGATGCGTGCTCGGGCCTGAACCCACAGATCTGATTGAGGCCAGCCAGGCAGCCACGAATCCAGTGGGCCCCGGCGGTCCCTCCTGCGCCAAGCACCAATCCGATTCTGACTTCGCTCACCTTTGGTTTGGCGCAGTTTCGTTCAGCGCGGTCTCAATTCTGTCCAACCGGCGCTCCCACGCGGCTGTGGTGGCCCCAACCCAATCGCCAAGTGGCTGGAGCCCCGCTGGCATCACGTCGAACACGACCTCTCGCCCACTGCGCTGGCCCTGCACCAGAGCCACAGCTTCCAGCGCTGTGAGATGCTTAGCGATCGCCTGGCGACTTATGTCGACGTTGTTGGCCAGGGCTGATGCAGAACGCGGTCTCTGGTTGAGAAGAGACAGAAGCTGCCGCCGGGTTGGGTCGGCAAGGGCAGCCAGCAACTGGCCGTGATCGACAGGCTGCGCAGACATCACGAGGCTCCAACCAGCTGAGCGGTTGCGCGCCCCACCAAGCCAAAGGCACGGTCCCTTGTTTCGTGGATCGTTACGTCTGTGCCTCCGGTTTCGGAAGGTTCAAGGGTTATCACCACTTCGGTTGACTCACCAGGTTCGGGCCAGAACCTGGCCGCAAAACGGCTGCCCTCTTCGGTGTTGTCCTCGTTGACGCGCCAACGAATGCCGGGCTCAAGCCAATGCTCTGGATCGGTGACCACAGGCCAAACCTCCGAAGGCGATTGCGGAAACGACCGGGTGATCTGGACATGTTCCATGCCTCAACCATAGGCCACTTGCAACTGGCCGCTTGCATCACCTGGAACTCCGTTGCCGAATTGCCGAGGCAGGCCCACCCTGTCGGGCTAACCTCGGCGCCTCTGCGCAGATGCCCGAGTGGTCTAAGGGAGCGGCCTGCAAAGCCGTGATTCGCGGGTTCAAATCCCGCTCTGCGCTCAAACCGGTGAGGCAATGCGGGAACACCTCCGCTAACCTCACCGGGTCCGGGGCTTGCTCCGACAGATGGGGCCGTTAGCTCAGTTGGCTAGAGCACTACCTCGACACGGTAGGGGTCACAGGTTCAAGTCCTGTACGGCCCACGTTTTCGCCTTCGGCGAAACTGGAGTTTCTCGCTTCGCTCCAAACGTCCCAGGGCCCAAGGGGGCCCACGTTTTCGCCTTCGGCGCGAAACTGGAGTTTCTCGCTTCGCTCCAAACGTCCCTGGCCTCAAGCCGATAGGCGATGTGAAAGTTGTCTGATAGGGCCACGTTTTCGCCTTCGGCGAAGCCCGGAAACCCGTCGGCCTGGCGAACTGGCATGGATCAGGTGCGTTTTCGCCACTAATCCATGCCAGTTCGGTTTTTGCTCACGGAATCGGGGCACCTACGCTTGGTGCGTGCCCACCTATCCATTCGTTTGGGAAACCCAGGCAGTGCTCAGTGACGGCGCCCCGGTCAGCCTCCGTCCCATCCGGCCTGGCGACTCCGAAGCTCTCACCGCATTCCACAACCGGCAGAGCCCCGAGAGCATTTACTTCCGCTATTTCCGCTTCCGGCCAGAGCTCAGCCACAAAGAGATCGAGTACTTCACCAACGTCGATTACGAAAAGCGGATGGCCTTTGTGGCCACCATCGGTGAAGAGTTGGTGGCCGTCGCCCGATACGAGAGCGGCAGAGACGAAGGCCCCTACTCCGCCCGCCCCGAGGTTGCCTTCTTTGTTGACGATGCCCACCACGGCCGAGGCCTGGCAACCCTGTTGCTGGAGTACCTTGCGGCGGTGGCCCGCCAGAAGGGCCTTGAAGGCTTCTCGGCAACCGTGCTGCCAGACAACTACGGCATGCTCCGGGTCTTTCGGAAAGCAGGCTTTGAGGTCACGACGCGGTTTGCCGACGGGGCAATTGAGGTAAGCCTTGGCATCGAGGTCACACCGGAAGCTGCGGCGCTGATTGATCAAAGGGGCAGGCGGGCGCAGGCCCGGTCGATTGCCAGGATTCTCGAACCGAAGTCAGTTGCCGTTGTCGGTGCTGGCCGACGGGCCAACTCTGTTGGCTACCAGCTGGCGCTGTCTGTTGCTTCGGCTCCGTTTGCAGGCTCCGCATACGCAGTTAACCCAGCCGCGGCGAAAGAGGAGGGCCGAACCGAGATCGCAGGCCTTCCGCTGGTAGGAGCGTTGGAGGAAATTGACGGTCCGGTTGACCTGGCGGTGGTTGCTGTGCCTGCCAGCGCAGTTGAGGAGGTCGTTGAGGCCTGTGCAGCAAAAGGGGTAACGGGTTTGGTGGTTGTTTCTGCCGGGTTCAGCGACGAGGGTCACCGTGGGCAGGCAAGGGAGAAGCGGCTTGCCGTTCTGGCCAGAAAGCACGGAATGAGGCTGATCGGGCCGGCTTCATTCGGGGTGGTCAATACCAATCCCACAGTGGGCTTGCGTGCCCTGTTCGCCCCTGCCGCGGTGTCGACTGGTTCGGTTGCAGTTCTTTCCCAGTCCGGCCCGCTGGGAGCGGCGCTACTTGATCAGATGAGCCGCAACGATGTTGGAGTCTCGTCGTTCGTTGCGGTTGGCAACCGGGCCGACGTCTCAACCAACGACCTTCTCCAGTACTGGGCAGTGGATCAGCGAACCAAAGCGATATGTCTCTACCAGCCAAACATTGGCAACCCCAGAAACTTCGCCAGAATCGCCCGCCATGTGGTGGCAACCAAGCCCATAATCGCAGTTGAGCCCGAGAGCGAAGAGATCGCCAGCCTGCTCCGCGAGAGCGGAGTAATCGTGGTTGACCGGGTAAGTGAACTGGTTGAGCAGGCCAAGGTGGCTGTTTCCCAGCCACTTCCCCTTGGCGATCGCGTGGCCGTGGTAAGCAACGCCTCATCGGTTGCGTCGCTGGCCGCGGCCGCGTGCCGCAGGGAGGGCCTCAAGGTGGTGGTCCCCTCCGGAATTGCCGACAGCGGCCTGGCCGACGCAGTGTTGGTTGGCGACGCAGACACGCTGAGAGTTCCCAGGCGGGCCGCGCCGTCTGTATATGAACAAGCGGTGGTGGCGGCTGCTCTCAGCGAGGATGTACACGCCGTCCTTGTTGCCCTAGTGCCAACGCTCACCCTCTCGTTCAAGGATCTTGGCGAGCTGTTGGCCAGGGTCGATCGGGCAGTTGACAAGCCAATGGTTGCCACCGGGCTCCTAGATCCAAGCCTGCTGACCGTGCCCGGTCTTCCCTGTTTCACCTTCCCGGAGCAAGCGGCACGGGCACTTGGCCGAATGGCGACATACGCGGGGTGGCGGTCGCGGCATCGAGGGCCCGCCATTGAGGCCGACGACGGCCTTCGAGAAGCCGTAGAGGGGGCGGTTGCTGAGGCCCTAAGCCAGGCCGAGGCCCGCACCGTCACCATGGCCGACCCGGCTATGCCAAAACTGTTGAAGGCGTTTGACCTGCCGATGGCGCCATTCCGAACGGTTCAGACCGAGGCTGAGGCCGTAGCGGCCGCCGACGCTCTTGGCTACCCGGTAGTTCTGAAGGCAGCCAACGTGGCTTATCGGCAATCTGGCGAGAAGGGCGGCACTGCCCTTGACCTGATGTCGGCCGCCGAGGTCGCCCTCAGCTTCAGAAGAATGATGGACAACTTCGCCGACGACTTCCTCCCCGCGGTTGTGCAGGCAACGGCACCTGCAGGGGCTCAACTTGCAGTCCGGCTAAGTCAAGACAGCCTCATCGGTGCCAGGCTCAGCGTTGGGGTTGGGGGCGAGTCTGCCCGCTCGGTCGCCTCGATGTCATCGGTACTTCTGCCTGCCGGTGAAGCCGACCTTGATCGACTTGTCTCCCAGCCCTGGCTGGCAGATCTTCTTGCAGCCGAGTCGACCAAGTTCGTGTTGCGAGACGTGCTGTCCAGGCTGGCAGCAGTGGCTGATGCCTCGCCAGACGTCGCAGGCGTCACGTTTAATCCGCTGCTGGCAAGCGAGACAGATTCTGTGCCGGTGGAGGCCGAGATCTCGCTGCGGCGCTGGCCCCGTGACCCGCTGGCCGGAGTGCGTCACCTCTGAGCAACTGACCTTGCCGCAGCTGCTGACCCGGGAGGCGTGTCGGCTAGGGTCGCCCCAATGAAAGCTGTTGTTCTGAGAGATCACGGCGGGCCCGAAGTGCTCACCATCGAAGAGGTTGCCGACCCCTCGCCAGGGCCCGAAGAGGTTCTAGTCAAGCTGCTGGCAACCGCATTGAACCGGGCAGACATCCTGCAACGAATGGGCCACTATCCTGGCCCGCCAGCCGAGCTTGAGATCCCCGGGCTGGAATACGCAGGAGCGGTTGAAGCCGTTGGTGAACGGGTTGAGGCTTGGCGAGTGGGCGATGAGGTCATGGGCATCGTTTCCGGCGGCGCCTACGCCGAGAAGTTGGTTGCCAACGAACGGACCGTCTTACGGTCGCCCGGCAGCGTTTCCCTTCAGGATGCCGCAGCTATCCCAGAAGTGTTCCTCACCGCTTTTGACGCCCTCGTTGTGCAAGGCGGGCTGACCTCTGGCCGATGGGCCCTGGTACACGCTGGAGCCTCCGGGGTTGGCACGGCGTCGATCCAGATAGCCAAAGCCCTTGGCGCCCGAATCGCGGTTACCTGCTCAACCGGCAAGGTCGAGGCCTGCCGGGCTCTGGGGGCCGACGTTGTTGTTGACTACAAGAACCAAGACTTCGAAGAGGCGGTTGCAGAAGCCACCGCCGGGCGCGGGGTAGACGTGGTGCTTGATGTGATCGGCGGGGAGTACACCGTCAAGAACATCAAATCGCTAACAGTTGGCGGCAAGGTGATCCAAGTTGGGGTCATGGGAAAGGGCACCGTCGAGTTACCGCTTGGGCTGCTGCTGCCAAAGCGGGCCTCTCTGATAGGAACCGTGTTGAGGGCCCGCCCTCTTGAGGAGAAAGCCACCCTGATTCAACGTTTCGCCAAAGAGCTGTTGCCTCGTTTCGAAGACGAAACGCTGCGGCCCGTGATCGACAGCCGGTTTGCCTTCGCCGACATAGCAGACGCCCATGAACACATGGGCGTCAACGCCAATGTCGGGAAAATCCTGATTGATTTCTAGCGGTCTGCCAGGGGCACGTAGTCTCGCACGCCAACACCGGTGTAGATCTGGCGGGGGCGGCTGATCCGCTGCTCCTGCTCCAGCAGTTCTTGCCAGTGGGCCAGCCAACCCGGCATGCGGCCAATGGTGAACAGCACGGTGAACATGTCCATCGGGAAGCCCATTGCCTGATAGATCAGCCCGGTGTAGAAGTCTACGTTCGGGTAGAGGTTGCGGCTCTTGAAGTACTCGTCGTTTAGGGCGATTTCTTCCAGCTTCAGGGCGATGTCAAGAAGCGGGCTCTTTCCGGTGACTTCGAAAACCTTGTCGGCCTGTTCTTTCACGATGCGGGCCCGCGGGTCATACGCCTTGTAGACCCTGTGGCCAAAGCCCATCAGCCTGCCCTCGCCGTTCTTCACCGACTCTACGAACGGCTCGATGTTTTCATAGGAGCCAATATCTTCCAGCATGTGAATCACTGCTTCGTTGGCTCCCCCGTGGCGGGGCCCGTAAAGAGCAGCAGTGGCCGCCGCCGCTGAGGAGAATGGGTCGGCGTGGCTGGAACCAACCACGCGCATTGTGGTGGTTGAACAGTTCTGCTCGTGGTCGGCATGCAGAATCAGAAGAACGTCTAGCGCCTTCGCCAGCACAGGATCTGGCCTGTAGGTTGGCTCGGCAATCTTCCACATCATTGCCAGGAAGTTCTCGGTGTACGTGAGCTTGTTGTCTGGGTAGACAAACGGCATTCCAATGCTGGCCCGGTAGGCCATGGCGGCCAGGGTTGGTCCCTTCGAGATCAGCCGGTTGATCTGCTTGTAGCGATTGTGCGGATCAAAAACGTCTTTCGCTTCGGGATAGAACGTTGACAGCGCGGCGATGGCCGACATCAGCATGCCCATGGGGTGGGCATCGTGATGGAAGCCCTCCATGAATCGCTTCCGCATATTTTCGTGAATGAAAGTGTGGAAGGTTACGTCGTGGACCCAGACGTCGGTTTGCTCCTGGTTTGGTAACTCCCCGAACAAGAGGAGGTAGCAGACCTCAAGAAAGGTCGAGTGCTCGGCCAGTTGCTCTATTGGGTAGCCCCTGTAGCGGAGGATTCCGTTGAGGCCGTCGAGGTCGGTGATGGCTGACTCGGTTGAGGCGGTGCCGCCAAATGACGGATCAACCACCCACGTACCCCGGATCACCTTCTGGATCTCGTTCATTGAGATCCCACCGTTCTCGATTGGGATCTCGGCGCTCTCACCAGTGCGGTTGTCGGTAATCGTTACTGTCTCAGGCACGGTGGTGCAGCTCCTCGGATGGCGGTGCGGATCTTCGGGCACCCCGTTGTGCCAAGAGCGGCCCAATCCCTCAGAGGTTCAGGCCCGATGGGAAATGTAGCGCCCCTGAAGCGCTTGGGTGACATGTTCGCCAAGAAGCTCAAAGGGGCATGTTGTCGTGTTTGCGGGGCCTCAGCCGTTCCCGCTTGGTTGCCAACAAATCGAAACAGGCCCCAAGCACCCGCCTGGTCTCGACGGGATCTATCACCGCAGAGATAGAGCCTCGCTCTGCGGTGGGGTAGGGCGTGAGGTAGCGAGCCTCGTACTCGCTTTCCAGCTGCTCTCGTTCCTCTGGCCCGGCCTCTCGATGGAGAATCTCAACCGCCCCTTTTGCGCCCATCACTGCCACCTCGGCCGATGGCCAGGCCAGCATCAGGTCGTTGCCCATGAAACGCGAATCCATAACGATGTAGGCGCCGCCGTAGGACTTGCGGAGGGTAAGGCCAACGCGTGGCACGGTGGCCCGGGCGTAGGTGAATGCCAACTGTGCGCCGTGGCGGATCATTCCCCGCCACTCGAGGTCTTTACCCGGCAGGAAGCCGGAGGTGTCAACCAGCGTGAGGAGGGGCACGTTGAACGCATCACACAGCGAAACAAAGCGGGCCCCTTTGTGGCTGGCGGGAATGTCGATGCTTCCCGCCAGGGCCTGGCTTTGGTTGGCGACCACCCCAATTGAGCGGCCACCGATGCAACAGAAACCGGTGACGAGGTTCGGTGCCCAAGTGGCACGAAGCTCGAGGAACTCGCCATCATCGGCGAAGTCCGCCACGATCGAGCGCACGTCGTATGCGCCGGTCTGGTGATCTGGAATGGTGGTGGCCGCCACGTTGGTTTCGCGGTCGACCGGGTCGTCGGTTGGAATCTGAGGAGGGAGTTCGTCAACGTGATCGGGTAGGTGGGCCAGCACGTCGGAAAGCGCATCAACTGCCGCGTCGCGGCTTGGCGCCACCATGGCTGCCAGCCCGCTGGACCTGGAATGCGAGCCAGCCCCGCCCAGAGCCTCCTTGGTGATCGGAACCCCGGTGTATGACTCAACCATTGCCGGCCCAGACACGTACGCGTGGGCTCCCTCAACAAAAACAACAACGTCGGCCAAGCCAAGCAACAAAGATGGGCCAGCAACAACCGGGCCGTCAACGGCGAACAAGATTGGCACAACGCCGGACGCAGCCGACAGTGCCCTGGCGGCTTGGCCCCAGGCCACAACAGCTTCGAAGCCGTCGTCGAGGGCAACCCCGTTCATGGTGAGAACCCCAACTATTGGCAAACGCTTTTTGGTTGCTGTGCTGAACCCCGCTGTCATGGTTTCGGCGTCGGTGGTTGACAGGCCAGCGGTTGACAGATCCAGCCGAAGCAGCATCACCTTGCGGCCGTGGAGCTCTTCAACGCGGGCCGAAGAGCCCGAGCCCGAACCTGACCGAATCGAAACCGAGGCAACCATCCCGTGATGTTTACCGTGACGGCTGACGGTTCGGACCCAAGTGAACCCCGGGAAGGCCCGGTGCGTGCTGAACAATTACTTTGCGGGTGGTGCCAATAGTTGCCTCGGCAGCAGCCGACAACATCCCCCGGCGTCGAACAGCAAGTGCAACTCGCCGCTGCCCAAGGCCGGGAACAGCGATGCGAACCCAGTCTCCGCCAACCCAGTCGGGAGCCGCCGTGGCAGGCAGGATTGCTATCCCGAAACCCTGGAAAGCGAGGGAGGTGAGCAGCCGCAGCCCGTCGACCTCGATCTTTGGCATTGCGGTTAGGCCTTCGGCCTGAAACGAACGGTCAACTTCTTGGCGGAAGGGGGTGCCGGGGGAGGCCAGCATGATCTCATGGCGCGCCAAGTCGGCCAACGTTGGGTCGCTGTGTTTGGCGAACGGGTGCGAACCGGGGGCGATCACCTCGTTATCCTCAACGAAGAGGTTGGTCAGGCGCAACTCGGGTTCATCCACCGGCAGCGACACAATGGCAAGGTCAAGCTGGCCTTCTACCAGCCTCTGAACCAAGGACGTGGTTGTGCCGTCGGCAACGAACAACCTGATGTCGGGGGTCTCAACCGCGAGGCGGTCAACCAGCAAGGGGGTAAGCCAGCGAGCTGTGGTGCCGATCACCCCAACCCTCACTATCCCCCGTGGCTTTCCCCGAAGAGCGCTGACGTCGGCTTCAAGCGCGGTCAACTCGTTCTCGATTCGCCGAACCCTGGCAACAACGGCCTTGCCTTCCTCGGTCGGTTTGCCGGTTGCCCTGTCTATGAGGGTGGCATCCAGTTCTTTTTCCAGGCTGGCAACGTGGGCGCTGATGTTGGACTGCACCGTATGGGTGGCGCGCGCCGCCGCGGTGAAGCCGCCGTGGTCGATCACGGCCAAGAGCGCCTGAAGGTGCCGTAGGTCCATCGCTCAAGATGATCGCACATCCGCCCTGCATCGTCACCCCCGGCCATCCCGGACCGAGTCAGCCTCCTGCCTCCTAGACGCCATATCTCTCAAACCGATAGCAACTATCCCTGTAAACTCCTAGACAGATTATCTAAATGTCAGTACAATGATCGATACAACGACGGCGGTCCATCGGTCCCCATTTGTGGATCGCCTTCAAGGCAGTTCGGCTCGGTCCCCCATTGTGCCGGACGCCCGCAGAGACCCAGCTTCCTTCTGGACGCTGGGTCTCAATCGTTTTACGGTTCCGTCATGGCGTCTGCTGCATTCTTCGACCTTGACCGCACATTGCTGCGAGGAGCAAGCGGCCCAGCTCTATCGGCCGCCCTTCGAGAAGAGGGACTGATCCGGGCTCGCCCGCTTCCTGGTGAGAATCTCATGTTCGGGATCTTCAACCTGATCGGCGAAACCCTGCCGTCAATGGCCCTTGCCCGTCAAGGCGCAACGGCGGCAAAGGGATGGCCTGCGGCGTCAGCTCAGCGCGCCGGCCAGTTGGCGGCCAAAGCGCTGGTGGCCAAGATCGAACCGTTTGCCACCCAGGTAGTTGCAGATCATCGGGCCGCAGGTCACAAGATTGTGCTTGCCACAACAACCCCGTACGACCTGATTAAGCCATTTGCCGACCTTCTCGGGCTCGACGGTTTTCTCAGCACTCGTTACAGGGTTGACGACCAGGGCCGTTATGACGGAACGATCGACGGAGAGTTCGTATGGGCCCGAGGCAAGGCTCGGTCGGTAAAGGTCTGGGCTCGGGCCAACTCGGTCGAGCTTGACAGCTCTTACGCCTATTCAGACAGCATCTTCGACCTCCCGCTTTTCCACTCGGTCGGCCACCCGGTTGCGGTCAATCCCGATCCCCGGCTCTGGGCATACGCCATGGCGCGAAAGTGGGAAACGGTCTGGTTCAACGCCCCGCCCGGAGTGCCAAAACCCCTCGGCATCGAGCCCCAACAGGTTGCCACCCTCTTGACCAGAGACGAGCTCATGCCCTGGGTCAACATTGAGCTTGCCGGTGCTTCCAACGTTCCCGAGGTTGGCGGCACCATCCTGGCTGTGAATCATCGCAGCTACCTGGACCCTCTGATCGTTGGGTACGCAGCAGGCAAGATAGGGCGATCGGCCCGCTTCCTTTCAAAGAAGGAAGTGACAGACGCACCGATAGTTGGCCCGATATCCAAAGCTCTTGGGGCCATCCGGGTTGACAGGGAAGACAAGAGCGAAGCGCCGATGGAGGAAGCCGCCCGAGCGTTGCGGGCTGGTGAACTGGTGGCGCTGTTCCCGCAGGGAACCATCCCAAGAGGCAAGTTGTTCTTCAGCCCAAAACTGAAAGGGAAGTACGGGGCGGTGCGTCTGGCCATAGACACCGGGGTACCAATTGTTCCCGTCGGGCTGTGGGGCACCGAGAAGGTTTGGCCTCGCAACCGCAAACTTCCATACCTGCTCAACGTGGCGAATCCGCCAACCGTCCAGGTCCAGATCGGCAAGCCCTACTTTCCAAGCAGCGACGATCCGGCCGTTGCAATCGTTGAGCTGATGGCCAAGATCGGCGAACTGCTTCCGCCCGAAGCACATGTTGAGTACACACCAAGCGAGGCCGAGCTGGCAAAAGCTATGCCCGCCTGACCCCGCGAGTTTGGGTTACCCGGCCAGATTTTGGCGGATCACGTTTAGCGCCGACCCGGCACGGAACCACTTGATCTGGTCTTCTGAGAAGGTGTGGTTGGCGCTGAATGCCCACGATTCGCCTGATGGCGGTGTGACCTCAACGGTTACCTGCCTGCCGGGGGCGAGGTCGGCCAGCCCTCGCACCGCGATGCGGTCGTCTTCGCCGATCCGGTCATAGTCGGCCGGGTCATCGAATGTGAGGGGCACCATGCCCTGCTTCTTCAGGTTGGTTTCATGGATCCTGGCGAAACTTCTGGCAATGGCAACCAGTCCGAGCCGGAACCTGGGCTCCATCGCGGCGTGCTCCCTGCTTGAACCTTCGCCCATGTTCTCGTCGCCTATTACCACCCAGGGCTGACCAGCTTGGTGGTACGCCTTTGCCATGTCGGGAAAGCTCTGGCGCTCGCCGGTCAGTTGGTTCTTGCCCATCCCAACGATGTTTTCGTTGTAGGAGCTAACCGCCCCCAGGTAGAGGTTGCCCGAGATGTTCTCGAGGTGGCCTCGGTACTTCAGCCACGGGCCTGCCATTGAGATGTGGTCGGTTGTGAACTTGCCATGGGCTTTCACCAGAATTGGGAGGTTCTCATAGTCGTTGCCGTCCCATGCGGGGAACGGAGTAAGAAGCTGCAACCGGTCCGAGCTAGGCGAGACGACAACCTCAATGCTTGAGCCGTCTTCGGGCGGCGCGATGAAGCCGATTTCGCCCTCGTCGAAACCTTGGGGCGGCAGCTCAATCCCGAGCGGAACCGACAGCTTCACCTCGTCGCCCGCGTCGTTTGTGAGGGTTTGGCTGATCGGGTCGAAATCGATTCTGCCCGAAAGGGCCAGGGCCATGACCGTTTCGGGGGAGGTGACAAAGGCCAGCGTGGCTGCGTCTCCGTCGTTGCGTTTCGGGAAGTTGCGGTTGTAGGAGGTGACGATCACGTTGGTGGTTCCCGGCTCTCGCTCGTCCGAGCGGTCCCACTGGCCGATGCAGGGCCCGCAGGCGTTGGCCAGAACCGTTGCTCCAAGCACCTCGAAGTCATTAAGCAGGCCGTCTCTTTCGATCGTTGCCCGAACCTGCTCAGATCCCGGTGTGATCATCAACTTGGTCTTCACCGTCAGCCCCTTTGCCGCGGCTTCCCTGGCGATCGAGGCTGCCCGGGTGATGTCTTCATATGACGAGTTGGTGCAACTGCCGATCAAGGCGGCACTAATTTCAAGTGGCCAGCCCTCTCGCTCGGCCTCGGCCCCCAGGTCTTTCACTTCTCTTGCCAGGTCTGGGGTGTGAGGGCCGTTGATGTGTGGGGTAAGCGCTGACAGGTCGATCTCGATCACCTGGTCGTAGTACCGCGCAGGGTTGGCAAGAACCTCGTCGTCGGGACGCAGGTGATGGGCCACCGTGTTTGCGGCGTCGGCTGTGGCTTCTCGCCCGGTGCTCTTCAGGTAGCGGGCGATGGCGTCGTCGTATGCAAACAACGAAGTGGTTGCCCCGATCTCGGCGCCCATGTTGCAGATGGTTGCCTTGCCCGTTGCGCTGATGGTGTTTGCGCCCTCGCCGATGTATTCAACAATGGCGCCGGTGCCTCCCTTGACGGTGAGGATCTGGGCCACCTTAAGAATCACGTCTTTGGCCGAGGCCCAGCCGCTTAGTTCACCGGTGAGCTTCACGCCGATCAGCTTTGGCCACCGCACGTTCCAGGGGAATCCGGTCATTACATCCACGGCGTCGGCCCCGCCAACGCCGATGGCAACCATTGCCAGCCCACCCGCATTTGGGGTGTGGCTGTCTGTGCCAATCATCATCCCGCCCGGGAATGCGTAGTTCTCAAGCACAACCTGGTGGATGATTCCGCTGCCTGGTTTCCAGAACCCGCCGCCGTACTTGGCGCTGATGCTCTGAAGAAAGTTGAAGACTTCCTCGTTGGCGTCAATCGCCCTCAGCAGATCTGATTTCCCGTCGACCTTGGCTTGGATCAGGTGATCGCAGTGAGTGGTGGTTGGCACCTGCACCTGGTCGAGGCCCGCCGAATCGAACTGAAGCCAGGCCATCTGCGCCGTTGCATCCTGCATTGCCACTCGATCGGGCCGGAAGTCGACATAACTCTCGCCCCGCTTCACCTCGGCGGCCGGATCTGCGAGGTGATTGGCCAGGATCTTCTCGGCCAGCGTTAGCGGCCGGGCCATTCGGGTTCGGAAGGCGCCAACTCTCTCGTCGAGCGTGGCGTAGACGCCGTTGATCAATTCGATTGGCGTTTCGGGTGCGACTGCCATGGTTGGCTCCTGAAGGTGGTGAAGGGCGGACTCGGCCAGTTGTGCTGGCGGGTGAGGCGAGAAGGAGTGAAAGAGTGGAAGCGTGAAAGAGTGGAAGCCTCACCGTGATGTGATACAACTTTAATACAAGTGAGAACGATTCGCTACCACCAAATTGCAGATGTTCTGCGTGGCCGGCTTGGCGCAGGGGAATTCCCGGCTGGGAAGATCCTGCCAAGCGAGGCCGAGCTTGGCGCGTCCTACTCCGCCAGCCGGGTCACCATCCGCAAGGCGTTGGAAGTACTTCGGGGTGAAGGGCTGGTTGCAGCCAGGCAGGGATTTGGCTGGTTTGCGGCGGCATCGCCACTGCCGCAAACCCTCACAGGCCTGGCAACCATCGAGCGCCAGCTGGCCGACTCGGGCCGCCGGTCAGAGCGGCGGATTGTTGACTTTCAGTTCGTTGCTGCGCCTGACCATGTTCGGCCCCTTCTTGGCAAGCGGGTGTTGGAAACCAGGCGTGTCCACCTGGCGGACGGAATGCCCTTCGCCAGGGTCACTGTGTGGTGCAGGGAAGACTTGGGCGCCGAACTGTCGAAAGCTCAGGTGGAGCGGGCCAGCTTCTATGAGCTGTTGCCAATAACGGTTGGAAGCGCCGCTCAAACAATTGGGGCGGGGCTCATAGACCCCGCTGATTCAGAACTTTTGGAGGTTCCGACCGCAAGCGCGGCGTTGGTGGTGAAGCGAACCACTCACGACACCGAAGGGGCCGCATTCTTAGTGTCCGAGCATGTTTTCCCCGGCCACATCACCGAGTTTGTTGCCGAATTTCAATCGCTCGAAGCCTTCGTTTCACCAAGAGGGCTTCGACTGGCAGACTGACATTTCGTCTGATCCCGTGGCAAGTGGTCTCGGTTCCTGGTAGCAAGGTGTAGGAAATGGTCCGGGGATCAGAGGAGTTGTCCAATGAGGAATTCGAGTCTTGCGCGCCGTGCAATCGGCGCCCTTCTAGCAATGAGCCTTGCGGCGGTTGCTGTGTCTGGCATTCCTGCCGACGCTCAGCCCGACTCTGCTCAAGCTGAAGCAGTCAGTCGAGACGGCCAAACAGCAAACGCCGTCAACGAAGACGTTGGTCGTATCGAGCGGGCCTACATCACCTTGCTCGGGCGTCAGCCCGATGCCGGAGGTTTGCGCTACTGGCTTGCCCAGCAGGCAAACGGCCTGTCTTATGAAGCCATCGTGCAGATTTTCCTGGGTTCGGTTGAGCGCATGGCCAAGTACCCAGCCTCACAAACCAATGAAGAGTTCCTGGTGCAGCTCTACACCGATGCCTTTGGGCGTCCACCCGATTCTGGAGGGCAGGCCTACTGGGTCGGGATCCTCGATGGTGGAACGTCTCGAACCGATGTCGCCCTGTTCTTTGCCGATTCGGCCGAGCAGCGAAACAACACAGCTCCAAACGCGGTTTTCGACCTGAACATCTTCCACATCAATGACCCCCACTCCAACCTCAATCCGAATTCGATCGAATTCACCCTTGGCGGAGTCACAACCGAAACCGAATTGGGTGGCTACCCCAGAGTGGTGGCCAAGATGGATGAGTTGGACGCCAAGTACAGCGACGGGAACAACCTCAAGCTGCTTGGAGGAGACGCTCTCACGGGAACCCTCTTCTACACGCTGTTCCAGGGTGAGGCCGATGCTGCCCTCATGAACCAGGTCTGCTTTGACGCAATGGCAGTTGGCAACCACGAGTTCGATGCAGGCGACGCCGGGTTGGTCAAGTTCCTCGACTTCTTGTCAACCCCAGAATGCGACACCGCAATCATTTCGGCCAACGTCGAGCCTGCCCTCGGCACACCGCTGAACCCATCCGACGGCGAGCCATACATCCTGCCGTTTGTGATCAAGGACTTCGGCGCCACCAACGGCACCGCCTCGGCCACCGATGGCAGCTCGCCAGCAGTTGACCAACGAGTGGGAATTATTGGGCTCAGCATCGCCCAAAAAACCCGGGTGTCTTCAAGCCCGCTGGATACAACGATCTTCCTCGACGAGGTTGAGTCAACCCAGCGTTATGTCGACGAGCTTGAAGCAATGGGCGTTACCAAGATCGTGCTGGTCACCCACAACGGTTATGAGCGAGATCTAGCCCTGGCCAAGATGGTTACCGGCGTAGACCTGATCGTTAGCGGAGACACCCACACCTTGCTTGGCGAGTTTGGAGATATCGGGCTCGGCTCGGCCGGTCCGTATCCAACCAAAACAACCGACAAGTCCGGACTGCCGGTTTGTGTGGTTCAGGCCTGGCAGTACACAGCTGTCGTTGGCGAGTTCAACGCCTCATTCGACGAGTTCGGTCACGTCGTTGAGTGCGGGGGTCAGTCCAACCTTCTTCTCGGAAACGGCTTCACCAAGGAGGTCAACGACGAGACAGTTGATCTCACTGCTGAAGAGCTGGCAATCGTGATGGCCGAACTTGACAAGATCCCGTCTGCGGGAACAGTCACACCAGATGCCGATGCACTTGCCGTGCTTCAGACGTTCAGCGACCAGGTTGCTGTTCTGGAACTAGAAGTAATCGGCTCAGCAACCGCTGACCTTTGCAGCGGTCGCATTCCGGGAGATGTCGGCAGGACGGTGATTCCTGGTTGTGTGGCCGGAGGCTTGCCGAACGGAGGAGACATCCAACAGTTGGTTGCCTATGCGTTTGCCGACAGGGCATTCGATGCCGACTTCGCCCTTCAGAATTCGGGCGGGGTGCGAATTGACATCCCATTCGGTGAGATAACAATTGCCGATGCCTACGAACTGCTTCCCTTTGCCAACACCATGGTTAACCTTGAAATGACCGGGGCCGAAGTGGTGCAGTCTCTGGAAGACGGTGTGTCAAACATCGTTGACGAGGGAGGCTCAAGCGGTGCCTACCCCTATGGCGCCTACCTCCGGTGGGACGCCGATC
Source organism: Acidimicrobiia bacterium (assembly GCA_003231975.1). Classification (GTDB taxonomy): domain Bacteria; phylum Actinomycetota; class Acidimicrobiia; order Acidimicrobiales; family SZUA-35; genus SZUA-35. The sequence continues at coordinate 27,749 of QIKW01000164.1, forward strand.
TCAGCCAGCCGAAGGGTCAGCGGTTCAGCAACGTTGAGATCCGAGCCAAGGCCGACGGATCAGCCTGGGGGCCAATAGATCTGGCAGCCACCTACACCGTTGTTGTGAACAGCTTCATGGCTGGCGGAGGAGACGGCTTTGTAACCCTTGAAGCCGTTGCCGACAGTGGGCGAGCGGTTGACACTCTGATCGACTACGCCCAGGGCTTCATCGATTACGTAAGAGAAGACCTGGCAGGAAGTGTTGGCCGAGTGCCCATTGAGGACTACTCAACCCAGAACTTCACACCAGCGCCAGACTAAGGCTGGGGCAATCTGGTAGTTGGCAGTGTTAGGCGGCACACCGCCAGCAAACAGCCTGCCTTACCATGTAATGTTAATACGTAAGGGCCCCCGGGACTCCCTCCCCCGGGGGCACTTGCATGTATTGGGCGCCGGTGTCAGTAGGGTCAGCTAGTGGCAGCGAGGAGCGACGACAATCAGGGCAACAGTGGCGATCGTTGGACGATGAGGCCAAGACCCGACGCCAAGTCATACGAGCGCTCCAGAAGCGAGAACTGCCAACGCGTGACATCGGCGCGCTGATTGGGCTATCCCACCAGCGGGTTGCTCAAATCCTGGCCGAAAGCTGACCGGCTCACAGCGTTTGTCGCTGACGGCGGCTCGCGTCTCAGCGTCTGGGACTCAACGAACCTTTGCGAGCTACTGCAATGACCTAGCCATGCGAAGCTTGAACTTACCAGGTATCCCAGTGGGTCAGTTCAGCTGCCGGCAGTCGCTTGGCCAGCTTGAAGTCTGTGCCCTTTGTGTAGGCAACGGGGAACAGCCCGGCCTGGGTGTAGCGGTCGAACGGGATGCCAAGCAGTTCTGCCACTTCCTTTTCGTTTGGCAGGTGCAGGGTTGTCCACGCCGATCCAAGGCCGCGCTCCCTGAGGGCCAGCATGAAGCTCCACACCGCCGGAAGGATGGAGCCCCAAACCGCAGCCTGGGCCGGGGCCGGAGTGCCCTCGTCAAGCCGGGCCTCGATCAACGGGATCACCATGTAGGGAGCGCGGTGGAAGTTGTCTGCCAGATATTGGGCCGAAGAACGAACCAGCGGCATCCGCTCGGTTCTGGTGTCGTCTGGCGCGAACTCCGTTCCCGGTTGGCTGGCGTAGACGGCGAAGTTGTTCGCGTAGTAGTCGGCAATGGCCTTCTTCTTCTCGGCGTCTTCAATCACCATCCACTGCCAGCCCTGGCTGTTCGAGCCGGTTGGGGCCTGGAGCGCGATGTCGAGGCACTCTTCAACTTCTGATCGGCTTACCGGCTTGTCGAAATCCAGCCGTTTGCGAACCGATCTGGTTGTGGTTAGCACTTCGTCTGCGGTGAGATTCAGTTTCATGCCAGCCATCATTGGCCAACCGGGCAGCCCCCGTCCAACTGCTGGGACTTAGCTGGTACTCCGACTGTTTGCCTCAGAGCTTGGGCCAGCGCTGCGCCGATTTGCTGCGGCGCTGAGACTTGCCTGGCTTTGGGCCAAGTGACCAGCGCCGTCGCCAGGCTCCGGCTTCTGGCCCGTCTAGTTCGGGAGTGGTTTTGGCGTGGGCCTTCTTCCTGGCCTCCCACCAGCCAGACGAGAACTCGTCTGCCAGCTCGTTGATAGTTGCCTGGATTCGTTTGGCGTACTGCCTGGCGTCTTCGCCGTCCAGCGCGGTAAGCGGCTTGCCGAACACCACGGCGCAGCGGGCTCTGGTTGGCCAGTTCTTGCCCTTTGGCAGAATCGTGCCGGTGCCATCGAGGTAGACCGGCACAACGGGAACACCCATTCGTTTCGCAACGAACGCTGCGCCGGGCCGATGCTCTCGGCTCCAGCCGTCTGGGCTGCGCCTGCCTTCGGGGAAGATCAGGAGGCTGCGGCCCTTCTCGATTGACCGGGTTGCGTTCCTGATCGAGAGCTTTGAAAGCTTTGTCCGCTCGATTGGGATGGCGCCGATGAACAGCGCTGAAAGAGCGCCGGAGAGGCGGTTCGGGAAGAAATAGTCTGCCCCGGCAGCAACAACCAGTCGCCTTCGCAGGTGACCGGGAAGGGTTGCCAACATCAGCGAAGTGTCGGCATGACTGTGATGGTTGGCGGCAAACACCACCGGGCCTTCCACCTCTTGCAGCCGGTCAACCCCGATAACCCGGGGCGAAGCGAAGATCTTCACCGCCGGTTTCATGAAGCCCCAAACTCCTGCCTCGCGAATAACGCGGGCCGGGAACTTCCTGGCCCACTCGGTGTCGTAATACACCCCGGTTGTTGGCTCGGTCTTTTTCTTCTCAACACCCCGGGGGGTGGGAGGGGGATCCGTTATGAAGCGCATCCATCCCATTGTTCAGGCCTCCTTAGGTGACGTCCGCCATCAGAATTGGCGGATTGTGAATATGGGTGATTGTTGGGCTGGAACCTACGGTGTCGCTTGCCATTTCCAGCGCATCCTGAAGTGTTGAAGCCGGCTTGAACCCCAGTCGGCGGACCGCCTTTGGCTCTCCTCCAACCACGATCACGCTTCCCAAGTAGTCCATAGCATGGGCGCACCAATACCACATGTAGTGGGCGTGCACCCCGTGGTAGGCGTAACTGGTTCGGTAGAGGTGGCGATACCACTCGTCTTCGGCGTATTGCTTTTCGTATTTCTGAACCTCGACGGGGTCGGTGGTTTCGGCCAGAACTTGTTCGAAGAAGTCGATGTAGCTTGGATGGTGAACCGGGTGGAATTCCCACGGGGTTGGGTGGCTCATGATGAGCACCCCGCCCTCTTTAACCACCGGTTTGCCCCGGTAAAGGTTAAAGAAGTAACCAAGCCCCTGAACCGCAACCAGGATCGGGTTCATGATTGAGTTCACGTTGTATGGGCAGATGTATGGCAACCCCATTGTGACCACATCGGTTTGGCCGGTGACGGGAACGATGTGCTGCTTGTAGACCATCTCGGTTGTCTTTTTGTGAACGGCTTCAACCTCGCCTGCCTGAACCGAGGTGAGCTCGTACGGGGCCCGCCAGGACTGAAACGCCTTGCGACGCTGAGCCCCGGTCATCCGCTTCAGCCCTGCGTTCATCACAACAAACGAGCCGCGGTCTTTCAGGCTCCACTCCCACTCTCGCTTCTGAAGCATCGAGAGCGGGCCGTCATAACCAAAGGTGTTTGTGTTAAGGGTTGACTCGATCTGAAAGATTCGGGGCCCGGAGGCCTTGATTACCTCGCCCTGGCGCCAGTTGGAGCGATGCAGCTCGCTCTTGTCCTGGTCCATGAACGACGTGCTCTTCTTCATCGTTTCTGGGTTGTGGTGAACTTTCACCCCTTGATAGCCCGAAAGGCCGGTTGCGGTGCTCTTCCAGCCGCCATCCATGCTGACCAGGTTGATGTTTACGTAGATGACCAGGTCAGACTCGGCCGCCCGTTTAGACATCTGAACGTCTTCGTCATGGCGGGTTTTGCCAAGGATCACCATTCCGTCTGGGTCTTCGGCGTCGTGGTTGTACAGCAGGCCGTGGGGGTGGAACGCCTCAAAAACGCGGTCGCCAACGGCATGGCGAAGCTCGGCGTCAGTCATTCGCCGGTGCAGGGCAAGAGCGGCAATCAGGTGGACGTCGTCAACTCCCGCCGCGGCCACCAGATCAAGCACTGCTTCCAGGATCCTCTGGCGAACATCTGGTTTAGCCATTGGCGGAAGCGGCAGGCTTATGTCGTCGAACGCAATGGTCAACTTCATTCCCGGCTTCAGCAGCGAAGGCAGCGGGTCGTCGTTGATGGGGTTCAGCAGTGCCTCAACAATTGCTGAGTCGGGATCCTTCATTCCGTGCAGCGGCTCGCCGGGGTAGATAACTCGGCTGCGTCCAACCGGCAGCTTTTCCAGCCGAAAGCCTTCGCCGTGGTGGAACACGATTGGCGGAGTTTGACGGTCTACTTCAAGGACGAAGCCGGGGCGAGGGTTCGGGCGGGGCTTTGACATCTAGCGTCGACTCTTTCGCAGGGACGGAAGCGGCCCGAGGGGCAGGACGCGGTCTGTGCCGCCCTTTGATTTCGACCAGTTCTCGATTAACCAGCCCCGCTTGATCGCTAGCGAGGCCAGCCTGGTTTCGGGGTTGACGGCCACCGGAAAGCCGACGGCTTCCAGCAGCGGCAAGTCTGAAGAAGAGTCGGCGTAGGCCACCGACTCGGCTAGATCGAAGCCCTTTTGGTCGGCGTAGTCTCGCAACGCCTGAGCCCTTACTTCGCCGGTTGGCGGCACCGCCAGCAGCTCGCCGGTGTAGCGGCCGTTGCGCACCGACATTTCGGCACAGATCACGTCGTCGAACAAGGGCCCTAGGGGGTCTACCACGATGTTGAGAGCACCGGTTATGAGAACGGTGCGGTGGCCAAGGCTGCGGTGCTGCCTGACCCGTCTGAGCGCCGCCGGGAAGGCCTTTGTGAGGATGTGATCGGCCAGAAGCTCCTGGCCGAGGCGCTCCATCTGGGCCACTGAAGCACCGTCGTAGCGACGGTAGAAGTGGCGCAGAAAGTCGGTGCGGTCACGGGCATCGAGGGCCAGGAGGGCCGGGGCCTCCTGCAAGGTTTTCAACGTGAACTTGACCCGGTCGGCGGGGCCAAGGTTGCGGGTGGCAAGCCAGGCGTAGCTGAACACAACGTTGCTGGCGATGATCGTGTTTTCGAGGTCGAACGCAGCCACATGGCGGTCTGGGGAAAGCACCCTCTTGCGCAATCGCTTGGTTCTGGCATCGGGGTCGGTGCGACCCTGCTTGGTTTTCACTCTGGCGTGCTGTACCACCGACGGGAGATGCACCTGGGTTACGTACCGGTCCCAGTCAATAATCCCGGGGTCGCAGCCAAAGTTGACCTGGTCGGCTGGTGCCAAATCGTTGTGCAACGCCAGCAGCTGATCTACTCCGTAGAGCGCCTCGCATTCGGCGTAGGCGCCGTAGATCTTTACGTACGCCTTCGCTCGCTCAACCTGTTCCATTTTGTCTTCGATGTCGGCGTTGAGCATTGCCTGCTTGCCTCGGAGGGGCAGCAGCTTCAGCGCTTTGTCTGCCAGTTCGAGGTTGCGGTGGGCTCGGCCCAGCTGGCGCTCAACCGCACCCCGGCCTGGGAAGCTGAATGGGGCAACCGCAATGGGTTGGCCAAGGTTGTCATACAAAGGGCGCTCGCCGAACCAACCACTTACCAACTCAACCAGGCGCCTGTAGTGGAGCGGATTCCGGGTGCCGGAGGCTACCTGGGTGATGTCGGTGGTTTCCGAGCCGTCGTGGCCCCTGGCAGCAACATTGATAATGGCGGCCACCACCAGGTCAACCGGGATTACGTCGACAACTCCTTCGGGCACTCCTGGGAACTCCCTCAGCAGGCCTTGGGCGTAGCTGATCAGGATGGGTTCGGCCATCCTGAACCCCTTTATCCACCCGGGTCGGGGCTCAGACCAGGCCGACTCGATGATGGATGGCCGCACCATGCTGACGGGGACG
>QIKW01000126.1 GCA_003231975.1 Acidimicrobiia bacterium
GGTCTGAGGGCGTTCGAACTGGGGGAAGAGCGCCGCAATCTCGTAGTCGGCGTAGTGTTGTTTCCACGCTGCACCCACTTCTTCTCCGTCGATGGCGCCATGGGCCAACCGCACTGCGATGGCATTCGCCAGGGAGACTTCCTCGTCGTTCTCGTCGAGGAGCGTGCCATCGCTGAGGGGACAGAACATGGTGTGTTCGCCGTCCGGGCCAACGGCTGCCCACACAAGGCGTGTCGCAAGGCGAGACATCACGGGGTGGTCCATGATGTACCTGTTGTAGTCGTCAACGCCGAAACGCCGCTGCACACACATTGCTTCATGCAACCGGTGTGGTTGCTCCTTAGCGGCAGCGCTCAACTGCTTCTTCGCATTCGAGAATTCTTTCCTGGCCAGCTTCACGAGTTCTTCGTCCTCGGTCTTGCGGGCGGGAGGAAGGGCCTTGACCTGCTTGCCGTCAGCGTTTGAAAGGACAATGGCCAGGTCATCTGTCAGCTGCCCGGTGATTTGTCGTTCGCCGTAGTCGATGACTTTCGCTCCGTTTGCGTCGAATCCCGCGGTCGGCACCGTTCTGTAGGCGAGGTCTTCAAGGGTCCAGCCTTTGCGGTCTGCCAGCAGCTCAGCCTGGCGAACCGCTTCTCGTTGAACTGCCTTCGTCCTGAATCTGGCGCCGACGGAGAGAACGAGTTGGATCGCAGTCGGGTCTTCCATCCAGGCGAGCATCTCCATCAGCGCCTTGCATTGGCTCAATCGCCTCCCATACCACTTCCGCAGGAACGCCTCAGACGGCGCGACGATGTCAAGGCCTCCACCCGCCGCAGTCAAGGACAAGATTCCCCTCGACGCGCTGGCGGACCCGGCTGGCGTTCTGAGGTGTTCGCGGACAAAGTGCGCGACGAGTTCGTTGTCGGTTAGCGAAGCCAGCTCTTCGTTTGGGCGGGGAATAATACGCTCGTGCCTGGCCTGCTGCTTAGCAAGGCTGGTTGCGGCCTCAATCGTGATTGGACGGATGTCTTCGGCGAGCCACATTGAGTGAATGGCGGCTGCAAACCTCTCAACATCTTCGCCATGCATCTGATTGAAGAAGCGCCGAACGATGGGTGACGGCGATGGTGACTTAAGACGCACTGCTTGGATGACAAGCCACTTCGCTATCAACGAGTCAACAGGAGTGCCGTCATCCCAGCGAAGCGATGGCAGCGAGTCGAGCGGGATCCACTCCGCCGCGGCTGGAATCTTCTTGGCCAGGCCCTTGGTGGCTTCGGCCAGCAGCCGTTCGCGATCGACGTACTGGTCAATCGGCTCGCCGAGCCGCTCGAGTGCAGTCAGGATGGAGCCCTTGGCAAAGTCGTGTTTCTCCTTTGCCGCCGCCTTGTGAAGCGCTGGTGCTGCCTGACTCGCACGGAGATCGGCCAGCCAGGATGCAGCTTCGGCCCGGTCGCTGTATTTTCGGCTGCTCAAGTAGCCGACGACAGATGAGACAAGATTCTCATCTCCTGCCATCACGGCCTTCGCTAGCGGGCGGTGCGTCTTGGGTCCTGAAACGGCCTGTGTCAGTAACAGTTGGCGAAGGTCTGCTGGCACCGTAGGGAGGCAAGCAATCGCGTCGTAGTACTTGCTGATGCTGTCCCAGCGGTGGGTTTCGCCTGTGGCGATAATGTCAATGAAGTCGGGCAACAGCGCCGCAACCCACGGCCATGTGTCGTCCGCCGACCAGGGCAACTTCTTGGGTAGTAAGGCGAGAATTTCCCGCCGGCCTAACCCGGCTTCCTCGGCTGCGGCCTGTAGCTCAAGTGGCGTTGGGTGCCCGGTTTCTCGATAGCTCGGCAGCCAGGTTGGGAAGGACGCAGCCCAACGAAGCCGCTTTCCCGTCAGCTGCAAAAGGCGGAACGCGTGCAGCGGCTGGAGATCACCAATGACTTGTTGGGCAAGATGCGCCAAGTTATGCCCTTCAAACAGACCGATTGGCAGCGGACCACCATGGCAGATGTAGCTCCACCCCGCATCGATCACCTCGTGGCTTGCTCGCGGCGCTGGGCGCAGGTCGCGCGTCCGGCTGAGCGCCTTCGACGTTGGGTCGTCCCTGAACCTCTGCTTCATGCTCTCATACCGAGCACTGTCAGCTTCGTAAGCTTTTTCGAACATTGCGTCGTACGCGGCCCTCGCCGCCTCGTCTGGCAAAGTGCGGTCTGGTCCCGGGAGTTTCACGTCGAGTTCAGCGGCCGGGGCTTCATGAAGTTTCGCCAGGTCAGCTATTGCTTCCTGCACGGCTGAAGACTGGTCATCAGCGCAGCTGGATTCACAAAAGGCGACGACCTCGTCGCGATGGGCGGCCCCGGCAAGACGGCCTAGCGAGCGAATCGCTTCTGCTCTCACAGAAGCGCCCGCCTTCGTGGCTAAGCGTTGAAGCTGCTCAGCCAACAGCAGATAGCCGACGTGACTTCCAAGCTTCGCCCCGGCGGCCCGGCGTTTCTTGCCGGTAGCTGTCATCAATTCGGCGATGGATTCGGAGTACTGACTCAACGTGTCGACTGATGCGGCCAACAGCGCATTGGCGACAACATCGACCTGACTGGCGTCACCGTTGAGGCGCTCACGGACGATCCCGGGATTGTTGCGCACCAGCCCGTCAAACGACGGTCGGCGGCGTAGTTCTTCTTTGCCGGCCTGACCTCCAGCGCTCAACATGTCGATCAGATGATGTCCTACAGAGACGTTGGCTGCCGCGAGTAGTTGCGCGATCCGCTTGTCGTCTGGCCAAGTGCGGCCGCGTGCATTCCAGAGGCCGTGAAGAGCGCCGGTGGGCCCCACCGCTCCAAGGACCCCCGCATTCATCAGTAGGCCGAGACGCCACTCGACCATGAGGTCGGCGTCGCCAAGGGCCGTGATGATCGCCTTGTTCTGCTTCGGGTTGTCAAGAGCGACGGCTCCGCGCGAGAGCGGACTGAGGTCGACCTTGCTCGGAGACCCCGTCAGCACCCATCGGGTAACTTCGCCGCTACGACTACCGAAGCCCTCCAGGGCCGCTTGTAGTGCTCTCTCAAGCGGGTGTCCTTCGCCTGAGCCCCGTTTCCTCCTCAAAAAGCGCATGCGTGAGCCAAAATCTTCTCTGGCAGAGCTTCGATTGGAACAAGAATACCCATCCACACTCTGTCGGCGGAAGGTCGGCCCGACTAAACCTGCGACCTTCGGGTTATGAGTTCGTTCAGGGCCAATCCGGCTGGGTTAGAAGATCCGTTAGAAGTCTTGTCCACAACGTCGATTTGTTTGCGTCAGACAATTCAGGATTCTAGACAGATTGTCGTAGGATGGAGGAAGGCTGATTCGAAGGGAGCGCCAATGGGTCGCAAGCCGATACCCCAACGCACACGAAGGCGCTTCGACGCGTGCATCGACACACTGACGTCAATCATGCCCCCAGACTGGGCCCTTGAGGTTGTCGGCAGATCCGACACCGGTGGAACCATCCGAGCGGCAAACACCAACGGCGAGACCGGCGATCTCGGCATCCTGGTCCGTGAAGATCTCGATCCCCGATCGGCCGTCGCGCTTGACGAACCCGAACGACCGACGTTCGTGTCCTCTCGCTGGCTCAGCAAGCGCACCCGCGACATCCTCACGGACTGTGGCTTCAGCTATGGTGACGACACCGGCAATGTCTCGCTGCGTCTCAGAACACCTGAGATCTACATCCGCCTCGACGGTGCCACCCAAGACCCATCGCCTAAGCCGGTCAAAGGCCCGAACATTCGAGGACCAAAGGCATGGGCGCTGCTTCGCACACTCGTCGAAGTCAGTCCTCCTTACTCCGTCAGCGATCTCGCTGCCGCGGTCGACACCGACGCTGGCTACGTCTCACGAGTGCTCACCGCCCTGTCCGATGAGTTGCTGATCACACGGCCTCCGAGGGGAAAGGTCCAACATGTCGAATGGGAAGACCTCCTTCGCGAACTCGCGTCGAGCTACGCGTTGCTCGACGCGAACGAGACCACGAACTGGGTTGCGTCCGCCGGACCCGAACAGTTCCTCGATGACCTCGGCACGAGCCAACTCAGACAATGGGCGGTCAGTGGCTCGTTCGCGGCCGCTCGTGTTGTCTCGGTTGCCGCACCCGAGATCGCGGTTGTCTACGCCGACGATCCCGACCGGGTCGCGGACACCCTCCGACTTCGCCAGGTCAGAAACGGTGGGAACGTTGTCATAGCCCGCCCCTACGATTCCATTGTGTTCGAACGCACCACCACAACTGACGGCATCACCTGCGTCTCCCCTGCCCAGCTCGCGGTCGACTGCCTGACCAGCCCTGGCCGCATGCCCGCCGAGGGCGAAGCCCTCATCAAATGGATGTCCGACAAGCCCAGCCGGTGGCAGGCACGGTCGCTCGCCAGAGAGGACGCCCAGCGATGAGCGGTCAGCCACGAATCGAATACGTGGAAGCCCGACGGGTGCTGCTCGATGCACTCACCGCCCTTCAGCCCCACATCAGAGCCATTGTCCTGATCGGCGCCCAGGCTGTCTACCTCCGCACAGCCGGTCGACTCTCCACCTACCAGCCCTTCACAACAGACGCCGACCTAGCACTCGACCCGGCACTACTCGCCGATATTCCGCTCCTCGGCCACGCCATGCTCAACGCTGGCTTCGAGCTCACCGCCGAACCCGGCATCTGGCAACAACGATTCCAACGGCCAAAGAAACGCAACCGGTACTACGCGGTCATGCCGAGGCGGGCAAACTCGATGGTGCGCCGACGAAACTCAGGTGGGTGTGGACGTGGCATTGGGATTCTTTTACAAGACGACCAAAGTCGCCTCAGACTAGATGTCCGTCAAATCGGGGGACTTCCAGACGGGATGCCAGTCCCGGCCACCCTCCTATGTAGCAGAGTGTCACTCCACGGGACGGGCCACCAGCGCAGCTGCCGCACTTGCCCCCAGGTACCAGGCCACGGCCACACCGACGTTCAGTGCTATTGCGACGACCAACAGGGCGGAGCCCAAAGAAGCCCAGGCTCCTATGCCGAACCGGGCCGCCGCAAACCTGGTGCCTCGGGCCCGCATTAACCACAGCAGCAGCGCCCATACAACCAGCTGAAAAGCGCTGACGTAGGCGCCGAAGACTATGGCCAGCCCGTCTAGTTCAGTCCTGCGCTCAACGAAGAATACGGTATACACGACGGGGAACGCTATGGCTCCCGCTCCGAGCGCGAAGAATACCTGGTCAACCGGAGAACGCTCAACAGACCTCTTGGACGCCGCATTCCGCCTCGACTGGCGGGAGCGGTAAACGGCGAAACCGACGACTAGACCCGCGAGCGCGACCAGAACGGGCCAATTCACTTTCCGCCTATCCGACGTAGTTATGGTGAATTCTTCAGCCGGGCTATTAAATCTTGTCGTTGCCACGAGAAAACCGTGGACGAAGTCGGCTCCACGCTCCAGATCGACTATGGCCGTCCCTCTTGCAACACCCTGCTCCAGGGTGAGTATGTCTGATCGGTTTCCTTCATCATCGAAGTTGCGCACATCTCCCACCGTGCCGGCCCGACTCTCAAGAGCGATCGTTGCCGACTCCGCTTTGGAGGATTGGACCTCGTACTCGACCCGTACCTCCCCGACCGATGAATCGACCTCCACCGAACTGATCTGAAGGGTCACGATCTGTGATGGGTTGATCTCGAGCGAGAAGTACGATTCTGGAAGAAGCGCCACCGTTAAATGGAGGGCGAGCCCCTCGCTTGCGTCCAGGCGGACAGTCAACTCATCATCAGCTTGTTCGGTAGAACCGTATTGAACATAATTGGCGAAGTCCAGCTCGGCTGGCACGCCAGGAACAAGTTCCAGATTCGGGTCATCGTCGACCCACCCATTTCCATGCATTGTGGCCACACCGTTCACTAACACGATCCGCATTTCAATAATCGCTTTGCCGTTCAAGCTAATTGACAAACGCGACTCTTCTAGCTCGCTGAGCAATGGTACTTCACTGAGCTCCACGCGGAATCTAGCGTTGAATACCAGGCCCTCAGGCGAGTCCACTGCCGAGTACGACTCAGGAATCGTCAGATCAGTCTGTAAATACGATGGCTCATCTGCGCTGAGTAAGATTTCGCTCATCACGCCGAGGTCAGCTAGCGAAGTCCCGTCTCCAACCTCGTTGCTCAGGCCTGAGGCCCGTGAAGGTGCTAGCCCCAATACCAGGGCGATCACAGCCAAATAGAGCCTGATCAACAGCGTCCCCTTAGCTTAGGGGAGCCGCTGTAGAAGCCGGTCCCCGCGTAGCCAAATCGAGACTCTCGTCGACGGTCACAGTGTCGACATCTACGCCCAGGACCACCCAACTCGGTGCGCTCGTCGCTGTTACAGAATTCGACCATTTGGTGGCCCACGTTCGTAACTCTGCGTAGTCGGCCCGAGGCACAACGACTTCGACAATGTCAGCCGACCAAAGCGGGCGATACAGGGATCGCTCAGCAAACTCCTCGGTCACACAGGGGTCGAGGGCCAACACCTTGGCGCCGAGTAGATCGAAGAGCGCGCGCGTTTGCTCAGACCCAACGAGGTGCTTGTGATCGGCCATGGAGTAACCCGGACTGGGCGCCGCCTTTGCGGGTCGGTATGAGTCGAGAACTTCGAGGGGCAACGTTGGAACGGTCCAAACGGCTGTGAATCGCTGTCCGTCTGAATGGCGAGCGGCCTCAGGACGACCCTTGTATCCGCGTGGAGGCGTTCCACTATCCTGTTGCTGTGGTAACAGAGCAAGCGGCGTTGGACCGGGGGATGGCCCGAGGCGTGGTTGCTTTCCGAGCACTGGCGCTGGCCTGGGCGTGGATCGGTCTTCTGCTCGAGCGAGAGCACCTCAACCGCCCCGTCGAGGCCATAGCCGTTCTCACCGTGGCCAGTGTTTTCACCTTGTGGATTTCCCTCGCCGTCGCTCGGGGCCAGAACGTCTTTAGGCCGCCGTTGGTCGTTGGCGAACTCGCCTTGGGCGTCAGCCTTCTGGTAATTGACGGACTGGTTTACAGCGCGTTGCGTCAGCAATCGCTGCCATGGGCCTGGCCAGCTGCCGGAATCATCACTGCCGCGGTCGTTGGCGGAACGCGTTGGGGTTTGGCGGCGTCGGCTCTGATCGCCGGAGCCAGCGTCGCAGGCGAGAGCATCCTGCGTGACACAACCTCCTGGACTGTGGGCGCAGCCTCGAAGTCGGCGCTGTTCGTGCTGGCGGCAGTGGCAGCCGGTTCGGTTGCCTGGCGCCTCCGAGACGCCGAAAAGGCAATCTCGCTGGCTCGATCCCGGGAGGAGACAGCCAGAGTTCTTCACGACGGAGTACTCCAAACCCTGGCCGTCATCAGCCGCCGCAGCCCCGATGAAGACCTCCGCTCGCTGGCGGCCGCACAAGAGCGGGAGCTTCGGGCCTATGTCTCGGATCGGCCAAACGGAACCGCCCCACTGCCTGCTGCGTTGCTACACACCGTCGACACGATCCTGCGCCGTCACGGTCTAAACGTGGAGCTTGTCGTTGCCGAAGACCTGCCAACGATCGGCGAGGAAGCCGTCGCCGCTTTAACCGGTGCTGTAGGCGAGGCGCTAACTAATGCCGCCAAACACAGCACCGCGGAACGAGTGGTGGTGTTCGTCGAACCAGACGAAGGCGAACACGAGGTGTTCTGTTCAGTGCGAGACAACGGCACTGGATTTGACAACAAAGACACACCTGACGGCCTGGGTCTGCGACACTCGATTCGTGAACGGATCGAAGAAGTTGGCGGGAAAGTGGACATCCACACCAAGGTTGGACGGGGTACTGAGGTGCGCCTGTGGGTGAGTTAACAACGGTTCGAGTCGTCATTGCCGACGACCACCCAATCTGGCTCAGCGGTGTGCGGGCAGATCTTGGCGACAACTTCCTGGTTGTCGGCGAAGCTGGTGATGCAGAAGAGGCGATCGCCCAGGTTCACAAACACAAGCCCGACTTGGTGCTGTGCGACCTCAACATGCCAAACGGTGGCGGGCTCCGCGTCGCCCGTGAATGCGGCGACATCGCGCCCATCGTCATCCTCAGCGTCTCTCAAGCCGAACGCGACGTGCTTGACGCAGTCGCCGCTGGTGCGGTTGGATACTTACTCAAGTCAACGGCTGGTGATCTGCTGCGTAACGCGCTTTGGAAGGCCGCCAAAGGAGAACCGGTCTTCTCCCCGGCGTTGGCCTCCCTGGTGCTCACCGAGTTCCGCCGACTGAAAAAGGTTGACTCATCCGGTAGCGGCCTTTCCGAAAGAGAGCGAGAAGTTCTGAGCTATGTGGCCCGAGGGCTCAGCTACAAAGAGATCGGTGAGGAACTCTTCATCTCGGCCAAGACAGTTGAGAACCACACCCGCAATATCTTGAAGAAGCTACAACTGTCTCGCAAGCAGGAACTAATGCGTTACGCCATCGAGCACGGGATCGAATAGAGCCCGCTAGCTGACGAGAGATCCGTCCGTTTCGGTCACCGCCCGTCAGCAAAGCCCGAACCCCGGAACAGGGGGACGGGCCTTGCATGTCTTGAGATATCACATGGCGGAGAGGGTGGGATTTGAACCCACGGTGGGCGTAAACCCACACCTCCTTAGCAGGGAGGCACAATCGACCGAACTCTGTCACCTCTCCAGGTGTGGAGAGGAGTGTAACGACCCGGCCGGGGCCTGTGAACCCCCGCTTTGGGATGTGGGCCTTTTGCGGCTGTCTATGCCTCTTCCTCAGCGGCAGGCTGCATCACCTGAAACACTGCTCCCTGGGGGTCGGCGATCACTGCGAACCGGCCAACCGGAATGTCCATTGGCTCCATCAGAACCTTGCCCCCTTCTGCCTTGGCGCTGGCCACGCAGGCGTCTGTATCGTCGACCGAGAACACGGTGCTCCAATGGTTTGGAATCCCGGGCATCTGCGGTTTGGCACAGCCGGCAATCATGTCTTCTCCAAGGCTGAAGATGGTGTATTCGCCACCAGGGCCCATGTCCATTGTTTTGGCGGTCCAGCCGAACATCTGCTGGTAGAAGGGCGAAGCTGCGCCGGGGTCGGCGGTTTGAAGCTCGTTCCAGGTAAGCGAACCGTGTTCGTTCACCACTCCGGCACCAATGTGTTCCTTGGCTTCCCAAAGACAAATCACAGCTCCGGTGGGGTCTACCACCACCGACATTCGGCCAGCCTCGTCAACGTCCATTCCCGGCATCATCACCGAACCACCAGCAGCCTCAACACCTGCGGTTGCCTCGTCGACGCTGTCTACCGATACGTAGCTGTTCCACATGGAAGGGATTCCCATCTTGGCCTGCTCTGGCTGCTGTTGCATCATGCCAGCGGCCGCCTGCCCGCCTTTCTTGGCCAAGATGTAGTTGCCGCCTTCGGGGGTGGGGTTGGATTCGTATTCCCAGCCGAACAGGGCGGCGTAGAACTGCTGGGCGCCATCGGGGTCGGTGGTGCTTAGGTCGGTCCAGCTTGGGGTTCCAGGGGTGTATGAAGTGCGTTCTGGCATGACTGCCTCCGTGAGGGTTGGGTGCAATCACGATCTTAGGCACTTCACCCCTGGGGTGCCAGGGCTAGATACGTTCAGCCACAACCTGCGAACCGGGGAAAGGCCTTAACTCGTTCCAACCCCGTTCGGGGCCGGTCGCGTGGATTCAACTTCAAACGCCGACGACCTGGATTCCGACAGATCGTGCGGCCTGGGCCTGTCTGATGTCGAATGTCAGCAGGGTGGTGTGCTCGCCAACTCGGTTGGCGGCCGCGAGGTGAATTGAATCGAGTGAGCGACAGAGTGTTTGCTCGGCGATTCGAGCAGCTTCGGCGCACACGGTCTCGTCGATAGCGACTAGCGCGAAGGCGTCAAGATCGACCTGGAGTTGACGTCGTGTTCTAGTGAGATCGTCTCCGGTCAGGATTCGAGTCAAGGTTCGCCGGGCTTCGATCTCGATCAGGCGCGAGGTGACAAGGACCGGGTCAGAACTCATCAGTTCCACTGCTACCGCCGAGTCCTTTTCGGCGATGTAGCGTTTGACCAGGGCGCTTGTATCGACATAGAGAGTCACCCCCGGTCCTCTTCAAGGACATCCAGGGAGGGCTGCGATCCGTTGAGCCGTTCGATTGGTTCGAGGCGCGATCGGCGTGGAGGCTCGACCCATCCTTCGGCGACGCCGCGGTCCAGCGCATTTGTGCTCGAGAGAGGCACTAGTTCAGCAACCTCTCGGCCGCGGTCGGTCACCACTATTCTTTCGCCGTTAGCGGCTCGGTTGACAAATTCTGATAGGCGAGACTTGAGTTCCCTTATGCCAACACTCATGTAGTCACACTAACACTAATATGTGACTACGCCGAACGCGTCGGTTAGCAAAGAAGCCCGGTATGTCCTGTTTCCTCGCCACTGGATCTAATCTGGTGGATAGCGCCCCATGCGGAAACCTGTTCGATCCGGCTGGTGAACTGGCCTGCAAGGTCACTTCTGTGGCAGGTACCGACACCTAACCGAGTGGCCTGCAACTAAACAACACCAAAACACCGAACCCCGCCCTTCAAGCTGGGGGTGGGTCATCTTTCGCAGTTGACTACGATGTCGATGGAATCGGTTCCGCATTTGTCGGTGCCAGCTTGGCCGTCGATTTGGTCGATGTCGTTGTCGTTGCCAGCCCACAAGACATCGTTGCCGGAACCACCAAATACCTCGTCAGCTCCCGGGCCAGCCCCGATCACATCATCACCTCCGCCGCCCATGTCGTTCCCAAAGCAAAAGTCACCACAGATGTAGTCGTCGCCGCCTTTACCCCACAACCGGTCGTCACCCCACTCGCCAACGATCGAATCGTCGGCTGGGGTGCCATAAACCAGGTCATCACCTGCGCCAGCATTGACCCGAAATCGTATACCAAAATCCGGTGTGGGGCGTTGTGAGTTCATGCCTGCTGAGTAGATCCGGTCGTTGCCGTCACCAGCAATTATGTACACCCCGATGGAATCGCGGTGAGCGACAATAACGTCGTCGCCGTCATAGGAATGGACCTTGTCAGCGCGGACAAGGCCGTCGGGGTTCACTGTGCCTCCGCTGCCGGTGTAGATGCGGTCTGGGCCGTTACTACCGTAGATGAGGTCTCGGCCTGGGCCGCCTCCTGCCACGTCCCCGTCAGCGTCATCAGGATAGCCAACATCCCACTGGGCGCGAGGGTCTGTGAACCCGGTGATGATTATGTCATCGCCCTCAAGGCCCCAGATCCGGTCCGATCCGGCCTGGCCCCACAGGTAATCGTCTCCAGGGCCACCATAAATGATGTCGTTGCCTTCGTCCCCAAACACTATGTCATCCCCGGCCAAAGCGTAGATAATGTCGTCGCCGCCCAAAGCACAGATCACATCGTCGCCAGCTGTTCCCACTATGCGGTCGTTGCCTTCAGTGCCGGTGATCGTGCATGCCGACAGATTTCCCCGGACGACCGACCCTGCTGGGTTGATCCCAATAACGCTGGCTGCCACTAGCACACCCGCAGCAACAATCCTGTGAATATTCACTACGCCTCCAAAGGCAACTCGAAATGGATGCCGACTGACCCCGGGACACTACACAAACCAAATACTGTTGACCTAAGGTGTTTTCACCCAACAACCACAGAAACAGTTCCCCTGCTCCAATCCTCACAGACCAGGGCTTTGATCGACCACTAAGGGCTTGCTTCGCCGCTGCCCAGTGATAGGGACGCAACCGTGCAGCCAACGGAGAAGATGGGGATCGGCTCGTAGAAGTGAACGGTGCCCTGCGCTGGCCTGCCCCCGTTGTCCACACCTGCGGCCGCAACCGCTATGAACGCCCTGATCTCAAAGCCGCCCTGGCCTGCATCTTGGTAGGTCTGGGCATCGGTGTAGGAGAGGAGTGCCTCTTTGTCTCCCCGGCACCACTGGTCCATGAAGGTGTTGTCCCACTGCACGTTGATCTTTCCCGAGTCTGGCGTAGCGGGCCAGTGAGAGATGCCGCCGGTGCCAACGATGGCAACCCGCTCTGGCAGCTGATCGGCTGCGGCCCGAAGCGAGCGACCGAACTGCCAGGCCCGGTGCAGCGGAGTGAGCGGCGGCCCCTGACAGTTGATGTTCACCGGAATTACCGGAAGGTCATAACGAGGAGTGAGGAAATGCAGGGGCACCATTATCCCGTGGTCGAACTTCCACTCTTCGGCGTAGCTGACGTCTGAGGTTTGCATCACCTGCTTGATGAAACGCTCTGAAAGTTCCCGGTTGCCAGGAACCTGAACTCGTTGGATGCCAAGCCAGGCAGGGTCTTCAATTGGGCCGTGGTAAGAGTCGGCCATTCCGATTGCAAAGCTCGGCATGTTGTCCATGAAGAAATTGGCGAAATGCTCGGCTGCCATCACAACAAGAACGTCTGGTTCGGTTGCCTCGATGTCCCGTCGCATCTGGTCGAACGCCCCATACAGCGCATCTCGAGCGGCGGGGTCGGCTTGATCTGCCCGCCCGGTGATGCCGGGGGCGTGGCTGCAAACTCCGGCATAAACCAGCGCCATCAGCCTGCCCCTTTCCTAGTTGTGGCCGCGGCGGGGCTGGCCGCCTGGCCAAGCCGTTCACTGTGAGCAGCCGTCCCCTCATAGCCGGTAACGGCATAGACGCCTTCCCTTACCGGCCCATGGGCTTCGATTCCCAGACGCATACGTTCCAGGTAGTCCTGCCAATCGATCTGGTGGAGTGCGGCGAAGTGCATCAAAATCTGGCCGTTGACCCCCAGATGAAACAGCAAGCCGATGTTGGGTTCGCTAAGTGCGCCCGCTTCCTGGGCACTCAGTTCAGCTCCTTGGCTGACAAACTCGGCGATTGCCTTCTGTCGGTCTGCGGCATAGGCCGCCTGGGCTTGCTCGTTACGATTCAGTTCGTATAGGAACTTCTGGGTGTAATAGAGGCTCATGGCTACTCCCAGCTAACCAGCAACGATTCGGGGCCCCTAAAGGTGATGTTCGGGAACACCGTTAGGTCCTGATCCTCCACCAGGTGCAGCGTTGGCGCCTTCTCTACCAGGGTTTCAAGAGCCACCCGAGCCTCCATCTTGGCCAAGCCCTGGCCAAGGCAGTAATGGATCCCCTTGCCAAAGCTGATGTGGCGACCCGCGTTTGGCCTGTGAATGTCGAACTCGTTTGGCGACTCGAACAAGTCGGGTTGTCGGTTGGCCGATGCGAAGTTCAGAAAGATTCGGGTACCTGCTGGAAGATCGATTCCGCCAAGCGTGGTGTCCTGGGTTGTAACCCGGCGCCAGGCGATCTGGCTTGACTCATACCGCAGGGTCTCTTCCACCGCGTTCGGGATGAGGCTGGGATCTGCGCATAACGCATCCCACTGGTCTCGCCGGGGCAGCAGACACAGCAAGGTGTTGCACAGCAGGTTTGTTACCGGGTCATGGCCGGCGAACGAGAGCCCATAGATGATCGACTCAACCTCGCGGTAGCTCAGTTCGTTGTTGTCGGCATCGTGAGCATCCAGCAGCTCGCTGGCGAAATCATCGGTCCGGTTGTCTCGCCGGTTGGCCGTGAACTCACGGCAGTAGCGCCAGTACTCCAGCATGTGATCGGCAATGGCAACCTGGCGGTCTGGGGTTGGCTTTCCCCAGCTGAAAGTCTTGCGCTCAACACACCATCCTTTGATCAGCGAGTCGTCCTCGGGAGGAAACCCGATGAAACGGAACAC
Organism: Acidimicrobiia bacterium; assembly: GCA_003231975.1. Classification (GTDB taxonomy): domain Bacteria; phylum Actinomycetota; class Acidimicrobiia; order Acidimicrobiales; family SZUA-35; genus SZUA-35. The sequence goes on from QIKW01000126.1 coordinate 13,701, forward strand.
AATCTCGGCGGGTAAGGGAAAGGCGAACGCCTTCACGTACTCAGCAGGCGAATCGGTGGCCAGCATCTGATCAACCAGAAAGTTGGCCCGATCTCTGGCGTAGCCCTCCAAGCCTTTCAGCCTTCGGTTTGAGAAACCAGCTCGGGTGTAAACCCGGATGCGGGCGTGATCGGGCTCGGCCCGGTTCGACATGACTGCGATTGGATCGAAGTCTGGCGCTTGCAGAACTTCTGTTGCCCTGGGGTCAAGTGGGTAGAGCGGATCTTGCACGTTTGACGATGCGTACACGTCTGGGTTGGTGAACACTGTTTCGATGTCTGCCATCTTCGTCACCACCACATAGCCAACCTCGTTGGCATAAAACACGGGATGGTCCTCACGCAAGGCAGCCGCAATTGGGTATGGATCTGCCATGTAGCTCTGACCAAGCGGATCCCAGCTGTGATTGACCGGGCAGCCTGGAGGGGCGCCAAGGATCTGATCCGGAGCCTGGTGATAGTCGCCCGCGTTGGCGTCAACAGCCGGCTCGGCTTCGTGGATGTCTGAGGTGTTGGTCATGGATGACTCCTTAGGTCCTCGCTCATCAGGTCACTCGAACTGCACAACGATCTGGCCCAACGCGCCGTAGTCGCCAACCACACGGTCACCGCTTCCCACAGCCACGGGTCGGGTGAACGACCCGGCCAGGATGATCTGGCCCGGCTCGATTGTGAGCCCCTGGGCGGCGTACCGCTTGGCCAGCCAAACGATTCCCTCGGCGGGATGGCCCAATACGCCTGCCGCCAATCCCGTCTCTTCAACGGTGTTGTTCAAAGACAGGATCACACCAGCCCAACGGAGGTCGACTTCCTCAGCACTGGTTCGAGAGCTACCGACAATTATCCCGGCGTTCGCGGCGTTGTCTGAAATGGTGTCGTACACGTTTCGCACGTATCCCGTTTCGGGGTGTTTGCGGTAGCTGCGGGCCGCAATCAGTTCAAGGGCGGGGACCACGTAGTCGGTGGCAGCCAGCACATCTTGACGACTGACGTTCGATGCTGTTGGGGTGCCAGCTCCCAACGGTTCGCTCAGCACGAACGCAAGCTCGGCCTCAAGACGGGGGTCGGTGAACTTCGCCGCTTCGATTGCTGCCACCGCGGGCTGCCCTGAAGGTTCGAACACCATCTGGTTGGTGATGAAGCCAGAGTCTGGCGTTGTGATCTGCATTGCCTGTTGCATGGCCCGCGACGTGAGCCCGATTTTGTGGCCAACGATCTCTTCGCCCCTGCGAATTCGAATGCGGCGCCATGCGGCCTGAACGGCGTATGCGTGGTCCAAGCTGATAGCCGGAAACGCCACAGAGGTTGCCTCAACCTGAACCCGGTTGCGCTCGGCCAGGTCTAGCCGGGCGGCTTCGGCCTCGATCTCTTCGGGCGTCACGACACCTCTTGTTCTGGCAGGGCGCCTAACAGTTCCAGCTGGGCCAGCTCGTTCAGCATTGTCAGCAGCGCCTGATACCGGTCAGGCCCCAACTTCGCTTCGATCTCGCCATACCGCTCTTCTGATTGAGGAGCGATTCGTCGAACCAGGTCAACCGCTTTTGGTGTGAGGCTGATCCTGGCCCGCCGCTGATCTGAAACAACAACGAGCCGTGTCACCAAACCCTTCCGTTCCAGCCCGGCCAGAATTCGCGAGAGGCTTGGGCCAAGCAGGAAGGTCTGGTCTGCCAACCGGGAAACCTGAAGCCCGTCGTTGGGGGCTGCGGCCAAGGCGCGCAGCACTCTCCATTGCTGTTCTGTCAGGCCGTGATGCGCCAGCATCGGCCGAAACGAACGCATCGTTGTTTCGCGCGCTTGCAGCAACGCCATCGGCAGACTCTTGGCGAAAGGTCGCATCGGAATCGCCGAATCTGTCATGGCTGCTCCAGCTCGCTCTCGTCTTGCACCGTGTTGCTGAGCGTGCCAATCCCGGAAACCGAGACCTCAACCACGTCGCCCGGCTCAAGCCAGCGCGGCGGGTCAAATCGGGCTCCCGCCCCAGTAGGGGTGCCGGTGAAGATCACATCGCCGGGCAGAAGCTCGGTAAAGGTTGACAGGTAGTGCACCTGGTATTCGATCGAGTACGCCATGGTCCGAGGGTGATCCTGTTGGCGTAGTTCTCCGTTCACATGTGTTGTGAGTTCTAGGTCGTCAAAGTCGCCAATCTCGTCCAGGGTTTTCAGCCATGGCCCGATAGCTCCGCTGGCCGCCCAGTTCTTGCCCTGGGTCACGTTGAACCTGGCGTGTCGAACCCAGTCTCGGATCGTTCCCTCATTGCCGATGGAAAGACCTGCGATGTGGTTACGGGCCTGGTCGACTGGAATGCGCCTGCCCCGTTTGCCTATCACGGCAACGATCTCACCTTCGTAGTCAAGCTGATGGCTCTCGGGCGGGCGGATCAGCGGCCTTCGATGGCCGGTGAAGGAATCAGGGAAACGAACAAAGACGCTTGGGTAGCTCTTTGGGCCGGTGTCGCCCTCGCCGTCCTTGTACTCAGCGCCCCGGCCGCCGTAGTTCACGCCAATGCAGAAGATCTTCCGGGGCCATGGCAGCAGGCGTTCGAATTGCACCTGGTCGATGTGGTGGTCGGGGTCGGCCCCAACGTGGGCGGTGGCCGCATCAATGGCACCGCTGGCCAACAACTGAGACAGGTCGGTGATCCCGTCAAGCCGTCGGGCCAGGTCTATCACCCCATTGCCGGCAGCAGTGACGAGGCCGAAGCTGGTTTGCCCGGCGGTTGAGAAGGAAAGAAGACGCATTGATGCACATGTTAACCATCTCTGCTTTCCGGCTCCAGCCGCACCCAGCATCTCCGCTGGCTGAATGCAATTTATTGAGAATCTGAGAATTTGTTTTGGTGCACACACTTTCGGGCCGATGACTTTGACAGTGCGGACGCCGCTCGGTTCGTAGGAGAAGAAGACCGTGTCCAGACCTTTGGACGAAACCACCCCTCACACTTCGTTGGACAATGCGCTTCATCTGTTGGAGCGCGTCGCCCACCTGACGGTTCGTGACGGTGTGGTCACAGGGGTCAGCCAAGCGGTTAGCCGTGAGCTTGGCTTTGGAGCAGAGCAGCTGCTTGGCCTGAAGTTGACCGAGCTTGGCGACCGAATCGGTGCCGCAAATGACGATGACAAAGCTGACCTCGGCGGGTCAGAGCCGCTCGACCTGCTTCTTGGCCCGGAGTTCGACGAGCAACGAATCCGCCTCATGCCCCTTGGCAAGGTGGGGGAGACCTCCTATTTCGAGGTGCGAACGGCAACCGAATACCAGGTTGGAAACGACGTAATGACCGGCCTGCCAGATCGGTCGGCAATGCTTGGCCACTTGGGTCGCTGTCTTCGGGTTGCGGCCGACGGTAGTGAAACCGCCGTTCTGTTCTGCGATGTGGACAACTTCAAGTTGGTCAACGACCGTTTTGGTCGGCCAGCCGGCGATGAGTTCCTCACCGAACTGGCGGCCCGCCTTCGCTTGGCGGTTCGTGGAATCGATCTGGTTGGCCGCAACGGCGGAGACCAGTTCCTTGTGGTTGTCCGGGGGCTCGGAAACGCCGATGAGGCAAGAGGATTTGCGGCCCGGGTACTGGAGCAGGTGACGGGCCAGATGCTGGTGGCAGGGGTGAAGTTTCCTGTGTCGCTCAGCATCGGGGTAACGCTTTCTGCCGGCGACAGCCGCGGCGCCGCTGACCTGATTGGCAAAGCAGAACTGGCAATGCGCAAGGCAAAGCGGCTGGGCCGCAACCGGATCCAGTTCTACAACTCTGTTCTGGAAGACGAAGCGGCGGCCCGTTCCCGCAACCTTGGCATGCTGGAGAGCGCAGTCAGAAACGACCAATTGCTGGTGCACTTTCAACACGTGGTGCCTGCCGGTGGAAGTAGCTCTCAGCCAATTGGGGTTGAGGCGCTTGGCCGCTGGCAGCATCCAACCGATGGGCTGGTGCTTCCCGATCGGTTCATCGGTCTTGCCGAAGAGACGGGGTACATAACCACGCTCGGCACCCACCTGATCGAGCTGGCAATCAGGGGCTTCGTTAACTGGCCCGGCCAGTCTCCTGGGTTCCTGGCCGTCAACATGTCTCCCCTCCAGCTCAGCACCGACGGTGCCGCGAACCTTGTGCTGGAAGCTCTCGATCGCCACCACCTAGATCCGGATCTGCTGGTAGTTGAACTGACCGAGGAAGCTTTCGCCAGGGGCCTGCCTGTGCTGAACAATCTGCGCACCTTCCGCGAAGCAGGCGTTCGGATTTTCCTTGACGATTTCGGAACCGGCTACTCCAGCCTCAGCTACCTGCGGCGGTTCCCAATTGACGGAATCAAGATCGACCAGTCGTTTCTCCACCCGACCCTTGACAGAGGCCTCGTCCGGATCATCGTTGAGATCGCAGGTGCCATGGGCTTGGTGACGGTGGCAGAGGGAATTGAAACCGCCGAGTCGTTCCAACAGTTGGCCGACCTTGAAGTCACCTATGCCCAGGGCTACCTGATCGACCGGCCTGGCCCCGCTGGGCCACTAACCGGTTGGTTGGCCGCGGCTCAGTAGATTTAGCCTCGGATTGTGACGTTTCGGTGATCGCCGAAAGGTTTACAAATTAGGGTGCGGGCATGCCAGACATGGAAGAAGCCGTCGCGTTCATGGAAACGATCGACGAGGTTGGCCCCAATCAGCTCACAAAGTGCCCGGAGTGGACAGCCCACGAGCTTGTGGCCCACATCGCAGCCGGAGCTGATGAGATTCTGCGCAACGTCAGTGCGTTCAATGCGGGGGGTGCCGAGGCTGTGCCCGCCACCAGGGACCTGGAAGAGAGGGAGGCCCCGTTTCATCAGATGGGCTTCGCCGAGCTTTGCTCAGCGGTTGGCGATAACCACGCCAAGATGATGGCAGCGATCAACCAGGCAATGGCGCTGGACCCGGCGGCGGTAACCCCTTGGGTTGGGAGGCAGATGCCGATAGCGGCCTTTGTCACCCACGCCAGAAGCGAGTACGCCTTGCATCGGTGGGACTTGGTGGGAGACGACGAAACCTCCGCCAGGCTGCTTGGTCAGCCCGACCTCACAGCCCACGCCGTTCAAGCCCTTGGTGCCGCCCTGGTTTCACGAGGGGCCATGGCCGGAGCCGACGGAGATATTCGTCTAACCAGCCCAGGCCAGCCAGACGTGGCTGTTACCGGCGCTGGGGTTGCCTTTGCCAATGATGCTTCCGGGGTGGGTAAGGCCCCAGCGATTGAGGCCGATGTGGCGGCGCGCCTGCTGCTGTTGTGGGGCAGGAACCCGGATCAGCCAGGAAGGGTGCAGGCAACAAACGGAGCAGCTCAGTTGCAAACGATGCGCCAACTATTGGCCGGCTACTAAGCCTCAATCCACCGATCTGATTGTTGGTGGGCTGGCTGGGTGGTGGTGTGGGTCGGTGGTTAGTGGGGTGGTTTGGTGACGGGTTGGTGGGCGTGTTGAAGCAGGTTGTTGGGTTCTTGGCTGGGTTTGGACGCTGGGCTTGGCGGGGGTGGGTCAGGTCCCGGGGGGCTGGGGTCAGCCTGAGGGTTCGGGGAGCGCCCGAACAGCGTTGAGTGTTCGGTGGAACTGGTCGGCCCATGGCCAGTGGGTCGGGAATCGCAGCAGCATTTGGCGGGAGCGGTTGACGATGACTGCTGGGAGTGAAATGAGGCGGGTGCGTCGGGTCCGGTGGCTGCGTCGAGGTGTGTGGGCGATGAGATCGGCCCAGATCCCGAGGTTGTGGGCAAGCACGGCGCAGGCGAGCCAGGCGGCGTTGGCTCCGTAGTGCCCTGATGGGATGTGTTCGAGCCCGACGCCTTCTTTGAGGTTTCGGATGGCGAGTTCGACGACGGCGTGTTCGCGGTGGAACTGGTCTGCGGCGACGGTGTCGAGGTCGTTGTTGGTTATGAAGGCGTGGTGGCGCCAGTCGGGCCACAGGGCGGCTTGGGTTGGGTTGGTTAGGCGGGTGCGGCGAACAACCAGGCGTGCTTGTTTGATTGTGCGTTTGGTTTGCCCGCGGCCGACATTGATGGTGGTCTCAGCGACTTGGGCGTGGCCGCCGATGGTGTAGTCGATGGTTTCCCATGCGTTTGTCGGGTATCGCCAGGATTGCTGCGCGGATAGAGGCGTGGTTGGTGACCGTGATCGACCATTTGATCTGGTGTTTGTTGAGCCGGTCGACGAGTTCCCAGGACCAGAACCCAGAATCGGCTCGCACTGTCATCGCTTCGGTCGCTCCGGCT
>QIKW01000261.1 GCA_003231975.1 Acidimicrobiia bacterium
ATGGCCTCCGAGACTTCCTTAACCAGAGGGGCGCCGTGTTCTGGTCTGACCTGGTGGCCGCGGCCCAGGCAGGCGGCCTTGACTACAGCGACCAAGCAGTTCTCGGCGCCTTGTGGGATCTGGTATGGGCAGGTGAGGTTACGAACGATTCGTTGACCCCGCTCAGAGCCCTCGTTGCAGGCGCCAGCCCAAAGAAGGCCGCGTCGCGGGGCCGCCGATCTGGCGCCCGCAGACCGAACATGCGCCAGCTGTCGCGCTTGGGCCCACCAGCCGGAACGGGCCGCTGGAGCCTTGTTGCTCCGCTGAGGCAGCCCCCTCTGTCGGCAACCGAGGTGACCCACACGCGGGCCCTTCAGCTGCTGGAGCGATACGGGGTGCTGACAAGAGAAATGGCTTTGGCCGAGGGAGCCGAGGGCGGCTTTGCCGGGGTGTACCCAGTCCTGAAAGAGATGGAAGAGCGGGGCCAGGTACGGCGGGGCTACTTCGTCACAGGTCTGGGCGCGGCTCAGTTTGCTCTGCCGGGAGCAGTTGACCGATTGAGGGATGGCCGTCGAACCGCTGGCACTACCGACGAACCTGAAACGGTTGTGCTTGCTGCCGCCGACCCCGCTCAGCCCTACGGCGCCTCGCTCCCCTGGCCCGAAAGTTCCGGTCGTCCCAGCCGAGCGGTTGGTGCATACGTTGTGCTTCGTGACGGAGCGGTGCTGGCCTTCCTGGAACGTGGCGGCAGAAGCCTCACGGTGTTCCCGGCGGCTGGCCAAGATTCGTCTTGGGTGCAGGCCCTGGTCTCTCTGGTTCGCAACCGCCGCCTTAAGAAGATCGAGGTGCACAAGATCAACGGTGTGCCACCGGCCGAGCAGCCAGACTTGCGAGACACGCTGGTGGCCAACGGATTCGCTCAGGGCTACAAGGGCCCAACCCTTAGGTAGCTGGCTAGGCGGCAGAGATTGCGGCCTAGCTGTCTGCCGCCGGGAGGGCCCTGCTTATGACCGAGTCGACCAGGCCGTAGGCCAGCGCCTCGTCGCCCCTGAGGATGTAGTCGCGCTCTATGTCGGCCGACACTCGTTCAACCGTTTGGCCGCAGTGCTCGGCCAGAAGCTCCTCGATTCGCTGCCTGGCATACAGCATTTCGGCTGCCTGAATTTGGAGGTCGGAAGACTGTCCGCCTGCCTCGCCGTGGGGCTGGTGGATCAGCACCCTGGCGTTTGGCAGCGCCAGCCTCTTGCCAGGCGCCCCGGCGGCCAGCAACACCGCGGCCCAGCTGGCGGCCTGGCCAACACAGATTGTTGAGATGTCTGGCTGCACATATTGCATCGTGTCGTAGATGCCGAATCCGGCCGTAACCGAGCCGCCGGGGGAGTTGATGTAGAGCTGGATGTCTCGCTCTGGATCTTCGGCAGCCAGATGCAGCAACTGGCCGATCACCAGGTTGGCGCTGGTGTCGTCTACCTGGGTGCCAAGGAACACCACCCGGTCGGCCAGCAGGCGAGAATAGAGGTCGAACGAGCGCTCGCCCCGCGACGTTTGCTCCAACACCGTTGGTACCAAGTATCCGCTCACACTGGTCTCCGTTCATGCAACTTTGGAGTTGCAGTATGACACCCGCTGTCCGTTACTGCAACCGACAAGTTGCTTTGAGGGTTTGCGCGGGGCGAACTGGAATGGATTAGTGCAGAAAACTCCACTAATCCATTCCAGTTCCAGACTGTGGTCGTGTTTTGCGTGGTCGCCGTCGGCGACGAGTGGGTGGCCGGTGACCCGGATGGCCCGGAGGCGGGTCTGCGGGAGCAGACCCCAATATGGTCGTGTTTTGCGTGGTCGCCGTTGGCGACGAGCGGGTGGCATGACCGCTCAGCCGATGGCGTCGAGGATGTTTTGCTTGGCTGCTCGGCGGGCGGGGAGGAGCGAGGACAAGACCCCGATCACGGCGGCAAGCAGAACCACGACCGCCAGTGGAACAACTGGCACCGAGAAGCTGGAAACGCCTTGGTCTCGCAGGGCATAGATGATGGCGTAGCCAAAGAACAGCCCAAGCACGATGCCAAGCAAAGCCCCGAACAAAGACGTGATCACCGCCTCCCACCTGATGGTGCTGCGCACTTGGCCTCTTGTCATGCCAACGGCTCGCATCAGGCCGATTTCCCTGGTTCGCTCTATCACGCTGAGACGTAGTGTGTTGGCGATGCCGAAAGCGGCAATGATCAGGGCCAACCCGAGCAGGCCGTAGATCAGGCCAAGCATTTGGTCCAACTGGGCCGACTGCGACTCGATGTATTCTTGGCGGTCTTGCACGGTCACGTTTGGGTAGGCCGCCGCACGCTCGTCGATCGCACGCGTGGCATCAGAAACCGAAGCTCCGTCTGCCAGTTGCACATAGGCAACGAACTCCAGTTGCTCGGCCCCGGTGGATTCATAGAGCCCTTGGCTGATGGTGTAGTTGCCAAAGAATGCTTGCTCTTCGTAGACCCCCGCAACGGCAAGCGTGCGGATGACGCCATCCAGAAAGCGAAGCGAGAGGGTGTCGCCAAGGCCGACACCTAGAGCGTCGGCCTTTGTGTCGAGCAGGAAGATTGAGGTTTCGGTGAGATCTGCCGGTTGGCCTTCCAGGAGCCCGGGATCGACCAGCTCGAACACGACCGCCGGGTCAACGATCACGATGAAATCTCCGTCACCGTTAATCTCGGCAAGCCCCACCCTTAGGGAGGCAACCGTTTCGACCTGATCCAGCTCGCCGATCTGGCGTGTGAGATCTGGGCTGAACCCCCCGCCCGGCCCGAACGAGCCAGAGTCGATCACGACGTCGCCAACGAACTGCTGCCCAACAACATCTTCAATCGATGTGGCTAGCGATGAGGCCAACACGGTAACCCCTGCCACCAGGGCGACGCCGATTGTTAGAGCGGCCGCGGTGCGGGCGGTGCGCTTTGGGTTTCTCATGGCGTTCTCGCGGGCCATCTTTCCGGTAACCCCGCGCGTTCTGGCAATGGGAGCGCCGAGCAACCTGGCGACTGGGCGAGCAATGGCCGGGCCGAGAACAAAGACACCGATGAACATGGCGGCAACCCCACCTCCGGCCAAATCCAGCCGAGGCTGAAGCAACCCAACTAGAAGAGCGATGCCTCCAAGCACAACCATGCCTGCGCCGATAGCTAACCGGGCTTTGCTTGGCTTGGGAGCCTCGGCGGCAGATTGGCGCATGGCCTCCAGCGGCGCAATTCGCGAGGCGCTGACCGCGGGAAACACCGCTGAGACCAGGGTGACCATGGTGCCAACGATCAGGCTGACGAGGATGGTCGACGACCCAACCACCAAACCACCAGACGGCAGATCAACGCCGAAAGCGTCAAGCATTGCGCTCAACCCGTTTGACAGCAATACCCCGAACAACACGCCAAGAGCAGAGCCAACGAGCCCAACGATGAGGGCCTCAAGAAACACCGAACCGACCACCTGAAGGCGGGAAGCGCCGATTGCTCTGAGCAGCGCCAACTCTTGAGTCCGTTGCGCAATCAAGATGGCGAAGGTGTTGTAGATCACAAAAGCTGAGACAAATAGGGCTATCCCCGCGAACGCCAAAAGGAAGACGTTGATAAACGTCAGAGCGGTTGCGATCTGGTCCTGAGAGTCTGCTGTTGCCTCAGCTCCTGTGATCGCCTCGACGCCGTCGCCCAGCACGGGCGAGATCGCATCCACAAGGGCCTGCTGACTAACGCCAACTTCGCCTCGCACCGAGACTGCATCCAGTTGGCCTTCGGCCTCCATAAGGCGTTGAGCAACACGAAGCTCGAACAGGGCGGTGGTTGCCCCGCCAAGCGAGTTGGACTCGCCGAACTTGGCAACCCCGACTAGTTCGAAAGACTCAGAGCCCGACGTTGCAAGCACGGTGACGGAGTCGCCAACTGCGTAGCCGCCAACCTCGGTTGTGTTGGCATCCAACACAACTTCGCCGGGCCCGGCGGGAGAGCGGCCCTGGCTGATGGTGAACTGATTCAGCTCTGCATCGTCGCTCCACGAGAAGCCGAACGTTGGCGGCCCCTGCCCCGGGTTGCCAATTGGATCGCCCTGGCTGTCAATCACTGTTGCGGTGCCTTGCACGAAGCCTTCTGCAGCGGCAACGCCTTCGACGGCTCGGACGTCTGCCAAAACCGTTTCGGAAATCCGACCTCGGACCTCGAACCCAAATCCGGCATTTATCGTTTCGGTCGATCGAATCTGAGCGTCAGTTGTTTCAAAGACGGTTGCAAAAAGGTCGTCGAAGGCCTTCTGGACAGAGTCGGTGAAGATCAGGGTGCCAGCCAGGAACGAGATCCCGAGAATCACAGCGGCCGCGGTAGCAACCAGGCGGCCAAGGTGGCCCCGGATCGACTTGAGGGTTGTTTTGATCACTTGGGAGAGCGGCCTCCTCAGCTGGTGGAGATCGCGTCCAGTACGTTCAGCCTTGCTGCCCTTCGTGCAGGAAGTGCAGCAGCAACAACCCCGGCAAGGGCGGCAACAAGTATGGCGAAAATAACGGTCTCATACGGCAATGCCATCCGACTGATTATTCCGTCGGGGATAGCTGTAACGGCGGCCCAGGCGAACAGAACGCCGAGCACGATGCCAACGAGTGCTCCGAAGAGACAGACGATCACTGCTTCCCAGCGAATGACCGCACGCATCTGAGCCCTGGTGGTGCCAACCGCCCGAAGCAAGCCGATTTCTCGCGTCCGCTCGACCACCGAAAGAACGATTGTGTTGACCACACCGAGGAAGGCAGTGAACAAGGCGAAGCCGAGCATGAAGTTGATCAGGGTGATCAGGCCGTCGATCTGGCCTTCCTGAGCATTGAGGAACTCTTCGTTGTCCTGCGCGGTTACCCCCGAGAATTCTGCGGTGACGGCAACGACGGCAGCTTTGACACTCTCGACGCTGGTCCCTTCTTCGATCGCAGCGCCAACAAAGACGTCGTCGTCGTTGCTGATGTGCTGCTCGTAGAGGTCAAGGTCGATGATGAACGGAACGCCAAGCACCGAGTTGTCCTCGAAGAGCCCAACAACTGTCAGGGTTTCAGACTGGAGGTCTGGGAAGTCAACAACAAGCGAATCGCCAACCAAGAGCCCCCGTTCCTCGGCTTCGTCAACGAACACCAGCATCCCGTTGTCGGCGGTTCCTTCAAGCGAGCCGGCAACAATCCCGAGGTCTATAACAGACTCTCCGGTTCCGGTTTCGTATGCAAACATGTTAACAACGTCGCCGTCGGCCAGGCGCAATTCGTTGGCCCTGAATCGGCTTAGTTCGGCTAGTCCGGCAACGCCCTCCAGGCGATCGGCCAAGTCGCCCGAAAACGAACCTTGGCCTTCCTCGTCGTATATGAACAGATCGGCCTGCACCCCTCGCTCAAGCGAATCGGTGAAGCTGGCCTTGAGGGACTCGCCGACAGTGCCGACGGTGGCCACCAGGGCCACCCCAATCGTGAGAGCGGTTGCGGTGGCCGCGGTTCGCTGTGGGCTTCGGCCTGCGTTTCGTTTTGCCAGTTGGCCTTCCAGACCCGCGGCCGAGCCCCCAAGTCCGAACCCGCTGCCCCTGGACTTGCTGATGAGGATCGACAGACCTGTGAGGATGGCGATAGTTGATACTGCAACCTTGATTGGGAACGTAACCCAGCTGACGACGCCGTCTGGGAGCCCGTCACCAACGGTGAACATGAACACCAACAGGGAGGCGCCAAGCACCAGCAGGGAGGTGCCAAGCACTTCGGCCCGGCCGATGAAGTTCACGATTGGGCCCGCGAACAGAACGCTGAGCAGCGCAACTCCAACGAAGGTGAGAATGGCTCCAACGGCCAACTCAATCAGCAGAACCGATGTCTGCTGGCCACCCAGGAACAAGCCGAGACCAAGAAGCACAAGCCCAACGGCCAGGCAGACCAGCCCGCCGATGATTCGCCGATGCTGCCCTCGGTCGCCCCCGGCTTCGTTGCGCATGGCTGCCACGGGTGAGACCCGGCTGGCCAGGAACGCAGGCCCAAGGGCGGACAGCACGGTTGCGCCAACGCCAACCAGGAAGGCAACGAGGACTGTCGTTGTGGTAATCACATTTCCGGTTTCGGGGAATCCGCCTGCGGCTTGGAAGGCAGCTTTGATAAGGAAGGCCACGCCAAATCCTGCTGCCAAACCAAGTACGGCCCCAATCAAGCCAACCAGCGCCGCCTCAGCCAATATGGAAAATCGGATTTGTCTGCCGGTTGCCCCAATTGCCCGGAGCATCCCGATTTGTTGAATGCGCTGATTGACCAGAATGGCGAACGTGTTGTAGATGATGAACAGGCTTACGAACAGGGCGATGCCTGCAAACGCCAACAGAACGTTTCGGAAGATTCCAATGAACTGGTTGAAGTCTTCAAGCGACTGCTCGATTACCTCGGCCTGGTTAATCACCTCGGCTTCGCTTGGCACCACGCGCTCCGCCGCCGCAATTAGCTCTTCCGCGCTTACCCCTGGTGCGGCAGCTAGCTCAACAGTGTCGACCAGGCCTTCTTTGCCGTAAAGGGTCTGGGCACTCTCAAAGTCGAATAGCACAAAGAAGGCTCCGGCAGAGACCGGAAAGTCGACGGTGCCAACCAAGGTGAAAGTTTGCTGGCCATCTGGGGTAAGGAAGTTGACCTGGTCGCCAACAGCAACGTCGGCAGCCACTGCGTACTCTGTATTGATCACAACCTCATCCAGGGCCGCCGGGCTCCGTCCCTCGGCCAGGGCGATGGCGCTTTCCACTTCACGGCCATCCCACGAGAACGTGAGGATTGGCGGGCCCCGCGGTTTTACCTCTTCGCCTGCGGCATCCAGAATGACGAAGGGGGTGAACTGGTCTGTGATGGTGACGATTGGGGTAACCCGTGCTGTCTCTGGCAACTCTTCAAGGGCGGCGACCACAGAGTCGCTGAGTGTCTGGTCGTCTTCGCCAAATTCCAGCCCGGCCAGCTGAACGCTGGCGTCGGTTTGCGAAGCGGCAGATTCGAAGATGCCGCTGAAGGTGTCAGACAGGCTGTCGGCCAGGATGAACGAGCCGGTGACAAAACCAACTCCGGCTGTAACCGCCAGGATCGTGAGAACAAGCCGACCGACGCTGGCGCGAATGTTTCGGGCGGACAGTTTGAGCATTGTCATGGCAGCCTCAGTCGCCCAGGGTTTTCATCTTGTCGAATACGGTCTCGGGAGTTGGGTTGCTCATCTCGTCGACGATCTGGCCGTCGGTGAGGAACAGCACCCGGTCTGAGTAGCTGGCAGACACGGGATCGTGGGTAACCATCACGATCGTTTGGCCAAGCTCTCGCACTGCGCGCCGCATGAAGTCAAGAATCTCGGCACTTGTGCGGGAATCGAGGTTGCCGGTCGGTTCGTCGCCGAAGATGATTTCTGGCCTGCTGGCCAGCGCCCTGGCAACGGCCACTCGCTGCTGCTGCCCGCCGGAAAGCTCGTTGGGGCGGTGGCTTACCCTGTCGCCCAAGCCCGTGGTGGTGATCACTTCGTCGATCCAGGCCTGATCGCCATCGGAGCCTGCGAGGTCAAGGGGCAACGTTATGTTTTCCTTGGCGGTGAGGGTTGGGATCAAGTTGTAGGACTGGAAGATGAAGCCAACCTTCTCGCGTCGCAGCAGCGTGAGGTTCTTGTCGCTCAGTTGCGACAACGTGGTGTCGCCAATGTAGGTCTCGCCTGAGGTGAGCCGATCCAGCCCCGCCATGCAGTGCATCAGCGTGCTCTTGCCAGACCCGGACGGGCCCATGATTGCGGTGAACTGGCCTCGTTCAAATCCAACCGTCACGCCTCGGAGGGCGTGAACCTCGGTGTCGCCGTGGCCGTAGATCTTGATAGCGGTTTCGGCTCGGGCCGCCAGCGTGCTGCTAACTATCGTTTCTGTCATCGGGCGTCCTTTTGTGGCATCCGCTGAACGCTATGCGAAGCGCGCTGAATCTCCGTCAACCCGTGAGATGATTTTGGGTAGTCCTAAAGGATGAGACGCCCTTGCCTCATCCAACGGGCTACTTCAGCCAGGCGGCTGAATTGACCGGAAGTTCGTGGCCAACCGATGTGCTGGTCAGCAGGATCTCCCGATCGGTGGGGAGCGTCATCGTCTGGCCAGACACGTTTAGCCAGCACTCAACCCCGGAGCCCCGACGAAACCCGATCACGCCTTCAGGTGCGTCCAACCACTCGGCTTCGGCGTCGCCAACCAGATGTTTGCTTCGCAGAGCCAGAGCGGCCCGGTAGAGCTCCAGCGTCGAGCCAGGCTGGGCCTGTTGCGCCTCGACCGAAGCAGCACCGAACCATTCGGGCTGGGGTAGCCAAGCCGGGCCAGATCCGAAACCGAGCGATGGCCCCTCGACCGCCCACGGGATCGGTACCCGACAGCCGTCGCGTCCTTTCATGGTGTGGCCAGACCGCTCCCAGACGGGATCGTCGAGCACTTCATCTGGTAGGTCCCACACCTCGTGCAGGCCAAGCTCTTCGCCCTGGTAAAGGTAGACCGAGCCAGGCAGTGCCAGCATAAACATCACGGCGGCTCGCGCCCTGGCCAACCCAAGGTCGGTGTCCAGAATTTGGTGTGGGCCATCAAGCAGCCAGCGGCGCCAATCGGTGTCTTGCGGAAGGCCCAGGCGGGTGGCGTGGCGCACAACGTCGTGATTGGAAAGCACCCATGTGGGCGTTGCTTCAACAGCGGCAACGGCGTCAAGTGAGCTGGCTATCAACTGTTGCATCTGGGCTGCGTCCCACGACCCAGACAGGAAGTCGAAGTTGAAAGACTGGTGGTACTCGTCTGGCCTGAGATAACGGGGGAGACTGTCGGCTGCCACCCACGCTTCGGCCACCAAGATTCGGTCGTCGTACTCGTCAAGTAACTGCCGCCACTGTCTGACGATCGGGTGGATGCCGTCCCTGTCCCAGAACGGATGATCCGAGGCCTGAGAGCTGATCAGGATCTCCTGCTCCTCGGCGTGGTCGGGGTAGGACATGTCTTTCACCAGCCCGTGCGCAACGTCGATCCTGAATCCGTCTGCGCCCCGATCAAGCCAGAAACGCATGACCTGCTCCATTTCGGTTCGAACCTCCTGGTTCTCCCAGTTCAGATCCGGTTGGGTGGAGTCGAAAAGGTGCAGATACCAGTCTCCATCGGCAAGCCTGGTCCACGCCGACCCGCCAAAGACGCTTGACCAGTTGGTGGGTGGCTCTTCGCTGTCGGCTCCCTTGCCCGGCCGAAAGTGGTATCTGCTTCGCGCCACTGACTCTTTGGTGGAGCCGAGTGCTTCCTGAAACCACCGGTGTTCTGAGGACGTGTGGTTGGGGACCAGGTCGACCACCACCTTGATGCCGTGTGCATGAGCTTCGGTGATCAACGCCTCGGCATCGGCCAGTGTGCCGAACCGGGGCTCGATGGCGCGGTAGTCAGAGACGTCGTAGCCGCCGTCGTTCAGCGGCGACTGATACCAAGGATTGACCCAGATGGCGTCGACCCCCAAGTCGCTCAGATAGCCAAGCCGGGAGCGGAGACCGTTGATGTCTCCAATGCCATCACCATTGGAATCGGCGAATGAGCGGATGTAGACCTGGTAGACCACCCCGGCGTTCCACCACTGCATCGGCTCACGTACGCTTGGGCCAGAATTCATCGGTCGCACGCTATCGAAAAGAGTCTCGGCCAAGATGGGCTGACCTTCTGGTTTGGCCAACCCACCTACAGATCAGTGGCTCCTGGGCGCACCAGGCCTGAGTTGTAGGCCAGCACCACCGCCTGGACCCGATCTCGAACCTCCAGCTTCATGAGGATCCGCCCAACGTGGGTTTTCACCGTTGTTTCGCCAACAAACAGAGCTTCGCCGATCTCGGTGTTTGACAGGCCGCGCGCCATCTGGACAAGTACTTCGGTTTCTCGTTCGGTCAGTCTGTCTATTTCGGGTGCCGCCGTCGTTGGCGCTGCTCCACTGTCTTGAAAACGGTCGATCAGCGTGCGTGTGATTGACGGGGCCAGAAGCGCCTCGCCTTTCGCCACGAGGCGAATGGCATCAACCAGGTCTTCAGCTGGGGTGTCTTTCAGCAGGAAGCCGCTGGCGCCGTTCTGGATGGCGTTGAAGACATATTCATCAAGGTCAAAAGTGGTGAGGATGATCACCCTGGCGTCTGTGTTTGTGGTGATGTCAGCCGTTGCCTGAACGCCATCTCGAAGGGGCATTCTGATGTCCATCAGCACAACGTCTGGGCTTGCCGCCGTTACCACCGCCAGCGCGGCTGCTCCGTCGGCCGCCTCTCCAACCACATCGATGTCGGCCTCGACGTCAAGGATCAGTCTGAACCCGGTTCGCACCAGCTCCTGGTCGTCGACGATCACAACGCGAATGGTGGGGTTCATGAAAGGCTCGCGGGATTGAGTGGAAGAGCGGCCACCACCTCGAACCCACCGCCAGGGCGGGGGCCGGTGCGTAGGGTTCCGCCGAACACATCAACCCGTTCTCGCATGCCAAGGAGGCCGTGGCCGCCTCCTGGCGGGGCAGAGCCACCGCGCCCGTTGTCGAGAATTCGCACCTCGATCGCCTGCTCCTGATAGACAATCTCCGTAAACGCCTCAACGTCGGGACCGCCATGTTTCAGGGTGTTCGTAAGAGCTTCCTGCACGATCCGATAAATCGACGTGTCAACTGTTGACGGCAACTTTGGTTGGGTGCCGACCTCGTTGAGCACAACAGGCAGGCCGCTTGCCTTGTAGTCAGCAACCAGCTCCTTCAGGGAAGCAACGCCCGGGGTGGGGCGCAGCTTCTCGTCGTCCTCGGTGCGTAGCAGGCCAAGAGTGTGGCGCATCTCGGTAAGTGAGGTGCGGCCCAGTTCTTCGATCGTGCTGAGGGTCTTCAGCGCCGCCGCGGGGTCGACGTTCACCACCCGTCTGCCTGCTCCGGCCTGCACAACAATAACGCCGAGGCCATGGGCAACAACATCATGTAGCTCACGGGCAATGCGACTGCGCTCTGCGTTAAGGAGGGCTTCCTCTCTTTGCTGCTGATTCTGTTCTGCCAGGCGGGCCCTTTGTTCCACTTCGGCTGTGTACTCGGCTCTGGTGGCAACGCTCATCCCAAGCGCGGTGGCTGTGGCGGCCGCCAGGGCGGTGAGGGGCACAACAAACAACGGCGCCTCGCCTGCCAGATACCCCCACGAGGCAAGACCGGTTAGGGCCACCGATGATGACACAGCGGTTCTTAGACCGGCAGGCTTTGGCCCATAAACAACAACTGAGTAAAGCATCGTTGCGGCGGCCAGGAAGAAGCTCGGAAAGTCCATTGCCCAGATCGCCAGCGTGGCCAGCATTGCCACAACGGTCCCTGGAATTGGTGCCTTCCGGCGAAAGGCGACCGTTGCGGCGGGAATCAGAGTCAACAGCCATTCAAGCGGATGGTCTGGCTTCTTCAGTGTGCCAAGTGCGTCTGCGGGCGTTGCCGAGATGGCAATTGCGAGCACGCCGGTAGCCAGAACCATGCTGAGCAACGCGTCAACCAGGAAAGGTCGGCCCCGAACGTCTTTGATCCAATTCCTAAAGATGGTTCCCACCCTACTGATTGCAGGATCGCAGCCGAGTCGGCCCGAGGAACGATTCAATTGGGTCGGGCCTCGTACCCCAGGAGGATCAGTGGTCAGTCGCAATGTCCAAATTCGAGCCGTCTGAGCCAACGCCCGTAGACTCGCCCCATGCGCTGTTCGTCTTGTGGGTCCGAAGTTGATCCTGGCGCCCGTTTCTGCCCAAGTTGTGGCACGCCCCAGCACTCAGAGGGAGAAGAGCGTCGCGTCGTGACCGTTCTGTTTGCCGATGTGGTCGGGTTCACATCGTTGGCCGAGCAGATGGACCCTGAAGACGTCAAACACCTGATCGACAGCCTCTTTCAGCGCCTGGCCGACGACATTGTCTCGTTTGGTGGCGTGGTCGACAAGATTCTGGGCGATGGCATAGTTGCCCTGTTCGGCGCTCCTGTAGCCCACGAAGACGATGCCGAGAGGGCAGTCCGAGCCGGGCTTCGGATGCAGCAGACGATCACAACGATGGCGTCTGAAGTGTCAACTGCCATTCAGCTCCGGATTGGGTTGAACACAGGCGAGGTGCTCACCGGAATGTCAAGCGCCGGGGGTGACTACACCGCGATGGGCGACGTTATGAACATCGCTTCACGGTTGGAGGCTTTGGCCGAACCGGGCCGAGTGTTGGTTGGGGCTTCAACTCATGGGGCAACAGCCGACGCCATCTCCTACCGCAGGATGGGGTTCATGGAGGCTCGCGGTCGAGAGGGCGCCGTTGAGGGCTGGGTTGCCCTCAGCCCAATGCGCCCACCAGGGGCACGAAGGAGCCGCTCAACGTCTTTTGCCGGTAGGCAACACGAGCTATTGCTGATTGAGGCTCAGGCTCGAATTGCAGTAGATCTCAAGCGAGCGCAGGCCACCGTAATCCTTGGCGAGGCCGGGATGGGCAAAACTCGTTTGGCCGAAGAGGCAGCGGCAATGTTGGCTGCCCGTTGGAACGCCAGAGTGCTTGAAGGCCGGGCCGTCCCTTACGGCGAGGCCAACGTGTGGTGGCCTGTTGCTGAAATCGTGCGTCAGGCGTTCGCGCTGTCGGTCGACACCACACCAGACTCGGCTAGGGCAGTGCTTATCGGTGGGCTCTCAATCCATCTCGCCGAGAAGCAGTCAGCCGAAATCCCCCGCTACACCACTGCGTTGATGCACGCACTCGGCTACGAAACAGCTCTGCGGGGCGGAGATCCAGACCGCAACCGGGCAGAGGTAACGCTGGCGCTCACTAACGTGCTCGAAGCCGAACTTAGCTACCGAACCGTGGTGCTGGTTTTGTCAGACATTCACTGGGCCGCCGAATCGGTGCAAGTGGTCATCAGGCACGTACTAAATGAACTTTCTCGCACGCCGCTCGTTGTTCTGATGACAGCAAAGGGCATCGAGGTTCCGGAGATTCTGGGAGACAGGCACGGCTCTCTGGTGCTTCATCTCGGGCCTTTGGACAACGAGGCCAGCCTTCAGCTTTTGAATGACATGGAGATTGATCTGACCGATCAAGTTGCAGAACAGTTGGTTGAACGCAGTGGCGGCAACCCGTTCTTCCTTGAGGAGTTGGCGGGTCTCGTTGCCACCCAGAACTCCGAGGCGCAGGCCAGCGACGCCGAAGATCGTTCTGTGGTCGGGCTAACCACGCTGCCTGACACACTGAGGGGGATCATCGCGGCGAGGCTCGACGCACTAGATCCGCAACGCCGCCTAGTCCTAGAGGCAGCCGCCGTGCTTGGCCGGTCTGGCACAATCTCCAGCCTGGAAATAATGCTCGCCGAATCCGAGGGTACGGGTCAGATCGGACCAGAGCTGGCAGCGCTGGTTGATGCAGACTTTCTTAGCATCGATGGCGCTCGATATAGCTTCCGGTCCGACATGGTTCGAGACGTTGCCTACGGAACGCTTACAAAGAGCACGAGGGCTCAGAAGCACTACGCAATAGCCAACTACATCGAGTCCACCACCGAAGAGAGTTCACGAAATTGGGCCGTGATGGCCATTGCGCTTCACTACCATGCCGCGGCTCAGCTTCTAAGCGAAGTCCACGTTGTTCCTGGCATAGACCGCGCAATGTGTTTAGCGAAGGCGCTGCTATGGCTAGCTGAAGCTGGCGAGCGATCCATGGATGCTGGGGCTCCCTCCGAGGCCGATCGATGGTTCTCGCAAGGCCTGGCCTTGGCTGCCGACGACGAGGTGCGCGCAACCTACCTCTTTGGCAGAGCCAGAGCTCGCTCTGCAACCCGAGACCTAGCAGGAGCCAGAGCAGATTTAGACCGCTTGGAAGGCCTCCCGGTAGTCTCTCCGTCGCTGAAGGCCCGATCATCTTTGACCAGGGGCGAGCTTGACAGAAAGAGCGGCAACCTGGATCAGGCTGCCGCCCGCCTGCGGGAAGCAGTAGACCGGCTGGAAGCACTTGGTGAGCATGAAGAACAGGCCGCGGCGCTGCGTTCGCTTGGCATGACCGAGATGATGCGGGGTCAGCCCGCCTTGGCTCGCCAGGCCCTGGAAAGTTCCCGCACTGTTGCCCGCAACAACGGCGATAGCCGCTCTGAAGGTTGGGCCCTTCAGGGCCTAGGTTGGAACGCATTCCAGTCCGGCCGTATCTCTGAAGCGCAGCGCCAGGTTGCAGCGGCCGAGAAGATATTCTCCGACCTCGGAGATCAAGCAGGGCTGGCATGGGTGCGCGGCTTGAATGCCTGGGTTTCGTTCCACGTCGGCGACTGGGACCGCGCCAAGTCCTTGATTGCTGCCGTCATGCCAGAGACCAAACGCAGGGGCGATCCATGGGCCGAAGCAATGATGCTTACCCTTTCAGCCTCAATAGAGCTGTGGTCTGGAAACGCAACCGAAGCGGTAGGAATCAGCACACGCGCCACTGAGGCTGCCGAGAGAGCCGAAGACCTCGGCCTCCAACTACAGGCCAGAGCTGTTGGCGCACGAGCGCTCGTTTCCCTTGGTCGGGTAGACGACGGGTCCACCGCCCTAGAGGGCGCGTTCTCCGACGCTGAGCGTCTCGGTGACGTCGATGCGCAACGCACGGCAATCGTCAGCATCGTTGCCAGCGCGGCCAGGCTTGGCGATAGCGAGCGCGCCATTCGCTGGGCAGCAAGATTCGATGGCGGCCATCAGGATCCTTCAATGCTCGGTGAGGCCGACCTTGCCGTTGGCCTGGCATTGGCAATGCTTCAGCGGGGCGCCGTTGACGAAGCCGCAGCCCAGTTGGCCTGGGCAGATTCAGACGGTGCAGGGCTGGAGATGTTCGTGCAAGCAGTCGGCTCAATCGTGGCCGCCGCCCAAGGGGATCTTGCGTTGGTAGGCCGCCGGGCAGCTGCGGTTCTGGCCGGTGCATCCACCTACCTAGACCAAGTCCTAGCGCTCCTGGCCAAAGCGGCGGCTGCCTACCAGCTTGGCGAGCAAGGCGAAACCGAAGAACTCATCTCCCAGGCACGTGCTGTTCTGTCAACAACCGACGATTGCATAACCCCCTTGCTCGTCGACCTGCTTGCCGCGCTGTGCGGGTTGACATCGCTGCCACACACAGAAGTTAGGATGCGCGGCTTGGGAATCGACCCAGCAGGCTGGCGCCAGGTCTGGGAATCGGCGATCACATTGGGGTCTGCTGTCATATTGGGGTCTGCTTGCCGCAGACCCGCCTTCGGGCGATCTGAGTGATCAGCTCAATGCTGGTCGCCGACGGCCTGCATCGAGCTTTTCTTGGTTCTGGAGTTCCCTACTACGATTTTTCGGGGGTGGGGAACTCCAGTATCAACATCTTGACGATTGTTGATGCAGTTGGGGGCGAGTTTTCGCAACTAATCCGAGCCAGTCTTCCGGGTGCTACTCGGTTGGTGTGATTGTGGTTGGGGGGATGGCTAGCGACTGGCCGATTTTGATACTGTCCGGGTTCTCGATCCCGTTGAAATCCGCCAGCTCCTTGGCGGTGACGCCGAACCGTTGGGCGATCACCGAAAGCGAGTCTCCCTGCTGCACCACGTAGGTGGGCTGCGTGGTGGGCGGCGGGTCGGTTGTAACGGTCTGGCTGACCGCAACAGTTGTGGTTACCCCGGTGGTTACCGGAGTTGAACTGCCCTCGATATTGTCCACAACTTCCTCGGGCGCGGAGCGACCGCACGCACTTAACGTCAAGACGATCGCACCCAGGACAGCAAGGCTACCTAGTCTTGTATTTCGCATCGCGTTCCTCGCTCTTGTCACAACCCATCTGAGTATGACTCACCGCAGGCCTCAAGGCTGGTATTTGGAGAACGACTAGCGGCGTTTCTTGCCGCCCTTCTTGCCCCGTTTCGACTTTCGGGGCCGTTCACCGTCCATGCGCCGCTCGACGTTGGCCCGGCTCCGGCTATCGACTCGCCGCTGAAATTCTTCGATCTGGAGATCCTGTAAGTCCAACTCGGCCTGGAGCGCTTTCCAGTGCACCAGCCTTCGCTGGAGGATCGTGCCGTCGAAAAGACCGGACTTCACCCCACAACCTGGCTCGGCATCATGCTCGCAGTCGGCAAAGCGGCAGGTCGCTGCGGCGGCGGCCAATTCGGGGAACGTCATATCCAACCCGTCCCTTGCCTGCCACAAGCCGATCTCGCGCACCCCCGGAGTGTCGATTACTATTCCGCCCTGCGGCAGCGGAATCAGGTCTCGGGTAACAGTGGTGTGGCGGCCCCGACGGTCCGTGGCCCGCACCTCGCCGATTCGTTGAACAACTCCGTCTGAGAGCTCATTCACCAAGGTGGACTTGCCAACACCGGATAATCCAAGCAGGGCAATTGTTCGCGAACCCGTGAGGTGCTGAGCCACCAGATCAACGTTGTGCCCGTTGGTGTTTGAAACAGCAATCACGGCAACCCCGGCAGCGATGGCCGAGATGGTCTCGACAGCCTCAGCGTGATTGGGGAACTGGTCTGCCTTTGTCAACAACACAATCGGGCTTGCGCCGCTAGCCCAAGCAATCACCAATTGCCGTTCCAGGCGGTTCAGGCTCACCTCTCGATCGAGGCCGTGCATAATGAAGACATCGTCGATGTTGGCGGCCAGCACCTGCGGCTCGGGGATACGGCCCGGCGATCGGCGGATCAGGGCTGTGCGCCGCTCCGCAACAGCCGCAACAGAAACGCCGTCCTCGGGATCATCCACTAAGGCAACGAAGTCTCCGGTCGACGGAGCTAGCCCCGTGTCTGAACGCACCGAGCTTGAAGCAGCCAGCTCGGCCTGCCCGCCGGTGAAGACCAGCGAAAAGCCTCGACTGGCCCTGGCAATTCGGCCCGTGCGTTGATGGGGAACTGTGTTTGCCCAATCCGTCAGCTGGGCCGTCCAGCCAAGCGAATCGAGGTTGGGAGTGAGGGCTGTTAGGTCGTCGGTCATCGAGCCTCGCTCGGCCCAAGATGCTGCAACAGGAAGTCTCTTTGCATGAGAAGCAAGTTCTCGGCAACCACCTCTTGGGGCGTCATGTGGGTAACCCCCGAGAGCGGCAGCACCTGATGCTGCCTGCCAGCGGCCAGAAGGGCGCTTGAAAGCCGAAGAGTGTGGGCAGCAACCACGTTGTCGTCTGCCAGGCCATGGATCATAAGGAGAGGGCGGCTGAGTTTGTGGGCTTCGAGGGTGAGGTCGGTGGTTTCGTAATGCTCTGGATTCTCGCCTGGGAGGCCCAGGTATCGCTCGGTGTAGTGCGTGTCGTATAGCCGCCAATCTGTCACGGGAGCGCCGGCGACTGCCGCGTGGAACCGTTCCGGTTCCCGAAGCACTGCCAGGGCGGCAAGGTAGCCGCCAAACGACCAACCCCGGATACCCACCCGGTTCAGATCCAGAAACTCGAAGCGTTCGGCCACCGCGTCGAGGGCGTCGATCTGGTCGGCAAGCACCGGCCCCGCGAGGTCTCCCCACACCTCGCGTTCAAAGGCGGGCCCTCGCCCTGGCGTGCCCCGGTTGTCAACAACCAACACCGCGAACCCCTGATCCGCAAACCACTGCGAAGTGAGATGAGGAAGCTGGTTCTTCAGAACTCTCTGCGCATGCGGGCCTCCGTATGGATCAAGCAGCACCGGCAGTTTCTGCTTGCCGTTGTGACCGGCCGGAAGGAACAACGCAGAGCAAAGGCCGCGCTTGCCAAGCGACAGGAACTGGGGCCGGGCATCAAGGACCGGGACGGCCCCGAGATTTGCGATCTCGGCAAGCCCTCCGTCTGCCGAGCTGACCGCCACTGGATGGGAGGGAGCATCCGGGGTGGCCTTGAAAACGGCGATGGTTCCGCCCGCTGCTACCGCACCGTGCACCCCGGCTCCGCTTGTGATTGCGGCCGGTTCGCCGCCTGTCAGCGGCACAATCAACACGTGAATCTCGGTTGGTTCGGTCCACGCTGTGACCACCACGTGGTCGTCGTTGACGTCGACAACTGACCGGACGTGAATGTTGTTCGGGCTGACTGGTTTGCCGTTCAGACAAAGAACCCGGCGGTCCAGTTCGGCTCGATCTTCGATTGTCAGCAGGCCTTGGCCGGACCAACGAGGTGCGCCAGGCATCAGCTCAACCCAGCGGTCGTCTGTGATTCGGTGAACCTCGGCCACTTCGCCGGCGGTCAGGTTGACCGTGGCAATTGAGACTGCTCGCTGGTTTCTTGGCTGGCGAACAACGAGGGGCGGATGGTCTTGTTCCCACACCACGTCTGCCAGGTATTCATACTGCTCTTGCCCTGCCTCAGCCGCCCATTCGATTTCAAGCCGATCCCCGTCGGCCGGTGATTGGCCTGGTTTGCTGACGGGAAGCAGCCAGAGCTGAACCGATGCATTGGCGGTGCCTGCCGCGGGGTACCGAATCTGGGATGGCTCGCGGTCCGGGTTGGCAGGGTCGGCAATCCACCACTTCGTGACAGCCGCGTCAGAAACCCGCGTGGCCAGCAACGAATGGCCGTCCGGGGCCCACCAGAACCCCCGGTTCCTCCCCATCTCCTCACCAGCAATGAACTCGGCCCTGCCCCAACCGACAAGCGGATCAGCGTCGGTTGCCAGAATGGTTGGCCCAGTGTCTGCCGCTTCCAGCTCAACCAGAAACAGATCTTGCCCGGACACATAGGCCACCCTGGCGCCCGACGGGTCAATTCTGGGATCGAAAACTTCGTCGGCTCCAGGCACCAAACGTAGAGACCCGGTGGCGATCTCAACCACGAAAAGCGACCCGCCAAGGGCGAATGCGGCCGTCTCGCCAGCAAGGTCCAAACTGTAAGCAACGATTCCGTCTGCGCTCTCTCGCGCCCGTTCCCGGCGCGCCCGCTCGGCGGCAGGAAGGTCGGCGTCGACCGCGGTTAGCAGCGCCGGATCTACTACCAGTCGCTCCACCTTCGAGGCCACCGTGAGTTCCCAGAGGCAAAGAACCGGGTCGCTTTCCCCCCTCGACCTGAGAAACAGAACTCGCTTCCCATCAGGAGATACCGACAGATTCCGCGGCGCACCCAACGTGAAGCGGCGGGTTGTAGCCAGTTGCCGTGGGAAAGTGATCTCCCTGTGGTCTGCGATAGACATCCTGAAACGCTAACGGCGGCCGGTGGGCTCCGCTTGGTTGCTACTTGGGAAGTGACTTGAGGCCAAGCAGCTTGAGCCCTCGGCGTAGGTCGGCCCTAAGCGTTGCCGGTTCCTGAATTGCCACTGGGTCTATGTGCAGGCCGATGGAGGCCTGGCCCTCGTGTGAAAGAAGCGTGGCGTTGAAGGCCGTTCCTGCCACAGGGCCTAGCGGCAGGATCGACCTGACAGGTTGCCCGGCGATCCACACTGGGCCCGGGGGCCCGACAAGGCTGCTGGTTGCGAAGTCAACACGGGAAGTTTGGTCTAGGGCAAGGGCCGCCGCCATCGAGCTTGGGAGCAGTGCTGCCACGGTGCCAATTGCGCCAAACACGTCGGTTGCCTCCAACAGCAGCGCCCGCTTCTCCTTCACCTGGTTCGTCACCGCAGCCAGTCGATCCTGGGTGGTTGCCTCAGAGCCAGGGATGCGGATGGCAACAGGCACAAATGCGTTGCCGCTAGCCGGGTCTTCACCTGCACGCGTGCTGACTATCACTGTGGTGGTGAGCCACTGGACCGAAACGTTCTGGCGCTCATGTTGGATCAAGGCGGCCTCGGCGCAGGCAACAACAAACAAGTCGTTGACCGAGGCATCGAGCGCGCGCGCCCGCTTCTTCAGCGCGGCCAGTGGAAGGCTGTATGCCAGGTAGCGACGATTGCGCGACC
>QIKW01000221.1 GCA_003231975.1 Acidimicrobiia bacterium
GGGACCTGCCATGCAGGTCCGGCTCCGCCCATCCAACTCAACACCTCGCCGCGTGCCGACGCCGTCGGCAACGCGTGACTCTCACATCGGGACCTGCCATGCAGTCCGGCTCCGCCCATCCAACCCAACCGCTACTCGCTGGTCGCCGACGGCGACCACGCGTTACTGGGCTATGGCGAGTGTTTGGCGCAGAGCGACAAACACTCGGGAAGAGACCAAGGCCGCCAGGCCGAGGAACGACGCGTACCAAACAAGGCTCGGTCGAAGGGTTTCCATTTCGAACGAATGTCACTCTGTGCGTCAGAGCCTTTACACTTCAGCGATGGCGGTTGACCCTGGAGACAACGAACTTTCGCTTGGCGACTATCTGGACATTCTGCGCCGTCGTTGGCCATGGGTAGCATTGTCAATGGTCGCAGTTCTGGCTCTGGCGTTGACCTTTCACTTCTCCCAGGCCGACCGCTACCGTTCAACCGCGGCGGTTCTGCTGCGCACCTCGGCCGCTCAGGACGCGCTTGGCCAGGGCTCTATCAATGTTTCTCTGTTGCTCCGAGAGTTGGAGAACGAGATCAACTTCGCCGAGAGTGACGCCGTCACCACCGAAGTGCAGAACCGGGTTGGTGGCTTGCCAAACGTCGAGATTGAGGGCGCCTCGGGGGCCGACGTGCTCACGTTCACAGCCACCGCGGGCCAAGCCGACGAGGCCGCTCTGGCTGCCAACACCTGGGCGCAGGTATACGTAGACCTGAAGCGAGATCTCGCTTCAGCCAGCATTCTTGGGGCAGTCGAGCAGTTCCAACTAGAGCTTGGCGAACTGCGCGAACAGCGAACCACAAAGCGGCAACCGATTTCTGACCTCGAAATCCGACTGACAACAGCTAGCGAGGCAGCGCGGCCCCGCCTCGAGGCAGACCTTGCCCGCGCCAGGGGCGCGAGCGAGAGCGAAATCAACCTCATAGACAGTCGCATCGACGCCATCAGTACCAGCATTGTCGACCTTGAATTGTCGGGACAGCTGGCCAGTCAGGGAACCGCACAGATTGTGCAAGTGGCTGCCCCTCCTTCTGACACAATCAACAGTCCCCTCGCTCGCAACCTGGCGCTGGCCCTGGTCGTCGGCTCCATCCTGGGCCTCGCAGCGGCTCTGCTGGTTGAAAACCTCGACCGAAGCATTTCGTCCTCGGCCGACATTGCCAGAGTTACTTCCATTCCGGTACTCGGGGTGATTCCTGCAGCCAACAAACAAGACCTCAAGCAGGAATTGTCTCTTGTCTCCCACACCGAACCAGACAACAAAATCGCCGATGCCTATCAAAAGGTCAGGTCGGCCCTCCAGTTCTCGTTTGTGGACACTTCAATCCACTCGATCCTTGTTACCAGCCCGAACCAGACCGAGGGCAAAACCACCACCGCGGTCAACCTCGCCCTCGCCCTAACCTCAATTGGTCAACGTGTCACGCTTGCCGACATAGACCTCCGAAGGCCGCGCCTTCACAAGGTGTTCGGATGCGAGATCGAACCCGGGCTCACCAACCACTTACTTGATGGCATTCCGCTAGCCGAACTGGCCTGGCACGTTAAGCACGACGAGTACGCAATGGTTGTGCTGCCAAGCGGCACACTGCCCCCCAACCCGGCCCAGTTCATCGGGTCTCCTCCATTCACCGACCTTCTCGATGCATTGGTTAACGAAGCTCAGCTTGTGGTTCTCGACTCTGCGCCCGTACTCCCAGTTTCTGACACGTTGTCGCTAGCAGGTGCGGCCGACGCAACGATCGTCACCGTCCGGGCGGGCCGCACTCGCCGAGACGAACTTGGCTCAACCATCTCATCACTCAACCGAGTTGGGGCGAACATCATCGGCATCGTGCTGGTTGGCGCCGGCGAGCGCGGCCACAACTACTACTACGGTCCAGACGATAGGGGAGACGGCGCCGCCACGGCCAAACTCAGAAGCCTTCGCTCTCAGAAGGATCCGCTTCTTTCTCGTAAGGAACCAGCCAAGGCTCCCACAAAATCCGAGAACGACGGCGCCACTTCTTCAGGGTCCGAAGAAAGCGCAGACGATTCCAGCAACGGCGCTAAAGACGCCGCCACCAATTCCCGAAATGGCGCACTAACCGCCTCTCCTAGTCGGGGACGAAGCGGGGGGCCCGGCAACCGGTTCAGTATTAGGCGCCGGGCCAGCCGCAAGTAAGCAGTCGCTGTGGGGCAGGCGCTTTGACCACCGCCGATCCAATCACTGGGTCAGAGCACAACCGCTTCTGCTCCAAGCAACACTCGAAGCTCAGGTATCAAGCCATTGTCGGTGGCAACGTTGAACTGGTCGGTCAGCTGGATCACCTGAGAGCCAGAGAGATGGATAAATACCGGTGACTCTCCGGCGTACTGAACTAGTACTTCCTTGAGTTGGGCTATCAGGTCATCAGAGAGCTGATCGGGCCGAATTTCAAGGTTAAGAGGCACTATCGATGCGTGCCGCTCCACTTCGAACACCTCAACCGCCTGCACCATCAGCTTCATCTCATCATCGCGTTTTTGAACTCTGGCCCGGATGATCACTACCCGATCGTCTTCCAAGAGATGGCCGTAGTCGGTGAAGTTCCTGGGGAAAACCATGCACTCGATTGAGTCGGTGAGATCCTCCAGAACAAAGAGGCCCATCAGATCTCCCTTTTTTGTCCACCGGCGCTGCAGCTGAGTTACCACGCCACCAACAGAAACGACCGACCCGTCCTCAAGAGATTCGATTTCGGCAACCGAGTTTTTCGTCCGTCGCTTCAAAGCGCCTTCCAGACCCATCAGCGGATGGTCAGACACATAGAGGCCCAGCATCTCCTTTTCGTACGCAAGCCGTTTGGTCTTTTCGAACTCGACGTCGGGTATCTCTGGACGGTCATCAAACGACGGCCCGTCGTCGGACGCACCGAAGAGTGTCATCACTCCCATGTCGTGCTCTTTGCGAGAAGCCTGAGTCTTGTCGATGATCTCTTCAAAGGTAAGCAGAAGGCCCTGCCGTTTGTGGCCGAGCGAGTCGAACCCTCCGGCCTTGATCAGTGACTCGATGGCTCGCTTGTTGAGAACCGAATAGTCAACCCTTTCGCAGAAGTCAACGAAGCTGTCGAAGGGCCCTGACTCCCGCCGTTCGGCAACTATCAGCTCAACCAGGCCTTCACCAACGTTTCTGACCGCCGACAGTCCGAATGTGATGGCGTTGAGGGTGTTGGATCCATCCTCCTCAGAAGGCGCAGACTGGTTGGGGACTGAGCCGAAGTCGACATCAGAGCGGTTTACGTCTGGCACCAGAACAGAGATCCCCAATTGGCGACACTCGTTGAGGTAGACACCTGCCTTGTCGAGGTTGGACTTAACGCTGGTGAGGAGGCAGGCGAAGTACTCAGCCGGGTAGTTGGCCTTCAGGAACGCCGTTTGGAAGCTTACGTAGCCGTATCCGTAAGAGTGGCTCTTGTTGAAGGCGTAGTCGGCGAACCCTTCGATTATCTTGAAGAGATCCTGACCGAATTTTGAGCCGTAACCGTTGGCATCACAGCCAGCGATGAACCTTTCTCTTTCCTTCGCCATCAGCTCGCGGTTCTTCTTACCGGCCGCTTTCCGGAGATTGTCTGCCTCGGCAAGCGAGTAGCCCGCGAATTTCTGACTGGCCCGCATCATTTGCTCTTGGTAGATCATGAGGCCGTAGGTCTCGCCCATGATCTCCTCGGCGTCGGCGTGGATGTATGAGATCTCCTGCCTGCCGTTCTTACGGTCGGCGTAGTCGTTGTGCATGTTGGCTGCCATCGGGCCCGGCCGATAGAGCGCAACGAGGGCGGCGACGTCTTCAAACTCGGTTGGCGCCATTGACCGCATCAACGTTCGCATCGGGGGCGACTCGAGCTGGAAGACGCCGATGGTCTGACCGGCCTGGAGAAGCTTGAAGGTCCTTTCGTCATCAAGATCAACCTGATCAATGTCTAGCGCGGTGCCATGAACCTGACGGATCAATTTAACTGTGTCGGTGAGCACATCCAGGTTGCGAAGACCCAGGAAGTCCATCTTGAGAAGCCCAAGTGACTCGACCCCGTTCATCTCGTACTGGGTTACAACCGGAGAGTCTTCAAGCGGCTTGCCTGCCTCTGGCTTGCGCTGAATGGGCAGGTAGGTGGTTAGCGGATCCTTGGTGATCACAACTGCGGCGGCATGGATGCCGTCGGACCGTCGCAGTCCTTCCAGGCCAACGGCAACGTCAATGACCTTCTTGACGTCTTGGTCGGTTTCCACCATTGTCCGAAGTTCGGCGGCGGCCGAGTAGCCGGCCGAGTACTTGTCTGACTTTTCGAAGCAGTACTTGAGCGGGGTGTCCCGGCCCATGATCAGTGGCGGCATTGCCTTTGCCACCTTGTCGCCTACGGCATAGGGGTAGCCAAGCACTCTGGCCGCGTCTCGAACCGCAGCCCTGGCCTTGATTTGGCTAAAAGTAACAATTTGGGCCACATGATCTCGGCCGTAACGGCGAGCGCAGTAGCGGATCATCTGATCCCGGTAACGAGAGTCGAAGTCCATATCGATGTCTGGCATCGAAATCCGAGACGGGTTTAGGAAGCGTTCAAAGAGTAGGTCGTACTTGATCGGGTCGAGATCGGTGATGCGAAGGCAATAGGCAACTGCGCAGCCAGCAGCAGAACCTCGACCGGGGCCCACCCGGATCTCTTCTTGCCTGGCATAGCGGATCATGTCCCACGTGATCAAGAAATAGGAGCTGAAACCCATCTTCTTGATTACGTCCAGCTCAAAGTTGAGTCGCTTAACGACATCGTCGGCGAGTTCGGATCCCCAGCGCTCCTTGGCCCCAGCGATGGTGAGGTGGGCTAAGTAGTCATCAGCGTCGGTGAACCCCTCGGGTATTTCGAAGTCTGGCAGCTGAGGCTTGCCGAATTCGATCTCGACGTTGCACCTCTCGGCGATCCACAACGAGTTGTCGCAAGCCTCCGGCAGCTCTGCCCACAGAAGGCGCATCTCTTCTGCTGTTTTCAGGTAGTGCTGATCACCGTGGAACTTGAGCCGTTCGGAGTCGCTGATCAGCGAGCCGGTTTGCACACAAAGCAGAGCATCGTGGGCCTCGTGCCCAACGCGATGAGTGTAGTGGGAGTCGTTGGTGGCCAGGATTGGTGCTTGGATCTTGCGGGCGATTTCGAGCAGCTGGGGGTTTGTGCGGTGCTGCTCGGGAATTCCATGGTCCTGCAACTCGATGAAGAAGTTGTCCTTGCCGAAAATATCCTGGAAACGCGCCGCCTTCTCAAGCGCCAACTTCTGGTTGCCATTGAGCAGCGACTGAAGAACCTGACCACCGAGACACCCAGTGGTTGCGATCACTCCCTCAGAGTGGTCGGCGAGAACTTCCCAGTCGACCCTGGGCTTGAAGTAGTAGCCCTCCATGTATGCCCGCGACGCCAGCTGGATCAGATTCATGTAGCCGGTGTTGTTTTCGGCAAGAGCTATCAGGTGGTAGTACAGCTTCTTGCCGCCATCGGTGTTGCCGCCCGAGTCGTCGATCCTGCCCCTTCGACTGGGGCGCTCGTTGCGGGACTCGTCGGCCTGGTAGAGCTCTATCCCGATGATCGGATTGATCTCGCGGGCTCGGCAGGCCTTGTAGAAATCGAGAACCCCATACATGTTTCCGTGATCGGTGATGCCAAGCGCGGGCTGCCCATCGGCTGCCGCCCCAGCCACCAACTCCTCGAGGCGGGAGGCACCATCGAGCATGGAGTATTCGGTGTGAACATGTAGGTGAGTGAATGAGGACCCCACGCTTGTCAGCGACTCCTACCAATTGCGTTGTTTCGGGTGACCTGCCCGATCCTGACCGTTGCGCACGCTTCGCATGGCAGGAAAGCAGAATGACACAATTGTAGTTCCGATTCGCCGTTCACGGCGACTCGTTGGAGATGAGATTTCAGGAAATCCCGGAACGGACCCGGTATTCGGCGCTTTCGCTAAACTGAATCATCATGTCACCACGTGTGACCCCGGCCCGCAATTGAGAACTCCAATAGTTGAGCCCTCCTTGGTCAGGGTTGCGCCCCATTACATTTTGGTAGACGAGGCGCACGAACTTTCTGTCGCCAAGCTTCCCGTAGCGCTGCTGGAACTCAGCCGATACCGCAAAGCTTCCAGAGATGTCGGACAGCGAGAAGCCAGAACCCGCTCGCTGGGTCCAGTACGTGAGCCCACTTGGGTCGGCCGACCGAAGGAAGAAGGCTGAATACAGGCGCTCGATGCTGCTGCCAGTTGCGCTACCTGCTTCCCCGCAGGCCGAACCTTGAGAGTCTGGGGTAACAATGGGAGACTGGGCAGAGGTGGACTGAGTGCCGAGTCGGGTGTCGATCCGGCGAAACTGAACCACTGCCCACATTGCGCCAGCAGCGTCGCAGATCACACCGACCCCGGCGTAACCCAAATTCGGATCTACAACCAGGTTCCGGTGGTCCCCTGAGAGCATCCAAGCTTCGGTGATCTGACCAGAGCGGTAGCCCATGGCAATTATCTCGGCCCTTGGATCGCCAGAATGGAGGAACTCGGCCGAGGACGCCATGTAGGCGGCCCAGTCGACCGCATCGGCGGCAATGGCGGAGTCCGGCACCAGCGGGGCAACACCCCGGGCGGCTCTTTCGTTGTTTAATTGCAACAAAATTTCCGAAGCCAGGCCGCTGTCGGATGGAGACATTTGGGCCCCGGCCGGAGCGACCGTTGCCACCAGAAGCACCAAAACGACTGTCCAGGCGGACACAGCGAGTCTCAAGACACGATTTCGGCGCGGACGATTGAGAGAGGGGTTGAACAAGACGATTCCTGAGAAGAGAGAATTGGTTGTCTAGGCGAGAGGCGCCTGACATCAGATCGTCATCTTGACGCCATCAAATCGACACGTCAACACTAAACGTGACATATGACTCATTCATGTCACGCTCTGTTGTGGCTAGCGGGCAGGCTTTTGGAACCGTTCGAGGTGCTCGGCCATGGCCCAACCCCAGGCCACCAGATGCCGATCCTCTGTGCCGGCCTGCTTGTCGAACAGCGCGGCGGCGTCAGTCTGCTTCAGTGACTCATGATCAAAGATAAGCCCATCGCTGTTACCAAAGCCCACCATTGCCCGATCGTCGAAACGGACCGTCTCATATCGCTTTGCCAGACGACGGCCCCAGGCCCGTTCTTCCCCGTTGGCCCTCGTGTCGGGCCACGGCCGAACGTCAGCCAGCCCCGCGAACACCTCGAAGGCGCCAGGAGAGGCCACCCTTGCTGCCACTACAACGTCTTCGTCCGGGAAGGCCATGAGCGTCTTGTGGAACTGATCGTGAGTGAGCCCACGCAGAATAGGGCCCCTGTTTCGCCTACGGGCAACGCACGCCAACCCAATGACAAGAGCCGGGGTTCCACCGATCCGCTCGAGTGTGCTGAACACAAACCCACGCAACTTGCCGTTTTCGTAGGCCTGGGTTGACAGCACCCATCTTTCGGCCTCTTTTGAAAGCAGGCCGGCCTCCCAGCTTTGGCCAACCGTGCTCAGGTCGGCCATCTCGCCCAACTCGCCATCGCTGAGTGCACGACAGTCCTTGGTATAGACCTCAATCCCCATGATCTGGTATTGCCCCCTTAATGGTCCCCCACGTGAGGAGAATCGACCTCGTTGTGTCTGACCGACAACGAGAACACCAGTTTTCAGCCCAAGCCGGGCCGCGTCAAACCGAATCGACCAGGAAACGCCGAAACAGCTTTCGGCCGCAGCCGAGAATCAGAGGTACACCCCAGTTTGGGGAGCCTGCTGAGTCGGGCTGCCTGGGGGCAAGGCCTGGGTTTGTTTGATCTGCTGAAGCTGCTGTTGAGCCGCCATTTGCTGGGTGAACAGTGTTGCCTGGATGCCGTGAAAGAGCCCTTCGAGCCAGCCCACCAACTGGGCCTGGGCGACCCGCAATTCTGATTCTGATGGCACCTCGGAATCACCGAACGGAAGGACAAGGCTGTTCAGTTCTTCCTGAAGATCGGGCGACAGGGCCTCGGAAAGCTCGGTGATCGAGGTGTCATATATAGAGCGGAGGCGGTTGCGGCCAGCCTCATCGAGATCTGTGGCCCGAACCTCTTCCAGCAACTGTTTGATCATTGAGCCGATGCGCATCACCTTGCCGGGTTCGGAGATAGAACCGGAAGGCGCCTTCTTGGCTGTTTCCTCGTCTGGGTTCTGGAGGTCCTCTGGTGTTGTTACCTCGCTGGCCTCAATGACCTCTGGCTGGTTCTGGGAGTCGCTCATTACTCCGTTGTAGCCCAACTTCGCCCCGGCGCCACACGCGGCGGTGCGCTAACCCCTACGAAACGACCGAGAGGAGCGGAACCAGCATCTCATCAGCGGTTAGCGAACCGTGCCTGCTGATCAGCCTGAACGGGCCGCTGTCGTCTGGATCGTCGAATCCGGTCGGCTCGAATGGCAACAGGGCAACGTCTCCAAGCCGATCTCTTGCCTCGGGCCTCATGTACGGGCCGAACCATCCAGCTTCAACCATCTCGGTTGCTGAAACCACCCAGGCCTGATCTCCGTGGCACTCCTTGGCTGCCTCCAGCAGCTCAGCTGTTGCCCCAGACTCAGCGTGAAGCCAGCGAAACCTGGCCTCTCCGCTGAGCGACTCGATCATCGGCGTCAAGTCTCCGGCAACCGGAACCAGGTTGTTGCCGCAGTCGACCTGGCCATGGTCGGCCGTTAGCACTACTTGCGTGCCGCTGGGAACAGAGTCGATCAGATCGCCAACCATCCGGTCGACAAACCTCAACTCGGCGTCGTACTCAGAACCGAGGCCGAACTCATGAGCCACTTTGTCGATCCCGTCGTAGTAGGCGTAAACGAAGGGCGACCCTTCCTTGATAATTCTGGCCGTTTCATGAACCAGCAATGCCGGGGTTCGATAGCCAGACAGTGATGCGCCCCGGAGGTGCGCTTTGGTGAACCCCGAGGAAGCGAACTCGGCCCTCGACACGTAGTCGACCCGTTTGCCGAGGAACGGATCAAATGGCTGCACCGAGTCGGGCGGTATTGTTTTCCGCGCATCACCTTTCAGTTTGGTTCCCCACCGAAGAGCATTGAGGATCTGACCGTCAACCATCATCCTGTAGCCGATCAGGCCGTGCTCGCCAGGGGTTAGTCCGGTTGTGATTGAGGTCAGAGCGGTTGCGGTTGTTGACGGGGCAACCGTTGTGATCGGCCCGCCTTCCATTGCGGAAAGAGTAGGGGCAACGTCAGGTCGGGCCTGAAGCTGCAACCATCCGATTCCGTCAAGAACCACAAGCACTTTCGGCCGACCGGGTTCAAGCAAGATCGGCATTCCGGCCCCCAGAGGTTGGCCAAGCAGCAGTGGCGCCATCAGATCACAGACACAACCGCTCCCAAACGCAGGCAAGGTCGGCTGTGTTGGCGGATCGGATTTCACGAAGGAAGAATATGCCTCGTACTTCCAAGTTCCGCTGCACCCTCGACCCCCGGCCCCGGCGGGGGCCAGTAGTGTTCGGTTCGTGAGAGTGTCAGTGTGAGAGTGTCAACCAGAGGCGACTACGCCGCCCGTGCCCTCCTGTCGCTGTCAATGCACGCCCCCTCCGGGGGCTCGGGCGAAGGCGGCGGCGCGGTCGACGAACCAACCACTGTCAGAACCATTGCCGAGAGAACGGGGCTGCCACAGCCATATCTTGAACAGATCCTCCTTGCCCTCAAGGGAGCGGGAATCGTTCGCTCAAAGCGTGGCGTCGGAGGAGGTTACGTTCTGGCTCGATCGCCAGAAGAAATCAGCCTGGCCCAGATCGTTCGGGCTGTCGATGGCCCAATTTCTCTTGGCGATTTCGGGCACCCACATACCGACGGGGCCTGCGATCATGAGGGCCAATGCGTGCTTCTGGCGGTTTGGAACAACGTTGGTGCAGCAATGCGAGAACTGCTTGAAGGCTTCTCGCTCGCCGACGTCGGGTCAATGGCCCGCGGCGAGGCCAAGTGGCCTCCAACCGAGCCAACGACGACCCGCTGACCAGCCATGGATCTTGAAACCGCTATACGACGCAGGCACATGGTCCGCAACTTTGCCCCGACGCCTCTGGATCCCGCGGTTGTCAAGCAGCTGCTGGATCTGGCCCGGCGCGGACCCTCTGCGGGCAACACACAGGCCATCGAGTTCCTGGTTCTCTCATCCCCCGCTGAAGTTGATCGCTATTGGAACACAACGCTGCCTGGCCCAAAACGAGACCGGTTCCGCTGGCAGGGCCTCTTGCGGGCCCCGGTACTGATTTTGCTCACTACCAGGCCAGCTGCATATGTTGACCGCTACTCCGAGCCGGACAAGGCCAGAGCGGGCCTTGGTGAGTCAGTGGACGCCTGGCCTCAGCCGTTCTGGTGGATCGACGCTGGGGCTGTTGCCCAGAACCTGCTGCTTCTGGCAACCAGGCATGGCCTCGGGGCGTGCCTGTTCGGCCTATTCGACAACGAAGAATCGGTGAAGACAACCTTCGCGGTGCCAGAGGATCGACGCCTCGTCTGCACAATTGCTTTGGGCTTGCCAGAAACCGGCCAACCTGCTTTGGGCTTGCCAGAAACCGGCCAGGCTGGACGGTCAGCCAATCGGGAAAGGCCGCCGCTTGGGTCGGTTACTCACTACGGGCGGTGGACCTCAGACGCTCAATAACTGCGACCAGATCGGCTGGCGTGTCAGCCGAGAAGGTTAGCCTCTGTTGGGAAACAGGGTGGACGAAACCCAGCTCGCCGGCGTGCAGGAACGGCCGCTTGAGACCTAGTCGGTCCTCGGTCGCTCCGTAGCGATCATCACCAACCACAGGGTGTGAAATCGCTTCTAGGTGCACCCTTATCTGATGGGTTCTTCCGGTTTCGAGCCGACAGATGAGCGCCGAGAGTTCGGGGGCGTCAAAGCGCTCCGAAACCTCGTAGCGGGTGCGGGCCTCTCGTCCGCCTGCCACAACCGCATGACGCGTGCGGTCCCGCTCGGACCGACCAATAGGCGCATCGATCAGGCCCTCGGCCGAGTCGACCCTGCCCCACACCAGAACTTGGTAGCGCCGCAGCACAGACCGGTCGGCCAATTGGGCTGACAACGAACGCAGGCTCTGTTCTGTTCGTGCCACCATCAGCAAGCCAGAGGTTCCCTTGTCGAGCCGGTGAACGATTCCGGGCCGAGAGGCGTGGCCGACAGAGGCCAACTCTGGGTAGCGAGCGAGCAGGCCGTGAGCCATGGTGCCCTCGATGGCGCCGGCTCCGGGATGAACAATCAACCCGGCGGGTTTGTTAACCACCAGCACATGCTCATCTTCGTGGATCACCGGGACCTGAACCGATGAGTCTGGCTCCAGAACCTCGACCGTTCGCTCAACCTCGATCAGAACGACCTGGCCCTCATTTACCCGCTCTGAAGGCTTAGCAGGCGACTGGGAGTCGATCAGGACCTTGCCGGCTGTTAGCAGTGCAGCGGCCTCGTTTCGGCTGACGTCGGCCAGAAGCGAAACGACGCGGTCAATTCGCTGCCCGCCAAGTGCCGCCGGGATCGACTCTTCGATCCGCTGGATCACGACGAGGGGCTGGCGTTTGATCTTTCGCGTCGATCCACCCACCACAGCCGACTGGCCAGCGCGATCACACCCCCAACAACAGCAACGTCGGACACATTGAATATCGGCCAGAATTGGAGATCGACAAAGTCAACGACTTCGCCGCTGAGCAAACCTCGTTCGGCTCTGAAAATTCGATCGGTCAAGTTGCCAATGGCCCCACCAGCCACCACTGCGAACAGCACAGACAGAATACGATCGGCCGCGCGGTAGGCCAAAGTCAGCAGGTAGGCCGACATCAGTATGGCCACAACCCCCAGTACGGGTCCGGCGCTGGTGAAGCTGCTGAACGCGGCACCCGGGTTAAACACAAGATGCAGCCGCAACGAACCGAATAGATCGATGCATGCACCATCAACTGAACACGAGGCGTCCTTGAGATTGCGCACTGCCCAAGCCTTTGTGACCTGATCAAGTCCAACCACCGACGCAGTTACAACCAGAACCTTCCAGAACGAAACCGAACGATATCCGGCATGGCCCCCGCCAGCGGCCGAACCCCCTCCTTCGATCGACTTGTCGATCACAGATTCAACCGACCGATCGCTCAAAACATTGCAGTCTGGGCGGCAACGGTTTTGGCAGCCATCGGCATGGCCTCCAGTCGATCCTTCGGGATTATCTCCCGGCTGGAGACACAAACGCCGTAAACCCCGGAGTCCAAGCGAATCAACGCAGCGTCGATCTCATCCACGATTTCCCTGGCCTTTGCCGAAAGGGCAAGATCTCGATCTCTTTCAACAGCCAAAGTGTCGCCCTCGCCAGACTCTTCATCGAATTGCACGTCTCCGGGCTCGCGATCAGCCATGAGGGCTGCGGCCTCGGCTGCCAACGCTTCGGCATTTGAGGTGTACTTACGCCGCTCGTCAAGAAGCAGCTGATGCTGTTGTTTGAGCCATTTTTTGTCTTTGAGCCAGGCGGGAATTGGTGGAGCTGGTTTCGGAGCTCCTCGTCTCGAACGCCGCGAAGAACCAGCTGCCTTTGCCCCCTTAGCTGATTCAACCTTCTGGGGGGCCTTTGCCGTTGCGGCCTTTTTTGCGGCCACCTTTTTGGCCGGAACCTTCTTCGCGGTCGCTTTTTTGGCCGGAGCCTTCTTTGCAACGGCCTTTTTGGCCACAGTCTTCTTGGTTGCCGCCTTCTTGGCCGGTGCTTTCTTTAGCGCCACGATAGGTACTGCCGCTTTCTGGGAGGGGCTGGTTGGTGCCGGTGCCCAGGCGAGCAGGTCGATACTGGAACCGGAAGTCGAAGGAGTGTAGGTCAGCGGCGGCTCAAGACCACACACCCCCGCCCGACAGGCCCGATCCCGCCAACGGCCGCCAAAAATCGAGCCGACCGCCGTGCAGCCACCGCTACGCTTTCGGCCCATGCCAGACTCTCGTCGTCCCCCTTATCGTGAGGTGCCTTCTCCTGCCGACTTCCCGGCAATGGAACGACGAATTCTGGAGCGGTGGAACACCGAGCAGACGTTCAAGAAATCCATCGCTCAACGACCCGAGGATCAAGAGTTCGTCTTTTATGACGGCCCCCCGTTTGCCAACGGCCTGCCCCATCACGGCCACCTTCTCACCGGTTATGTGAAGGACGTCGTTCCCCGCTACCAAACAATGCGAGGCAAGCGGGTGGATCGGCGGTTTGGTTGGGACTGCCATGGCCTTCCGGCCGAGATGGAAGCCGAGCGCCAGCTCGACGTTCGAGGACGAGCCGCCATTCTGGAATTCGGGCTTGAACGCTTCAACGCCCATTGCCGAACGTCTGTGATGCGCTACGCCTCCGAATGGGAGACAAGCATCGACCGTCAGGCACGCTGGGTCGACTTCAAGAACGACTACAAGACGATGGATCTCTCCTATATGGAGTCGGTCATGTGGGCCTTTAAGGAGCTCCACGACAAAGGATTGATCTACGAGGCCTACAAGGTCATGCCCTACTCTTGGGGGGCCGAAACACCACTGTCAAACTTCGAGATACGGCTCGACGACGCAACTCGGCCTCGCCAGGACCCGGCCCTCACCGTGGCGTTCGACCTACACCCGGCACCGGGTGACCCCGGCCGGCTAAAGATCCTGGCATGGACCACCACGCCGTGGACTTTGCCATCGAACCTGGCACTGGCGGTGGGCCCTGAGATTCAGTACTCCATCGTGAAAGTTGCCGACGGCCCGATCAAGGGATCCTTTGTCCTGATTGGCACCGGCGCTCTCGCCAAATACGAAGCTCAGCTTGGATCCGACGTTGTCGGCACCGTCGCTGGTTCAGATCTGGTTGGACGAACCTACAGCCCTCTTTTTCCTTACTTCGACGACCGTTCCGATCCCAATCATCCGTCTCCCGCATTCCGAGTGCTCGGCGCAGAATTCGTCGACACTTCCGAAGGCACCGGCGTTGTGCACATGGCGCCAGGCTTCGGTGAAGACGACCAGGTGATCAGCGAGGCCAACGGGATCGAAATCGGACGGGCGGTTCCCGTAGACGATCAGGGGCGGTTCACCGCCGACGTTCCCGAGTGGGCGGGCCAAAACGTGTTCGATGCGAACCCTGGCATCATTCGATACCTCAAAGACAGCGGCAGCGTTGTTCGTCACGACACTTACGAACACAACTACCCCCATTGCTGGCGGACCGACACGCCCATCATCTACAAGGCAATCTCGTCCTGGTATGTGGAGGTCACAAAGATCAGAGACCGTCTGATCGAGTTGAACCACGAGATCAATTGGATCCCAAGCCACATCCAGCAGGGTCGGTTCGGCCAGTGGCTGGCGGGCGCCCGAGACTGGTCAATCAGCCGCAATCGTTTCTGGGGTTCGCCCATCCCTGTTTGGCGCAGCGACAATCCCGATTTCCCAAGGATTGACGTCTACGGAAGCCTCGATCAGATCGAAGAGGATTTCGGGGTCAGGCCAGACGATCTCCACCGCCCGTTCGTAGATCAGCTGACCAGACCAAACCCCGATGATCCAAGCGGCAATTCCACGATGCGCCGGGTTGAAGAAGTTCTTGACTGCTGGTTCGAGAGCGGGGCGATGCCGTTCGCCCAGGTCCACTACCCGTTCGAGAACAAGGAGTGGTTCGACAGTCATTTTCCGGCTGACTTCATCGTCGAATACATCAACCAGACCCGAGGCTGGTTCTACACCCTTCACGTGCTGGCCGGAGCGTTGTTCGATCGGCCCGCATTCCAGAACGGGATGGCCCACGGAGTTTTGTTGGCAGAAGACGGCGCCAAGCTTTCGAAGAAACTGCGCAACTACCCAGAACCTTCCGAAGTATTCCAAAAGCAGGGCTCGGACGCCCTCAGGTGGTACTTCGTATCCAGCAATCTGGTTCGCGGCGGCAACGGACGAATCAGCAGCGAGGCAATCAGCGACGTCACCCGCCAAATTCTTCTACCAATCTGGAACGCCTACTCATTCTTCATCCTGTACGCGAACGCCGAGGGGCGAGAGGCAAAGTTCCGAACCGACTCGAGCAATGTTCTGGATCAATACATCCTGGCCAAAACAAGACAGCTGGTTGAAGCGACTGGCGCAAGTCTTGATGCGTATGACCTACCGGGAGGTGCGGCCGAAATCCGTTCCTATCTCGGCGCGCTGAACAACTGGTACATCAGACGAAGCCGAGACCGCTTTTGGGGCACCGACACCCGCAAGGACGAAACAGCAGAGGCCATCGACACACTGTTCACCGTGCTTGGCACCCTCACCAAGGTGATGGCGCCGTACCTGCCGATGATCGCAGAAGAAATCTGGCAAGGTTTGGCGCCAGCAGGAACCGATGCGGAATCGGTTCATCTCGAATTGTGGCCCGACAAGCAGTCGTTGCCCTCCAACCCCCAATTGGTGGACGCAATGGATCGTGTCCGCCACGCTGCTTCGGCCGCTCTGTCCTTAAGAGAAGACAACGGGCTCAGAGTGCGGCTGCCTCTGGCCTCGGCCACGATCGCAGGCGAGGGTGCCGATGACCTGTTGCCCTTCGCCTCGTTGCTGGCAGACGAAATCAACGTGAAAACGGTTGAGTTCAGCCACGATGTTTCCGCCTACGGATCATTCCGACTGCAGCCAAACGCCCGCTCTCTAGGCCCAAAGCTCGGGAAGAACGTGCAAACGGTGATCAAAGCAGCGAAGGCGGGAGAATGGACATCAAACCCCGACGGCACCGTTGCGGTGGCCGGGCAACTTCTACAGCCAGACGAGTTCTCGATGGCGCTCGATCCCCACGAAGGCATCGCCGCGGCGCCACTTCCTGGCAACGCTGCTGTGGTGGTAATCGATACTGCGCTTACGCCCGAACTTGAGTCTGAAGGTCTGGCCCGAGACATCGTCAGAATAGTGCAGCAGGAACGCAGGAACGCAGGCTTCGACGTGACCGACCGAATTCGGTTGGGTCTTGGCCTTGCCAACTCCATGGCGGCAATTCTGGAGCCGCATTTGGAATTCATCGCGGGCCAGGTTCTGGCCACCGATCTGGCCGTTGTCCTCAACGACGACACCGATTCGGCCGACGCCAACCGCAGCGCCAACTGGGCCGGTTTCAGCCAACATGATCTGGGAGGCGAAACTGCAACGGTGGGAGTTTCGCTGAGCGAGCGAGATTCTGGCTAGCGCCGCCTTCCGAACCAACCGCCTTTGCCGTCGGCGTCACCCTCGTTCAAAAAGTTGGCCAAAGCGTCGTCTTCTTCGGTTTCCTGGGTGGTGACCCGCCGCAGCTCATCAAGAAACGTGTCGCTGCCTTGTGGAGGATCTTGGGCCGCTTCGGCCTCAGGCACAGAGTCTGCCCAAGACGGCCGCGACGAAACAGTTTCATCCACTCCGGACCGCAATTGGTTTTCAACATCCACCAATGGCAGCGCGGCCGTTGGTTCGCCCCCAGAATCGTCGTCGTTGGCTTCAACCTTGGAGCCTTCAACCTCGGAGCCTTCAGGCTCAGGGCCAACGGTTGCCGGCTCGCCGACCGAGGGGTCAACCACCGAGAGGGTGGCCGCGGCAGTTTCGGAGCCATCACCAGGCTCTGCTGAGTCGCCGTCGGCCCAAACAACCCCGGAGGCGGCGTCGCCCAATGCGGCGTCTGACTGGGCTGAGTCGGGGGCAGCCTGCTCGGGGGCGACAGCATCGTCTGGCGTTTCCTGGATGGGAGTCATAACCCCAACCGCCAAGGTTTCCAAGGCCGGTACATCGACCTTTATCGGACCGTCGTCGACTACAGCTGCAGGCAGGCTTTCACTTGCGGTTGGCGGCATTGAGGTTCGGAGGCGCTCTGGATCCTCAACAACAGCTGACAGCTCATTCAACGCTTCACGAATCGTTTCCCGGCGTGCGGCCAGATGACCTTCGATGTTCTCAACGTCCAGCAAAAGACCGTCGCGGTTCGTCGAGAGATCCTCGATCTGAGACAACAGCTGTGACCGGGTGCCCTCATGGGCCTCAACC
This sequence comes from Acidimicrobiia bacterium, assembly GCA_003231975.1. Classification (GTDB taxonomy): domain Bacteria; phylum Actinomycetota; class Acidimicrobiia; order Acidimicrobiales; family SZUA-35; genus SZUA-35. Next base: position 17,064 of record QIKW01000221.1, read on the forward strand.
AATTCGGTCTCGGCCTTGGAAACCTTGGTTTCCAGAGTTGTCCTAGCCTCGTCGACCATGGCGACAACTTGAGCGTTCGCCTGCTGAACGGCCTCGTCACGCTGACCTTCGGCATCGGTGCGGATTCGGGCGGCGTCAAGCTTTGCCTCCTCTCGCAACCCCGACGCCTCAGCCTCAGCCTCGGTGCGGATCCGAATGGCGCTGTCGCCCGCCTCCTTGACCGTGGCGTCGGCCGTGCGTTGAGCCAACAACAATGTCTTGGCCAAGGTTTCGTCGAAATCGGCGGGGGCCACACCTTCAACATCCGAAGGGCCCTTGGGCTCGACCGAAACTGTAGGGGCGGCGACGTTTTCGACGCTTGGCGCCTTGCCTCCGCTTTCCATCAGGACGGCTTCGGCTGCGGCGGCCCGTTGTTCGGCGGCAGCCAACCGGTCGAGCAGAATGTCGACCTCGTCTGCCAAGGGCGCAAGATTCTCGAGAACGCGGTCTACCTGTTGTTTGTTGTAGCCGTGCATTTCTTCGTGGAAACGAACCTTCGGGATCCGACGAAGCACGCTCAGTTTGTCATTCGGGGCAGCCATAACTCGCCAGAGTAGCCCTGCTGTTGGCACACGAGGTTGACCGTTGGCAGAACTGCCCCGATGGGGTGGTTCTCTAGGGCTGGCAAACGACGCCGGTGATGACAAAAAGCAGCACCAAGATTACCAGTTCGGCGATTCCGAAGAACGCCATCCCTCCCGGCAACGGTGGCAGAGCCCGCCGCAAAGGCAGAACCACGGGATCGGTGATCGTGACGATCAGGTCTCTGGCGTTAGCGACAGGTGACGCCGCGCCGATTGGGAAGAAACTCATGACTATTCGCAACAGGAAGGCCAGTTGGAACAGCAGGACGAGGATGCAGACGAGATCCATCTCAGCGGTCGAAACCGCGCTCGTCGATCCGGCGCCGGTCGTCGTCTGAAACTTGGATTCCCTTCGGAATCAGAAGGAAAACGTTTGTTGCCAACTTCTCCATCGCTCCACCCAGCGAGTAGCAGACGCCGCTGGCAAAATCGATCAGCCTCCTCGCCAGGTCGCGATCGACGGCCTGAAGATTCATAACTACCGGGGTGCCTCGTTTGAATTCGTCGGCCAGGATCTTGGCGTCACCAAACGACTGGGGCGAAATGGTGCGTGGTTTGGAACGTTGCAATGGCACCGGTTGAATCGACCGCTCGTCTGAATCGCCAGAGGACATTGCTCGTACTCGAAAGGCTGTGTCGTCGTCGGCCACGGCCCGAATGCTACGGACCGAACTGACGGCTTCACCGGTTGGCCTTGGAGTTACTCCCGATCCGGCGACCGGGCCTACGCCGGTGCCCTTCGGGCCCCACTGCCCCCCGCTCCTATCTCGGCCGTCCTTTGGAGGACCGGGCTGGCCGCCATCGGGCGCGGCCTCATCGGAATCGTCATAGAGGTAGCTGTCGTCGTACTCCTCATCGGGCCCAAGGCCCAGAAATACCATCACGTTTCGGAACATGGACATAACTAGAACCTTCCGGCCGTCGCCTCGGCTGCGGCACTCGTGCAGGGTAGTTTCGCACGACTGACATGCCTTATCGTGCTTTTGAATTTCCTGAAGTAATTTTGATGCTGGATTCCGCTCAATCTTGCTAGAAAGTTGCTGGTCATAGTTGTCGCTTCCCGAACAACGCAGTGCCAACCCGGATCATGGTTGATCCCTCCTTGACCGCAGCCTCGAGGTCGTCGCTCATTCCCATTGACAGTTCAGCGAGCTGAAGCCGCTCGGCGATTGAGCGAAGCAGCGAGAAAGCGGGCCGGGGATCACTCCCGTCAGTTGGCCCGATAGTCATGAGCCCGCGAACACCAAGGCCCAGATCTGCACAGTGGCTGACCAAGCCAGCTGCTTCGGTGGGTGCACAGCCAGACTTTTGCGGCTCATCTGTGCTGTTGACCTGCACCAGAACCAACGCAGACGGATCCCGCTTTGCTATCTCGGAGGCCAGATCGCGGCGGTCGACGGTTTGCCACAGGTGTACCAGCCCCGCCAACTTGCGGACTTTGTTTCGCTGGACGGGACCGATCATGTGCCAGCGGACCGATTCGGCGCCAGGCTGGCTTGCCTTTGCCACCAACTCCTGGCTGTAGTTCTCACCAAGGTCGATCAGCCCGATTGCTGCGGCTGTGGCGGCAACCGAGGCTGGACGCGTTTTTGTGACCCCCAACACCGCGGTTCGCTCAAGCGAACCCCCGGCCCGCACAATCCGCTGCTGTATCGCCTCAAGCCGCTCTACCAATTCTTGCCGCCTTGCCAATTCTTGGTGACCAACCCCGGTTGGGTCGGTCATCGCTCGATCCATGCGACGGTAGCCTGACGCCCAAGGTCCCTCCTGGTGCGATGGCTGAAGAAGCCACTACCGCTGGTGCAAGCGGGCCTGCGGGGCTCGGGCCAGCCTGCGTTGTGGCAACAGACAGAGATCAGCCGGTGCAGGTCGAGCGCCCGTGTGCCTTCGTTGGTCACACCCTCGACGGTATCGCCGAAGCGTCCGGTCAGCCTGTCTAACTGAGCGGCTCCGAATTCGTAGGCCGCAGGCTGAATGCACGGCCCAACAACCGTGGCGACCGGGTTTGAGCCCCCACCCAGCAGCTGCTCGGCCGCTACCTCGATGATTCCGGCCGCGGCCCCCTTCCAGCCT
>QIKW01000068.1 GCA_003231975.1 Acidimicrobiia bacterium
AGCCGCCTGCCATTGCCGCGCCATAACCAAGCAGGGTTGCGCCACCAAACACCAGGGGAATTGTGGCCCAAAGAGGGAACACCGCCCGCAGCGCGTCATAGCCCGAACGCACTTCGGCACCCTGTCGCAGAATTTGGGTCACCAGGATTCCGCCAACAAACAGGCCAACGAAGTACCACACTCGCCACACAATGATTCCATCTCGGCGACGCATGAATCCCGAGGTCTGCACGTAGGCGCCGCTGGCCCCAAGTGGCTGGTTGGCAACAACGAACAAGCCAACGATCAGCAGGCCAAGAATTGGCCCCCCAATAAACCAGGGAAGCCGGTCTGGTAGTAGGTCAAACATTCGGGTGGGTCTCTTTCTCCGGCTCTGCCCGGCCGGTGCTGGTTTAGAACTAAGGGGCCTAGCGAATAGAGGGGGACTCGATTGGCTGATTTCGCCTCGCTAACTCGGCGAACAACGAACTATCACATTGGTCGGGGCGTCTGTCGGCGCCCCTCCTGAGGGATCACTCGTCTGGCAGCCGGTAAGCCGACGGCGAAGGCTTCAGCGGGCGGGCATACCAGAGGGGGCGGCGCAGGCCAGAGTCGTTGGTTCCGGCGGGGCGGGTTTGGGAAAGCCAATCCAAGTAGGCCTCACGAGACTTGGCTGTGTCAACCACAACATCGCCGTACTCATCGCCAGACTGAGCTGGGCCGACACGAACTCGCTGATGCCAGCATTGCATTCCAGAAATGGGGTCGGGCTGAACGCAGAAAGTTGCGTTCTGATGCACGCCGGTGTCGTTCCACCAGATCCGGCCGGTGTCGGCATCGCTGGACTCATACGGCTTGGCTCCGTGCTCTCGCTTCAACTTCCACACAGTGCCGCCGTCGGCGTTTGGTTCGCTGGTGAGCGAGGCCTTGCCGCTGCTCCAAGACCGGGCTTTGTCTTCTTCCAGCCGCCACCGGCCCATGTGATGCGACGCGGCAACCACGCCGGGGCGAATGCCTTCTGTGCGCCAGGCCGAGATCACGAAGTGGCCAATGCGCGTTGTTACCCGCACCAGGCCGCTCTCCTCGATCTCAAGCTTCTCGGCATCCTCGGGATGGATCCACAAGGGGTGCCGGTGGCTGATCTCGTTCAGCCACTTTGAATTGGCCGACCTGGTGTGGATCAGGGTTGGGATCCTGAACGTTGGCAACAGGATGCGCTCGTTGCCCTCCATGTCTAGGTCTTCCCAATGCACATGGCTTGGAATCCAGGTTGGGGTGGCATATTCGGGCCAGCCCCAGTCGGCAAGAGTGCTTGAGTAGAGCTCAAGCTTCTTTGAAGGAGTGGGAAACCCCTCTTTCACCTCACCTTCGATGTTCACCGCAGGCGAGCCGTCGCCAAGCGGCGACAGCTTCAGGTCGTCCAAACTTGCAAGGTCACCAGACCAAGACCCGGGCGTGCCGGGGGCCCGGTAGACACCGTCGGCATCAAGCTCACAGCCAGCAATTGCCTCTTCGGCGACCGGGCGCTCGTATGGCTCGTAGGTATTGCCGGGAACGGCGAAAGCCGAGCGATCCTTCATGTATTCAAGCGGTGTCTGGCCAGCTTTTTCTGCGGCGTCGGCCAGCCCAGGAACGCTCTCTGAAAACATCTTGGCGTAGTACTCATCAATGGTCAGCGGTTTGCCAGGGTGCTCTTCTGATTCGAACCATTTGCGAACCCCAAGCTCGCCATCAGGGTCGATCCGCCAGGAGAGATCGATCCAGAACTCGTTCTCTTCCCAAACTTCGCCGGGGTTGTATTCATGGCTGCGAGCATCGGGGCCCAGGTCTCCCCCGTTCTGAATCTCGGCGTAACGACGAAACACCGACTGGCGGAAACCAATCCAACGGCCAGCATGGGTTTCATAGGAATGAACATCGTGGCGTTCTGCGCTTACGCCCATTGGCAACACATAGTCGGCAAACCAGGACGTCTCAGACCACGTTGGGGTAAGGGCAACATGGCACTTCACCTTGTCTTCGTCTCGCAGCGCCTCCATCCAGGTGAAACCGTCGGGGTTGGTCCAGATTGGGTTGTAAACGCGGGAGAAGTAGACATCAAGGGTGCCCCTGCCCTCGTTGAGGAAGTGGGGCAACAAAATAGACATCTCGTGGTACGAAAGCGGGTATTCCTTTGGCCACTCCAGTTCGTTCCAACTGGTGATTCCAGGGGCACCAATTGGGGCCGCAGGCTTGAACTTGTTCATGCCGTTCCCCGCCGTGCCGCCCTTGGTTGCCACCGACCCGGTAAGGACGTTCAGGAAAAAGAGGCACCGAGCAACCTGCCAGCCGCCACGGTTGCCTGCGCCTGCGGCCCGCCAATTGTGTGAAGCGAACTTGGTTGGGTTGGCGCCTATCAGCTCTGCTATTTCGCGGATGGTTTCGGCGTCTACCCCGGTCTTTTGCTCGGCCGCCTCGGGGGTGTATTCAGCGTACTCATCAAGCATCGCATCTCTAACCTGGCCCCACTCGACCGGGCGCTCGGGATGCTTTTCCCGCAAGTAGGTTTCCCAGTTCGTCCAGCGCTGAACGAACTTGGCATTCCAGGTTTCAGACTGAATCAGCAAGCGGGCAATGGCCAGCAGAAGGAACGGTTCGGTGCCGGGCCAGGTTGGCAGCCAGTAGTCGGCCTTTGCTCCGGTGTTGGACAGGCGGGGGTCGACCGCAATGATCTTGGCGCCGTTGGCCTGAGCTTCCATGATGCGTTGGGCGTGCGGATTGAAATAGTGGCCAGATTCGAGGTGGGCCGAGATCAAGAAGATCACCTTGGCGTTCGCGAAGTCCGACGAGGGCCGGTCATGGCCCATCCAACTTTGGTAGCCAATTCGGGCGTTGGACGAGCAGATGTTTGTGTGGCTGTTGTGGCCGTCTACCCCCCAGGCCTTCAGGACGCGGTCGGTGTAACCATCCTCGCCGGGCCGACCAACGTGGTACATGATCGAGTTGCGTCGATCCTCAACAAACGCCTTGCGAATCTTGGCCCCGATCTGGTCTAGGGCTTCGTCCCACGTGATGCGTTCCCAGTCGCCCGAGCCTCGGGGGCCAACCCGCTTCATCGGATACATAATCCGTTCGGGGTCATAGATCTGGTTCAGGGTTGCCGGGCCCTTGGCGCAGGTGCGACCCCGGCTGCCTGGGTGTTCGGGGTTGCCCTCAACTTTGGCGATCTGGCCCGTTTCCTGGTCGAAGTAGGTAACAAGGCCACAGCCAGATTCGCAGTTGAAACAAGTGGTTGGCACCAGCGTGTACTTGCGCTCCACCTTGTCTGGCCATGCCTTGGCATCCAGCTCGCGCCAATCGTGCCATTTGTCGAACGGCGGATAATTGGAAAGCTCAGTCACAAAGGACTCCTCGAGGTTCGGTCACAATCATGAGAGCGGCACAGACTGGCCGGCCCGCACAAAGGCGTCTTCGTATGCGAACATGCCAACAAGCGCAGCCACGCTGGCAATGGCAACAAGAGCAGGCGAATCCATGCCAACTGCCAGGGCCAATACAACTGCGGCCGCTGGAATCACCAGCCCCAACAGGATTCCACCCCACCAGAATTGCTTGGCGTATTGACCTTTGGTCATTGTCTCAATGGCCAGCTCAACGTGGCGGCTGCCAGAAGCCGAGAGCTCAATGGCAATCAGTGCCGCGGTGGCTGTAACGCCGCCGAGCAGAACCCAACGGATCGCCGTGGGCTCTGGAACATCAATGAACAGGTCAAGGATGGCGTAGGTGGCCCCGCCTGCGGTGACCGCCTGAGCCAGCAGCACCGGCAGCAGCAGCGGGGTCTGCCAGAGATCCCTGCCCTCACACTGAGCGAAGAGGTAGGCGGTGTAGCCCGCGGTTCCGCCAGCTCCCAACACAGCCGGGATGGCCAGAACCTTCAGCGCCCACTGAGCATCCAAGATCCCGGCAAAGAACCAGAGGCCACACACTGCGGCGAACGCCATCAGGATGTATGCCCCCTTCACCAGCCACGACGTCCAGTTGCCCTTTGTCAGCAGGTAGTGGAAGCGGCCAGGCTGTTTCAGGTCAGTTACTAACAGCACCCCGGTCAACCCCAGGAACACCCCGGCAACCAGTGCGGGAACCACCCCAACTGCGGCCTGCTTGTCGGCGTTGCCAAGCAATACCAGGAGGGCAGCAACCATCATCACCCCGGCGGCAACCGCCTTGGTGACCAGATAACCAGACACCTTCTCTTTCCAGGTCATCTGGTGAGAGGTGGTGTATGCGGTTCTGGCAACCACACCATTCAAGTCTGTCGGCTTTTTGCCAAGCGTTACAGGCACCGTTGGGTGCCGAGTGCCGTTCGGGTCGCGCAGCGTGTCGGCCCAGATCATTCCGTCGTTGGCAATGGCAGTTCGTGTGGGGTCCAGGCTGGCCTGGTCGGCCCCGCGATAGAACACCTTTGGTTGGGTGTTCTGCTCGGGGGCCCGAACAGAAACGTCGTCTCTGGCAATGATGATGCTGATCTCGCTGGTCGGATCGTCGAGGTCGCCGATCTTGATGGCCTCTGTTGGGCACACAATCTGACACGACGGTTCGAGGCCAACCTCCAAACGGTGATTGCACATGTTGCACTTGTGCGCCGTGTTCGTTTCCGGGTTTATGTAGAGCGCGTCGTATGGGCAGGCATTCATGCAGGACTTGCAGCCAATGCAGTCGTCGTCCTGGAAATCGACAACGCCGTTGTCTGCCCTGAAGAGGGCCGAGGTTGGGCAGATCGTCATGCAGGGCGCGTCTTCGCATTGATTGCAACGCATCACGTTGAACTTGCGGGCAACGTTTGGGAACGTGCCGGTTTCGATGTATTTCACCCAGGTGCGGTTCACGCCGAGGGGCACATCGTGTTCTGACTTGCACGCGATCGTGCACGCATGGCAGCCAATGCAGTTGTCGCTGTCCAACAGGAACCCAAGACGGGTCATTCAAGCTCCCCCATGTAGATTGAAGCAGTTCAGTAAATGTACGGTCTTTCGGTCACACGGTCAAGCGGTCTATCAAAGCTGTTGGCCCGGCTGATTCAGGGAAGGCGCCGGAAACCTCGTTTCAATGGACCGGGGCCCCAAGAGGAATCACAGTCACGCCTCGGGAAGCGATTTTTGGATTGCTCGAAGCTGCTTCAGGAACATTGGCAGATCGTCTGATGCAGTGGCAACGACCACGTCCATCTCGATCGACCAGTAGCCGTGAACTAGCCTATTTCGAAGACGAATCGGATCGCTCCAAGTAATTTCGGGCCGTGCGTTCTTGAGCTCGACAGAGATCTGATTTGCTGCCTCGCCCAAGACCGTCAGATTCCAGAGAACCGCGTCTCGCCTCAGATCATCGGCATCAAGTCATCGGCATCAAGGTCCCCAGCAGTCCGCTCAGCAACCATCTCGACGACCCGCGCCGCGGCATCAATCATCTCCGCAAGGAGCACCCGATCACGTTGCATAGACAACGACCGCCTCGGCCAGGACGCTCTTTCCGATCAGCCGATGGATGGCGTCCTTAGAGACCAGGTCGACCGTCCGACCGAACACTTCGGCCAGAGCATCTTCGAGATCGAAGAGATCGAAGCCAAGACGTGCGCCAGGGGCGAGTTTGTACAAGAGATCGATGTCGCTGTCGGGCGAGGCCTCACCTCGGGCCACTGAACCGAAGATAGCTAGCTCGGCGACGCCGAATCGTTCACAGACTCGCGCCAAGCGCGCTCCCTGTACTACTCGTCCGTCGACCTCGATGGTCTTTGTGGCAGCCACAGAACCATTATCGCACCATCGGCTCCCAACGCACCCGACAGTTCGAGAATGCGACGCGTGGCCAACCAGCGAAACAGGTTCGGGGTCTCCAGCGCGGCGGAAACAGCGGTCAAGCGGTCTATCCGAAAGACTTAGGAGTCGGTCAACTGTCGGGAACCGGAAAGGCTGCTGAGCTCAGGTGGCCGATGGACGAAGCTCGCTGCGGCTTCCCGCAGACCACTCGGTTACGAAGCGGTACCTGTCGCCTCGGATGATGGTGGTGCGCCATTCAATTGGCACTCCATCACGGCTTCCCAGTCGCTCCAAGTAGAAGGCGGCCTCGGCCCTCTTCAGGCCCAACTTTGCCCGGTCTGCCGGTGTTGGGACCAAAGGAGTGAGCCGCTCCCAGCCCTGGTTGGGAACCGGGGCGCCAATCGAGGCCAGCTCGTTGTAGAGGGCGGTGTGAGACCAGTCGGCGTCGAGAAGCCCGCCAGCAACACTTTCGGGAAGCCAAGCACGGTCTACCGCTAGCGGCTCAGAACCCGCCAGCCGCAGCCGCGCCAGGAGAATCAGCTTGGTGTCTTCTGGAAGCTCAAGATGCAGCGCGGCAGCGGCGTCAGTTACCACCTCCAGCTGCAACACCTCGCTTGTCTGTTCGGTGCCAGCAGCTTCAACTGACTGAAAGAGACTGTAGAGGGTGCCAAGCGACTGCTCGAACTCGGAGCGGTTCACAACGGTGCCCCGGCCCCTTTCTCTTTTCAGAAGCCCCGTTTTGTTCAGGTGACGGATGGCCTCACGAACAGTGTGACGGCTTACCTCATACTCTTCTGTTAACACCAAGTCGGTAGGAAAGAAGCCCTCGTCGAACTCGCCGTTCTGTAGGCGCCTCCTCAATTCGCTTTCCAGTTGTGCCCACAAGGGCATGGGGTTTGCCCGATCAAGAGCCCTTATCGCCAATGAATCTTCCCTCTCGCGTTGACATGAACTGTTAATCCGTACTACTGAACATATCAGCTACGAAGTACGTACGGGTTGCCTAAAGGCCGCGTGTCCGTACAATAGGTGCAATGATCTCAAGTACCACGGGCTTGACCAGACCCAAACTTCTTCTGGCCACCACCGGCATCGCGCTCTCACTTGTTGTGGCAGCCTGCGGAGGCGGAGACGACCAGACGGCCTCAACACCAGCTACGTCCGATCAGCAAGCCGAGCCCTCTGGCGAGGCGCTTGGAATTCGGCTCGTCACCCCTCAAGAAGGGGCAGAAATTCAGGCCGAGCCACCCCAAGATCTGGTGATCCTGGACGTGCGCACCCCCGAAGAGTTTGCCGAGGGTCGTCTCGAAGGTGCCATCATGATCGACTTCTACGAAGCCGACTTCGCCGACCAACTAGCCGAACTGGACCCGAACGTCCCCTATCTTCTGTACTGCCGTTCTGGCAACCGGAGCGGCCAGGCCGCGGCGGTGATGGAACAGCTGGGGTTTACCGACGTTTCAGACATTGACGGCGGAATCCTGTCGTGGTCTGACGCCGGGCTGCCACTGGTCAAGTAGCTGCGACGCTTTCCCCGGGGGCCGGTTCTCAGCGCCCGAGCAGGCGACGGAACCAACTTGTGCCCGCCAGCTCCTCGGGGGTGCACGCGCAGCGGTCAGCGACGGCGACGTCGGCCAGCACCTGCTCTACGTGGGCCCCGCAGCCTGCCCACGAGGGCTTCTGACAATTCGAGCAAGTCGTCCTTCTGCACATGTTGCCCAAGGCTAGCGTCCGGTCTTACGGACATTTCGCTAACCTTTCCGTTTGTGAACAAGAACCTTGCAGGCTGGGCGTTCGTAGCCGCCCAAGCCGTACTGATCATCGCCCTTGTTCTGGTGCCGTCCAGGGATGACTGGGCCACCCCAGGCTGGGTAAACGCCGTTGGCTCTATCTTCTTCTTTGCCGGGTTCGTCATTATGGCAATAGCGGCGCTTCGACTGGGCACGGCCCTTACCCCAACCCCGGTTCCAACCAAACGGGGCAAGCTCACCACCGCCGGCCTCTACAAGTACGTGCGGCACCCCATCTACACCGGTGTGCTGGCCATCGTGGTTGGGCTGGTCATTCCGTCCGGCAGCCTGATCAGCTTGGCAATTGGCGTGGTCACCTTCTTGTTCTTTGATCGCAAGGCGCGCTGGGAAGAGGCTCGCCTGGCCGAGCGTTATTCCGAATACGCCAGCTACGCATCTGTCACCCCCAGGTTTGTGCCCCAACCCTGGCGCACCTCGTAGCCGGGCGGTGATCTCAAGACCCTTGAAGCGACCCGAACGAACGGCCAGACCTTGGCATCGACGCGAGGAAGGCGTACGAGATACAGAACTTCAGTCTGCTGTGCCTGGTTCAACAACCCATTGGTGCGGTTGGCCTGTGAGGTTGGAGACGAGTTCGAAGTCGGCGTCGTAGTGCAAGACGGTTAGGTTACGGCTCTCCGCGATAGCTGCGACCAGTGCATCGACGAGCGAGACGGCTCTGTGTTGGCCCTTTTGGGCGAGAAGCCGTTGCACGTCGAGGCAGCGTTGGTGGTCGCCTTCGGTGGCGGGTGCCGACTCGAAGGCATCAATACGGCTCATGATGGCTTGGTAGTCAGCGCTGCTGCGGGCGCTGAATCCGAGCTCGAACGCGACCGGAGCGCACAGCGCGATCTTGCCCTCGGCAATCATCGGGCCAATTGCCGAGGCAACGTGGGGCTTGTTCAGTCGGGCGAATGCACTGGTATCAGCGAGGTATGTAGCTCGGGCCACTTCAGTTGTCTCCGCCCCACGCTTTGTCGGCCGCGTCGAGGTGGTAGCGATCTGACTGCTGTAGCAGGGCGATGAGTTCGAGGCGGCGCTTGGCGTTGACGATCTCGTGGAGGGACGCGTCGATGGTGTCGCGCAACGTTGTTGTGCCCAGGATGTCGGCAGCCCGGCTTGCGATATCTCGGTCGATCTCCACGGATGTCTTACTCATCTCCCAATGATATCAGAACGAACGTGTTCGTTCGCCCTGATTAGTTAGTTGGCCGGATTCTGAGATCCGCCACCGACTAGTTTCTCGCTTATCAGCACGATCGCGCCGAACCCGCTGGAATCGGGTTCGAATAGACAGTAAACTCCAGTTTCAGAACGATCGTGCTGAAACGGAGGACTGGATGGAAGAGACCGCTGCTAAACTAGGGATTGCTGCTCGCCTCCAGCGCCGCTCTCTTGGGCTGCGTCAAGAAGAACTGGCTGATCTGGCTGGCGTGTCCATTCGGTTCATTCATAGTCTCGAACACGGCAAGCCAACGGTGCGACTAGACAAGGTTCTGGCCGTCTACGCCGTGCTCGGGCTAGAACTGGGAGCTACCACCCGGACATGAGGCCCGACTTGGAGTTGCTGCGGAATGTCGCTGTCGCCGACGTCTACAAAGCCGGGCAGCTGGCAGCCACCCTCTCTCGCACAAAGGACGGCATCGACTTCGCCTATACGGGCGACTACCTCCAATCCTCTGGCCCACCCGTCGCCGCATCCCTCCCCCGAACCTCAAATCCGTCAAGAACTTCCGGCGGGGCGATCCCACCCTTCTTCGCTGGCCTACTTCCAGAAGGAAGGCGACTGACAGCGGTTCGTCAGGCGGTGAAAACCTCTGCCGACGACGAGCTCTCGCTACTACTTGCTGTTGGCACAGATCCCATTGGGGATGTTGTTGTCGTCCCCGCAGGGACGGAGCCCGAAGCGCCAGAACCGCTGTTCAATGTTCAGCAGCCATTTGACCAGATTCGATTCGCCGACTTGTTGGACCAGGCAGGCATCATCGACCCAGTTGCGCTTCCTGGGGTGCAGGACAAAGCCTCACTCAAGGGACTATCGATGCCGTTGGGCCAGGCTGGTGATCGGTACATCCTCAAACTTGATCCACCCGAACACCCAAACATCGTCGCAAACGAAGCGTACTTTCTGGCTCTGGCAACCAACGCTGGAATCCCCACCACCGAGTTTGCCGTAGTCAGCGACGCCGACGGCAGGCCGGGGCTCCTGCTCAGGCGTTTTGATCGCGTGCCAACCAGTAGTGGGCCCACTTCGCTGGAATGCGAAGATGGCTGTCAACTCCTTGGGCGTTGGCCTGCCGACAAGTACAACGTCACGACAGAGGCGGTTGCCGGTGCCATTATCGACCAGTGCAGCGCCCCAGTCGTCGCGGCGCGAGACTTGTTGCGGCAATTGATCTTCGCCTGGCTCACCGGGAATGGAGACGTCCACGCCAAGAACCTTTCTGTGCTGCGCAACAAGGTCGGCGAGCGTCGGCTGTCCCCCGCCTATGACCTGCCGTCGACTGTCCCGTACAACGACAACTCCATGGCACTAACAATCGGAGGCAAGACCCGGGGAATCTCACGACGGCAATGGATCGAGTTCGGCCTGGGAATCGGGATTCGTGAGGCGGCAACGGTCAAACTCATCGACAGCCTCCTTGAAGCCACCAGTGGCATGGCAACTGACATCGCCGGCGGATCACTTCCGTTCAACCCGAGTATCACCCGCACCCTCATCAACGAACTCAGGAATCGTCGCCAGCTCGTATCCGTCTAGACGGGCCACCTGGGTATCGTCTGATCGATGGCCTCGCAAAGCGTGCAACGGGTGGTGAGCGGCGCAGCCGCGCTTGGCCTAACCATCAAGGTGCAGGAATTCCCCAACGGCACAAAGACAGCGGTCGACGCGGCCAATGCCCTCGGATGCGTAGTCGATCAGATCGTGAAATCGATGATCTTCGATGCCGACGGAGAACTGATCCTGGCCCTGACCAGCGGCACGCACCAGGTCGATCCAAAGGTGCTCGCCTCGCTGGCCGGCGTTGGGCGTTGCGGGCGAGCCGATCCAGACCAGGTCCGGGCCATCACGGGCTACGCCATCGGCGGGGTGCCCCCGTTTAGTCACGCCAGCCCGGTCCGAACCTGGTTTGACCCACACCTCCTCACCTTCGACGAAGTTTGGGCTGCCGCGGGAACCCCGCGTCACGTCTTCTCAATCGCACCAACGACGCTGATTCAGGTAACCGCCGCCCAAGAAGGTGCCTTCGCCACATCAGCGGGCTGATGGCCTCACACAGACAGCCTGCTACATGCTGTGACCGACCAGTTCCGGCAACAGATCGACTTACGCGACCGGGCGAGGAGGTGAAGGGGTTCTTGGCCTTGTCAGGCTCAGGACCCATGATTTGTACGGCAGGATCTCTTGTTTTTGCTGCTTAGAGGGCCGTAAAATCTGCTACTGCGCTACGCGCGACCCCAACGAACTCGTCATCTCCCGGCTCGCCGAACAGGTTGGTATGAACCGAGCAACCGCCGAGACCTACCAGCCGTGGATCGAAGCAGCCTTCCTCGTCCACCGGCTACCGGCGTGGAGCCGAAAGGTTGCATCGCGGCCAGCCGATGCCAAAGCAATGGCAACCCTTCGCGATCGACTTGACCGTATTGGGGACGACTTCGTCTGCGGCATTGTCTGTCACACCGGCGACAGACGCATCAAGCTTGGAGACCGCCTCGTTGGGCTACCAATCGCTGATCTCTGGACCTGACCGCACACGCTCCCCAAGCCGGGATTCTATGACAACATCCACCATGCGCCCCCCTTGAGGTCCTCAGGATGGTGGTGATTCGTTGAGTTGGTCAAGCATGGCATCGGTGGTGTCGCTGAATTCAGGGCATAACGAGCCAAGGTCGCCTGCGTAGAGGAGGCTGAGTTGTCGAACCAAGTCTTCCTCGGCGTATGACACCAAGAAGCGTTCCACTAGTTCTGCTGAGTCTGCTTTGGTGTACTCGCCGCAAACCGCATACCCCTCCTGTAAGAGATCTGCGTCCTCTCTCGCCTGAATGGAGTCATCGTCGGGCCCGTGGAGTGCGAGAAGGAATCGGTACTCGCCGTCGGTGAACCGGGCGAATTGCTCTCGGGATTGATTAAAGACCGCCTCAGCCTCAGCGTCACAGATATTGGTGGCAGCAGACGCGAGAAAGCCTTGCACAAAGTTGGACATCTCAAGTGTAAATGGTGAGACACCGCCTACATCTGAGACGCTAGCAGCGAGTAGACCATGCAAACCAAGAAGGTCGACGTCGGCACCTCCCGTGCTGCGAAAAGCCGAGCAGCTTCTGAGCGCCAGCTCGACCGACAGGTCCTCACTGAGCTGATAGTCGCTCGCCTGGTTCAGCGCGACCACGTCTGAGTTGAACTGCCCGAGGCCCGTCGCGAGCCCGTCGATTGCGGCCGCGATCTCCGGGGCAGGGGGAGGCCGCTCCTCGGCAGCGGTCGTGGTGGGAGCTGGCTCGGCAGTAGTTGGTGGGACTTTGGCCTGAGGCTGCGCTGGGCTCCCGCATGCGACAGCCAGCAGGGACAGCCCGGCAAAGAGAAGGAATAGAGAGCGCGAAGCCATGACATGAGCATCGGTTCAGAGCATTCTTTCTGTAGCCGAATTTGACAGCCGCGCCGAATCCGCGGTTGATGCCATCAGCTGAAGCCTGCTACTGACGCCCAGCCCCGAGCGAGCCCGCCGCGGGAGAACAAGGAGTAGGGCCAGTGCACCGGCCACCAAGATAGACGACCGCTAGGGCAGCGTTCGCCTCGGTGAGAGACCTCTAAAACAATTCGCGGTCGCCTATCCCAACACGACCGGCGTGATCCGGTGCCACTGGAAGGCTGCTGTGGCCTAATGGGATGACGACGACGATGAAGCGATCTGTGTGCGGGTAGGCGACCGTGGCGGTCAATAATTCAAGAGGGTCTTGACGACGGCGGCAACGTTGCTGCTGACGTCGGTGCTGATCGCTCCGATCCGGTGGATGAGCCGGTTCTGGTTGACCGACCGGATCAACTCGCACTGTAAATAGCTGGTGTTGTTGAGGCCTGTGGCGGCAGTTGCCTCAACCTCGACGTGGATCGAAAGGACGCGTCGGCTGGTTGTCAGCGGGATCATGATCACAAAGGGGAAGCCAGGCCCGAATGTGTCTGGCGGGCCTATGACCAGCGCAGGTCGGTGTGATGCTGGTTCGCCAGGATATGGATCACCGAAGTCTGTTAGCCAGATGTCGTCAACCGAGGCCATCACTCACCGATGTCGATTCGGCCTCGGCTAGGTATGCCGCCCAAGCTTTAGGGTCTTGGTGAAGTTCGGCGAGTTCAGCTGCCACCTGGCTGGCGAAGCGTTGCCGGTGCAGTGCCTCCGCGGCGTCACGCACTGTGTCGACCAGGGATTTCCCGGCGGCTTGGCCGATCTGGACCAGCCGGGCGTGAGTCTCGGTGTCCACTCGGATGGTCGTGGTTGGCATGCCCGCAGTCTACATTATGCATGCATGATCGTCCACAAAAGCGGGCCTCACTCGTATCACTTCTTGATCAGCTCTGTGTGGTTTATCACGAGATCGACCAGAGCATCCACTGCGTGCTCGCTCGGCATCTCAAGTGGGTTGATTGTGTTGCCAAGGGCGAATGCGTAGCAACCTTCTGCAGAACTTCGTTGTCAAGCTTTGCTTGGTCGCACGATCGACTTCGCCTTCACTGAAATCGAGCCGAGGTGTGCACACGGTGAGCCCTGCGGCGCGCAGTTCTTCTGCAATGGAGGCCACCTCGCCATAGAAACGGCTACTGGCGCAAAGGGTTACCTCAGCATGGTCAAATGGCATCGCAAGGTCCCTTCATGTGAAGCCGCAGGTGGGCTTACCGAACGAATGTCGACAACAAGGGCTAACGGACGGTTGTGCGGCATTCATCTTCCGGTGAACGGTTCAGGATCGGCTACGACATCTCGGTGTCGTCGACCAGCGCCGATACTGACAACTTGGGAGCCTTCTTCTGATACGGGGTCATTTCCTGCAAGACATCATGGTAGAAACGCTCGACCGCAGCGGTAACCGAGTGAGCGAACCCTGGCTTGCGGCCTCTGGTCGTTCTGCCCTGCCGCAGGTCGCTGCGCCAAACAATCCGGAAGCGATCCGGAGCCTTTCGATCTTCACGCTGCAGGATCGTTGAGTCATCTTTCACCTTGGCGAGCAGCGCAGAGGTACACGTCTGGCTCCACTTGGCATACGCCTCGATTGTCAGGTCGCCAGGCGCATCTCGCAACTGTCGCTTCAGCCAGCCAACTCGGCCTCTCGCCGTCATGTCCGATGGAGCGTCCACCTCCAGGGCAAGCTCAATTTGTTGAGCTCGCAGATCTACAACGATCTCGATGGCGGCGATCGTGTCCGGAACTCGTAGCTCTCCGGTCAGTGTTCCTGTTTCACAAAGTGACTCGACGAAGTTGCTGGTTCGTTGGTCTGGCTCGCGTTTGTCAGCCGATGAGATCCACTCCATCACATCAGCCCCAGTTTCCTCTCCAAGACAAAGAGCCACGTAGCCCATGTCGTTGGTCCCACCGACGAGCAATGTCTTCAACACCGCTGGATCGAGAGGTCAGCTTCCTATCGCGAGTCTTGTCACGCACCCCCAACCAATTCGGCCCCATGTCGTCAAAGCTCATCACGCCGGAGGACTCGTGCCGCATGTAACGAATCAGCTCACCCAAGATCCATGCCTGCTCAGGATCTGAGACTCCATGATGGACCTTTTCCGTCACCGCCATCGTCAACAAGCGAGTCCAGCTGACATGATGAACCTTGACCTTGGAGTTCTTTCGTTGCGCGAGCCCTGCCGTCGGATGAACTCCTGGAGATAGAGAGATCTCGTTGGAGATGGTCAGTACGGCGTCATATCTTTCCTTCCTGGCCACATCCACGTAGTCATTGATCTGACCGGCCTTAAGTAGTGAGTCGCCTGTCTTGACCTCAACCAGCATGCAGAACGCATCCTGGTTGCCGTATGAGACTTTGATGAGGCCATCAGGTCGGACCGGTTTGCCACTCTTCGTCTTGTACGAAGTCTCAATGAAGGTCTTGACCGTGGCCTTGTCCGCCCGAGAGGCTCCCATCGGGCCAAGCAAAGCTTTTGAGAACGGTCGAACAATTCCGAGAACGGCCAGCAAAGCCGACGTTGCTCGCGTTTCTCGTTCTTTGGCGCCCAAGCTTTTTGAAACAGGGATGATTCGCGAAGGCGTCAGGGCCGCCATGGTTACCTCCAAGTAATCTTGATTAGCTGCCGACAGTAGTACTCGACCCAACTCCATGGCGGAACGAGCGACAATCTTGTCAACCAAATCTGGACCTGCTGGCGTCCTAAGCACGTCCAGACGGTGTTCCTGTGCAGCCATCGCGTTGCGCGACAGCTGACCAACAGTTGGTCCGGCGTGTCCGCTGAGATGCTTGGTGTCGAGATAGTGCCATTCACTCTCGACCCGGAGGACTACGAAGAGATCAGGAAGGCCGACTGGATTCAGGGGAGCAAGTTCAGTAAACAGATGCTGGATGCTCAAGAGGCGCGAAGAATTGAGCTCAAGAGATTGAAGAGCTAAGCCGAGTGACATGCGCGTGGTTGCATAGCTCAAGAGTTCGGCGACACCGTCGATCCATTTCGCATCGCCAGCACCGACGGGTTCGCCGGGTTCGCCGATGCACCCCCACGTGTCCCAGGTTGCTTCATCGAGGATGGATTCGAGCCGGCGCGCCTTGTTGCCATGACTATATGAGCGTCAAGAAGCAGCGGTTAACCGTTACTGTCGATCCGAAGCTGGTCCAGGCAGGCCAAAAAGCCGTCGAATCGGGTGAGGTAGATTCGGTGAGCGGCTGGGTCAACGCGGCACTTGAGGAAAAGGTGATCCGCGATCACAAATTCCGGGCCCTAGCCGTCGCCATCTCCGACTTCGAGGACGAATTCGGCCAAATCACAGCCGAGGAGATCGCTACGCAGCAGCGCCTCGACCGCGAACGACGGTCGTTCGCGGGCAACGGCACGGGGCTGACCACGAGGCAAAGTAAACGTGAGCCTCGTTCTTGACACCGGGGCGCTCATTGCCCTCGAGCGGAACGAACGTCAGATGTGGGTCCGTCTGAAGGCTGCACAGCTTGGCGGCGACCTGCCAATGACACATGCCGGCGTGCTGGGCCAGGTGTGGCGAGGAGGACCGCGCCAAGCCCGCCTGTCGCAGGCCGTCGCGGGAATCGACGTCCGACCCCTCAACGAGCACTTGGGAAAGGAGGCGGGACAATTGCTCGGCGCAGCAGGAACGTCGGATGTGATCGGCGCAGCCGTCATCCTCCTCGGCCAGGACGGCGACGACATCGTCACATCAGACCACGACGATCTGGAGCGACTTGCAAACGCATCTGGACGACACATCGAGCTGATTCACCCCTGAGGCTTCCTGCCCATCATCACGCTCCCACGATCCTGCGCAGGTATCGACGCGGCCCAAACAGCACAATCCCGCTGGCAGCGATGTCGGCGACTACTCCCGGACTACCAGCGTTTATCTCGTTGATGACTTCATCCTCATCGAGTTCAAAGACACGGGCATCGTTGCCCGTCCAACCATGAACTGCCGCCTCCAAATCGGAGACTTGCTTCCACCAACCCTCACTCTCGCCATCGACGTGCCGTGGCCGGACCACAAAGAGATCAATGTCACTATCAATCCGCATTCCGCCGCTACCCGCAGACCCAAAAAGCGCGACAAACGCCGGAAGCGGATCCCAAGCTTCGACCAACTCACCGATTCGTTTAAGCAGGACCGACCGCAATTGGGCAATCGAGACAATGGCTTTGGCCGCGAGGTGATCACGATTCAGCCGGTACAACCAAGCATTGCCCGCCCGTTCGGACAGAACGATGCCCTGTGCTGTCAGTCTCTTCAGTGCCCGCCTCACACCATCTTCGGAATGCTCGCCGACCACGCGGTGAACCTCCGGGGGCGTGAACGACGAATCAGCCAACGCCAAAACAGAAAGCACGTCGGCGTCGACGGTAGGAGTAATCACTCGCAGCGGATGATCCAATTCCATATCGGCTATTGTACCCGTATCTAGATTTTAATCAATATACTTAGACTATCATCCATGCTCAGGGAGGGGGCTCACCCGCAAGGGCAGGCCCTCCCACGTGCTGCTGACGTTCGCGGATTACCAGCGACCCGCTGCGAATCAGTAAGCATCATCGAACTGCTCGCACAACCTCAAGGAGTCGAGGACGTCGAGTTCCATACTCCAGCTAGCACCGAAACCGCCCGGCCCACCCACTTCGCTAAGGCACAGCCAGGCGAACCGGAGAGGCCAGACCGGCAACCCCAACCCTGTCACATTGCGCCCAACTTTGGGTCGGCTGGTTGGAGTGCCGAACCACCAAGTTGGAAATGCTGGACCTCGCCGTACCTCAAAGAATCTAGTGATGCTTTGACCACGCCCACAGCGCTCGGTCAAGCGTTCTCAGATCGCATTCAGCGTCAGTAGCGAGCCTCTGGCACATGCCGACGTACTCGATATAGCCAGGCCAGTGTTTCTTGTCAGCCCATAGGCCAGCTTCGCGAAGAGCCTCAATTGCCCGAACATCAATCACGGTGTGCGTGTTGGGATCCCACGCCATCAACAAGGCGCTTGCCATCGCCGATCCGACTCCGTGCAAAGCCTGAATCAGTCTGTGCTGCACCGCGAACGGCGCATTGAACGCCGCCGTTGAGATTGCTTTCACGTCCGCTTCTGAGTTTCTTTCGAGATATGACCGCGATCTCGGGCTCTTCCATTGCCCGACCTCTTCCAACGTTGCCTTGTTGTAGCAGCCCATCTCACGAAGCTTGCGGCCTACCTCGGGAAGTCTCGCATCCTCCTCGTCCCCGTACTTCGCAGCCCACTTATCTACGAACGCGCCATCGATCCTCATTTGCTTCCCCTCTGCTCTAGGTCGCCATGAACAATCATGATAGACGAAGTGACCCCTCAAATACCAAGGATCGACAACGGGCAGCCGACCTTGCAGGCCACCGTAGTCTTGATCCCCCTTACCTTGTTTGTAGGCCATGAGCGATACTTGTGGCTGACCGCTCGACATGGCGGGTAGGGCTGAAGTCCCCTGTCACCTTTGGATGGCCTTGGGTGTGTTGCCGCCCGTCTCCAATAAGTTCGCCACTGTCTCTGCCAACTCTCTGGGTTAGCCTTCGGCTGATGGCATCGGTCAGCAATTTCATGGACGAGACAATCGCCGCCTATCTCTCGTCTCACACCACCCAGCCCGACGAAATCGAGCAACGCTTGATTCGTGAGACTCAGACCATGGCAGATGGGATCATGCAAATCGGCCACGCCCAAGCCCAGTTCATGACAATGCTCACTGCCCTCCTAAAACCAAAGCTGATCGTCGAAATCGGAACATTCACTGGCTATTCGACTTTGGTAATGGCAAAAGCCTTGGCAGAAGATGCCAAGCTGATCACTTGTGACGTCTCTACCGAGTGGACATCAGTTGGACGGCCGTATTGGGAGGAAGCGGGTGTGGCAGACCGGATCGATCTCCGGATCGGACCGGCTTCAGAGACACTGGCCGCCTTCAACTCTGACACCGTTGTCGACCTGGCCTTCGTCGATGCTGACAAGACCGGGTATGTCGACTACTTCGAGCAACTTGTCCCGATGCTCAACCAACGAGGCGTGATCTTGGTTGACAACGTTCTGTGGAGCGGGCGGGTGGCCGATAATGAGAACCAGCAGGAAGACACCGTGGCGCTACGAAAGTTCAACAGCCATGTTGTGGCAGACCACCGAGTCCAGGTGGCCATACTGCCGATAGGCGATGGACTTTCCATGATCAGCCTTCGATCAGGATCCTGAGCACAACGATTGCGAGCACCTCGGAGAACTCGCTCCGACTGAGGCCGCGGTCCTCCTAGCTCACAATTTCAACGACAGACCACTAGATGTGCTTCAGCCAGGCCTATACACGTCCCTCCGATGGCCTACCCGCACTACATGGATCACCAGCTTCTTGTCGATGACCTGGTACAAGATCCGGTAGTCGCCGACGCGAACGCGGTACACCGAATCCTCACCCGCAAGCGCCACACACCCAGGAGGCCGAGGTTGCTGTGCTAGCAGGTCGATTGCTGCACGAATCCGCAGCTGCTCTTTGAGCGACAACCTGGCAATGGACTTGATCGCCCGTCGAGCGATCTCAACGCGATACTCGCTCACTCGAGTCCGAGAGCAGACTTGACCTCATCCCAGGGGACGTAGTCGTCCTCGGCGCGAGCTGCGCTAAGTTCACGCCGATCCTGGACTTCATCGGCGGCGTCGACCAGCTGATCGAATGCGTCGGCACCCAAGATCACTGCGACCCGGCGACCGCGACGCGTAACTGAAATCGGTTCGCCCGAACGGCGCGACTCCTCGATCACCTCGGCAAGCCGATTCCGAGCATCACTCACTGCCACCTCATTCATGTACGAATCGTACATTTGCGAGCAAGGGAATGCAAATCACGGACCAGCCCCACAGCCGCTATTGGCTTTGGCGTATTTCTGAGGTGGAACGTTGGCTGCGATCTCACGTGCTGTGGCCAGACCACAAGAGATCAATGTCACCATCGATCCGCATTCAGCCGGTACAACCAATCATTGCCCACCGTTCGTACAGTCGACTACCGCCACGCTTCGATCGACATCTATATCAACCCGACCGTGAATCGCCGAGGTTTGCCACCGACGCGATTCGGACGATCTCGGACACCATCGCCTGACGATCGACCCGGCCGCAGACAACAAGGCCGCGGTCGCCTGCGACACGAAGGTCTGTCAATAATTCAGGAGGGTCTTGACGACGGCGGCAACCTCGCTGCTGACGTCGGCTCCTAAAGGTTGGGGCCAACGGCCTGGCCTGTTCGGGCCAGCAC
>QIKW01000035.1 GCA_003231975.1 Acidimicrobiia bacterium
GCTAAGCAAGCGGCTCACCGCAAATACGCACGGGTGGTTCTGGTTTCATAGGTGCACAGCCCATAATCCAAGATCGGTGACCTTGGATTCGTTCAGTTTAAGGTTTGGCCACCAACCCAAACGTCTGTGATATCGCTTGGTCTTGCCAGCCGGACGATCTTTTCGAACCAGCGGGTGTCATCATCTAGATCCCATCGTCGAAGGGGGCTTGGCGGTTCACCCGAGCGCACAGCAATGGCATCAAACTGGCGCCCAACTTCAATCAATCCCACAGGCAAGTCGGCCACCGCGGCACCACCAACGGTTGCCAGCCAGAAGGCGGCAATGCTGTCGATCCGACTCTCAGCCACACCACGGCTATCGGCTGGCTTGTTGGCATCCACCCCATCCTCAAGCATGCGCGAAACCGTCACTGCATGGGCGCATTGGGCCAGAAGGCTGGCTTCGCTTCCTCCGGCGATGTCGGTGCCGAGCCCAACCGAGACCCCTGCGCTTAGGGCTCGCCGAACGGGAAAGACGGCATCTCCGAAGTAGGCATTGGACAGTGGGCAGTGGGCGATGCCTGCTCCGCTGCTGGCCAGGTGTTGCAGGTCTGAATCGGTGACATGGTCGGCGTGGGCGAGGACCGTTCCGGCTTTGATCAGCCCAAAACGGGCCAGGGATTCGGTGTCGGTCATGCCGTGGCGTTCCAACACATACCCATGTTCCCAGTCAGACTCTGAGCAATGGGTCTGGACCCGAACACTAAGTTCGGCGGCGAGATCCCCGAGGCCCTGCAGAAGTTCGTCACTACACGCTGGAATGAATCGTGGTGTGATGATGGGCTGCACCCGATCACAGGCCAATGCCCGGATGGCCTCTACCGATGCACGCGACGCGGCAACGCCACTGCTTGGCGATTCATCTCGGTACCACTCTGGTGTTCCGGTCAGATGATCCATAGCCACCCGCCCAACCAAGGCTCGTTGTCCGAGCTCCACACAGGTCTTGGCCAGCAGGGTTGTGGCCTTAAGGTCTTGGCTGGCGAAATAGACCGCGGTGGTGGTGCCGTTGGCCAGCAACGTTGTGACCATGTCGGCCCAGACTCGGGTAGCAAATTCGAGGTCTGTGAACCGGGCTTCCAGCGGGAAGGTGTACTCGAACAGCCACCGCTCGAGGGGCAGGTCGAGCCCGGTGCCGAGCTGGGGCCACTGAGGAGCATGAATATGGAGATCAACCAATCCAGGTAACAGGACCGAGCCCTCGGGAAGGGTTTCGTTCGCTGGTTTGCCGTGCTGCGAAAAGGGGCAGATCTCGACGATGGTGCCCACCTCGGCACCGGTGGTCTCATAGGTGATCGCCACATCGTGCAGGACTTCAAGATGATCTTTGGTGGGGGTTTGCATCACGGTGGCCCGGATGGTTCTGGTCATTGCTCTTCTCCTCCTGGCGATCAGGTTGTCGGCTCGAACTCTTAGTCCAACTGAGGATCTCGGGCAAGAAGAAGGTCAACCCGAGCTGGTGGTGTTAGTGGGCTCTGAAACTAATTCTTCTCCAGCAGTCACGGGTGAAGCTTCCCGGATGCTCTCATAGGTTGTGGTGTTTGAGAAGTTTGTGGCCAAAACCGAACCCCGGCTTCGTGCTGGGCTCGTTGCGGCCTATGGCCCCGAGGTCGGTCAGGAAGCCACGGCCGATGCCATGGCCTATTGTTGGGAGCACTGGGAGCGCCTCAGGGCTATGACCAACCCGGCCGGTTACCTCTTTCGGGTTGGTCAAACCAGCGCCCGCCGATCACGAAACAGGCAGGGTCATCTGCCAGCACCGGACACCCAAGAGCTTCCCCACTTCGAACCTGGCTTGGTGCCAGCCCTTGGCAAGCTGACCGAGTCACAACGGGTCTGCGTTTTGGCGGTCCATGCCTTTGGCTGGACACAAGTTGAGGTTGGCGAACTGTTGGACGTTGACCCCTCAACCGTTCGCACTCACCTGGCCCGCGGCCTTAGGAAACTCCAACTCGCCTTCGAGGTTGAACCCCATGTCTGAACAAGATCTCATCGAACAGCTAGGCAACTATGGCCAATGGCTCGAATCCGAACTTGGCTTGTCGCTGAGCCCAACCAACTGGATGGAGCTGGAGACCTTGGTGGCCTTTGATGGTGCCGGAGACGGTGATGGCGACAGGGCCGACTCTGAGCTTGAACCACTGTCGAACCCACCGGGGATGGCGATCGAGGAAGTCACTTCCGGGCCATCCCGCCTGAGAGTTCGGAGCCTTGCCTTACTGGGAGTGTTGCTGGCCGCGGGAGTTGGCGTTCTGGGGCTGGTGCGCTCTGCCTGGTCGGATCAGGAGGTGGTTACGGCTGGGGCCGATGCGGCCAGCCTCCGAGCCTTGGCCGACTATGCCCCGGATCCGCCAGGTTCCCTCTTTGTCCTCCCAGACCCGGAAATGGGCTTTGTGATTTCCAACGCCGATAGTTGGCCGGGAGCCCCACTCTTGGAGGAGGCTGAGCTGACGGGAGGCGCAACCTTCGCCGTCTTCGATGGTGAGACCTATCGGGATTCTCTCACAGTTTCGACCGGTAGAGGCAACCTGAGCGGCTTCGAAAAAGGCAGCCTGAGCGGCTTCGAAACTGAGCTTTACGAGGAGGTGCAGGCTCCGGGAGGAGTTGCCCTTCTTGGCCTTCTTGACGCGACCAACTCACCGATTGTGGACGTGCTCCAGCAGCGCGACGGCCACTGGATCGGCCTCAGTTCCGCTGTCTTGAGCTCGGATCAGCTGATAGGCCTCTTGGCCGATGCTGTGGTTGATAGCGACGGCACGATTCGGGTGAGCAATCCGTTTGGCCTGACCCTGATGGAATCCTATGTTTGGGATCCCGCCGCTGGCGGAAGCGGGGGCAACAGCTTCAACTTTGGCTCAGCCTCGGATGGGTCGCTGTTCACCATCGAGACCGCCTCGGCCCCCTCCGTTACCCCAGGCGCAAGTTGGGTTGGGGGTGTCTGGAGGCCCGAGGTTCGTCAGGGTCGGTTCGCCTGGGTGGTGGAAGGGGGCCTCGGTGATCAGGGCCCCAACACGGTTGCCTGGCAGGCCACCCCAAACTGGGTGGTGCTTCTTTCGGGGTTTGTGCCTGTTGAGGAAATTTGGGAAGTCATGCTGGGAATCGACATTGCCGATGAGGAAACTTGGCGGGAAGTAGCAGGTCAGTGACCGGCTCAGCGGCTGGACAAAAGCCTGGCCGCTGCTCTGTGCCCGGCGTTGCAGGCCGCCAGCGGATTGGCCAACCAACCAGGCAGAGGGGGCCTATCGTCGGGCGCGGCGTTGGCTTCTGAGGCTGGGCCAACGTAGGTGAGGAAACCGGCGGCGAAGGCATCGCCTGCTCCCGTTGAGTCGGCACCCTTTGCCAAAGGTTTGGCGGGAACCTCGACCGGATCAGCAGATCCGCTACCGAATAGAAGCGCCGCTTTGGCCCCTCGCTTTATCACCGTCAGCCATGCTCCCGCGGTCAGGTCGGCGCCAACGGCTGCGGCTTCGATCTCATTTGCCAGCACAACGGCGGGGCCAATCGAGCCGATCAGTTCCAGCACCTCGGCGCGGCTAATGCTCTCGATCAGCGATACCGACGACATGTCAACCGAAACCCGAATCTCGCGTTCCTGAGCCCACCGGATCAGAGTCCTAGAAGTGTCTGAAAGCGGCGGGCCAACCAAGGAGTAAAGGGGAACGTGCAGGGTTGTCACGTTGTCCAGCCACCAAGGCTGCGGATCGCTGAGCAGGAGACAGCTTCGTCGGTCGGTCAGCATTGACCGCTCGCCCCCGGTGTCGACCAGCACCACGATCGTGCCGGTGTCGCCCCCTCGGTGGACCGAGTTGACGTCAACTCCCAGCGCAGCCAGGCCCTCAACAAGGCCGGTGCCGGTTGGGTCTTGACCCACCTGGCCAATGAAACGAACAGGGGCGCCAAGGCCAGCTGCTACTGCGGCAACCGTTGCCGCACTGCCGCCGCGCCGTCTTGTGATAACAGCCGAGGTGTCTGAGGCCACGTTGATTGGGCCGCCGAGGCGAACGACGATGTCTTCTAGTAGGTCCCCAACGACGGCCAGCACAAGAAACCGCCAGTTCCTAATCTTGGTAGATGGAGACGGCCCTAAACAAGGCGGTAACCACAAAGCCCGCAACTAGTAGAGCCTGGAATCCGGCGGCTCCTGGGTCGACGCAGTTGGCGCTGCCTCCGCCCTTGCACTTGTCAACCAGTCGCTCCGAACCAGCCGATATCACGGCGCTGAGCATCCCAATTGCTCCTATGGCAATGAGAAATCGGCGGGTGGTGGTGCGAAGCCCGTGTTTCCTGGCCAACACAAGCACGGGGACGGCGGCCACTAGAAGAACGGCTGTGAAAACCACAAGCGCCAGCAGGAACGTGAGCGCGGTTTGAGAGTAGGGAATCGTGTCTCTGGCAAAACCGTCGCTTGTGCGAAGCGAGCCAAGCTGGGCCAAGACGATCTTGGCCGCTGCGGTACTGATCGGTGAAGCATTCAAGATGACCAGAGCGTACAACGAAGCGGTAGCGAGGTCGGCGTGATTCACGGGAGGCCATGGTTTCTGGCATGATCTGGCCATGGCAATGATTGAGGTTTATGCCGACATCTGGTGTCCGTTCACCCACGCTGGCCTGCAACGGCTGGTGGCCCGACGCAACGAGGTTGGCTCTCAGCGAAGACTGAGGGTTCGCCCCTGGCCACTTGAGATTGTGAACGGGAGCCCGATGGACGCCGCGTCTACTGGTGAAAAGGCAGCCGACCTGCGGGCTCAGGTGGCGCCAAACTCCTTCGCCGGGCTGAACGCACACACCTTCCCCTCCACAACCCTGCCTGCGCTAGCGCTTGTCGAGGCTGCGTACGCGGTTTCGGACGAGGTTGGCGAAGCAATGAGCTTGGAACTGCGAGAAGCACTATTCGAGCGCGGCATCGATATTTCCAAGCCCGAGGTGTTGGCGGGCATCGCTGAGGCTTTGAGCGTGCCGCAGCCCGGGGAGGCCGAGGCGGCGGCCGTTCTGGAATCGCTGGAGCTAGGAAAGCAGCGGGGCGTTGTTGGCTCGCCTCACTTCTTCACCGACGACGGCAACTATTTCTGCCCGGCCTTGAACATCAGTCGTGAGGATGGCCACCTGAAAATCTCGGCCGACATCGAGGCGTTCCAACAGTTCATAGAGGCAGCGTTCGGCTGAGCGCCCTACATTGGGGGCATGGCAGATCAGGCTGGCCGCAGCACCGAACTGGTGACGCCCAGGGGTGCCTTCCCCCACATACGGGTGGCCGGTGGTCTTGCCTTTGTGTCCGGCACCAGTTCCCGACGACCAGACAACACCTTCGTGGGTGTTGAGGTTGATGAACTTGGAACAACTTCGCTAAAGATCGGGGCCCAAGCCACCGCAGTTTTGGAAAACATCGAGCGGGTCCTCGAAACCGTTGGCTTGGATCGCACCGACCTGGTCGACGCCACAGTCTTCCTGGTAAATATGAACGACTTCGGCGGTTACAACCAAGCCTGGGCCGAGTTCTTCGGCACGGCCGAAGGGGCCACTCCGCCCGCCCGCACCACTGTTGCCGTGCATCAACTGCCCCACCCCCACTTGTTAATCGAGATCAAGGCAACCGCCGCGCTACGAGGAGATCAGCCGTGAGCTTCCAACGTCCGTTCAGCCTGAACCAGTGGCTTGAGGAGAACGCCGAGTTTCTGCAACCGCCTGTGTCGAACCGCCAGATATGGGAGGGCACCGACATGATCGTCACCATCGTTGGAGGCGGCAACGAACGAACCGATTTTCACGATGATCCGCTTGAAGAGTTCTTCTACCAACTGAAGGGCGACATGAACCTGCGCATCTGGCCAGGCGTTGGTTCAGAGCCCTACGATATGCCAATTCGGGAGGGCGACATCTTCCTGTTGCCGTCGAGAGTGCGTCACTCGCCCCAGCGACCAGACCCCGAAAGCATTGGCCTTGTGATCGAGTACGCCCGGCCAGACGGCGCCTTGGACGGCTTTGAATGGGTGTGTGGAAACTGCCACGGTTTGGTGCACCGAACCGAAGTGCAGTTGCAGTCAATCGTGCGAGACCTGCCGCCGCTGTTCGAGGCGTTCTACCAAGACACCGAGGCTCGAACCTGCCCAAGTTGTGGCACCGTGCACCCGGGCAAGGCATGACCGGAGCGCCACCCAGGGTAGACATTCACGCCCATTTCTACCCGAAGCTTTCGCGAAGTCAGGGAGAAACTCTTGGCCTGGCGGCAACCCCGTGGCTGCGAGACGACGGCGACGGCACCGGCTTCATGATGGAAGACGACCGGGAGTATCGGCCCGTGCAGGCCCCGCTGTGGGATGCCGCTGCTCGAGTAGCTCAGATGGACCAGACCGGCGTTGACGTTCAGGTGATGTCGGCCACTCCGATGCTGTTCTCCTACGACGCTGAACCGGCAAGGGCTCACCGTTGGGCTGCCATGATCAACGACATAGCGCTTGAGATGTGTGCCCAGTTCCCAACCCGGCTCCGCAGCCTCTGCCAGGTGCCGCTGCAAGATGTCGACCTGGCCTGCCAGGAGGTAAGGCGGTCAGTTGACGCCGGCCATGTTGGGGTGCACATCGGCAACCATGTGAGCGGCCGCAACCTTGATGACCCGGAACTGATCCGTTTCTTTGCGTTCTGTGCCGATGAGGCCATCCCCGTACTGGTGCATCCGTGGGACATGATGGCGGGCGAGCGCATGCCAAAGTACATGCTCCAGTGGCTGGTTGGGATGCCTGCCGAGACTCACCTGGCCATCATGTCGATGGTGCTTTCCGGCGCCTTCGAACAGCTCCCCGAAGACCTCAAGATTTGCTTCACTCATGGCGGCGGGAACTTCGCGGCCCAGATTGGGCGGGTCGACAATGCCTGGCACCGCAGAGACATAGTGCGAGCCGACTGCCCGAACCCTCCGTCAAGCTACGCGACCAGGTTCAGCGTTGACTCGGCTGTGTTCAGTGACGATGCCCTTCGTTTGCTGGTTGCTGTGATGGGCGAAGAACGAATCATGATGGGGTCTGACTATCCGTTCCCACTTGGCGAAACCGAGCCCGGCAAACTGGTAGCCGGCTCAAGCCATCTGTCAACGAACGCAAAGGAACTGATCCTGGCAGGCAACGCCAACGTGTTCTTTGGTTTGGAAGGCAAGTGAGCGCGGCGGCCGGTTCGCTCAGTTTCACCGCCGACGCTGAAACCGCGGCAGAACTTGACGCGGCCGACCCGCTGGCCGACCTTCGGAGCCAGTTCCACATCCCGGTTGGGTCCGACGGGCAGCCGCAGACTTACCTGGTCGGCAATTCGTTGGGTGCGGTTCCCGTTGAGGCGGCCAACTATGTGGGGGAGGAGCTGAGCCGGTGGGCCAAGCTGGGTGTTGCTGGCCACTTTGACGGGCCGCTGGCGTGGGAGCCATACCACGAGTTGCTGGCCCCGCAGATGGCGGCAATCGTTGGCGCAAACACCGACGAGGTAGTTGTGATGAACTCCCTCACGGTGAACTTGCATCTGCTGATGGTCAGTTTCTACAACCCAACCCCGCAGCGTCACAAGGTTCTGATCGAACAGCACGCATTCCCGTCAGACCACTTCGCGGTTGAGTCCCAGATCCGCCAGCGGGGCAACGACCCGGCAGAGTCAATGGTGTTGGTGTCTCCCCAGCCTGGAAGCGACACCCTTGACCCGGAAGACATCCTGGCCGCCATTGAGGAGGCGGGAAGCTCTCTGGCCATGGTGCTGCTGCCCGGGGTTCAGTACTACACGGGCCAGGTGCTGCCAATGGCACGGATCACCGCGGCCGCCCACCGCGTTGGGGCGACGGTTGGCTTCGACCTGGCCCACGCGGCTGGGAACATCCCCCTTGAGCTTCACGACTGGGACGTCGATTTTGCTGCCTGGTGCACCTACAAATACCTGAACAGTGGGCCCGGGGGAGTGGCCGGTGCGTTTGTTCACCAGCGCCATGTTGCCAACCCCGATCTCCCGAAGTTCCTTGGTTGGTGGGGCACCAGGAAAGACACCAGATTCCAGATGGGAACGGTGTATGAGGCCATCCCAACCGCAGAGTCTTGGCAGGTAAGCAACGCACCCATTCTGGCAATGGCTGCCCTTCGAGCTTCACTTGATGTGTTCGACAAGGCCGGAGGGTTGGTTCCCCTTCGTGAAAAGTCTGAGTTGCAAATTGACTACTTCGACTATCTGCTGGAAGCCGTTTTGGGCAACCGGATCCAGAACCTCACACCGAAGGCTCTGGGTCAGCGGGGCTGTCAATTCGCCCTGAGGGTTACAAATCCTGCCGTAGACGGCCGGGCGGTTTATGAACAGCTGGGCCACAACGACGTGGCCTGCGACTGGCGCTACCCCGATGTGATTCGCGTGGCTCCTGTGCCGCTCTACAACTCATTCACCGACATCCACCGGTTTGTTCAAATCCTTGATCGGCTACTTGTGGAGGCCCCAAGCCAATGACCGCACTTGGAGAGAACGGCCCAATAGTTGTGGCAGGCGCAGGCCCCACAGGCGCCCTTGCCTCGATCTACCTCGCCCGGCAAGGCCACGACGTTGTTGTGTTTGAGGCAAGGCCAGACATGCGCCGCGGCGATGCGGGCGCTGGCAGATCAATAAACTTGGCATTGGCCACCCGCGGAATTGTGCCGCTGGTTGACGTCGGGGTGATCGACCAGGTTGATGCCATAACGATCCCGATGCGGGGCCGCATGATTCACGTTTTGGGGGCCACTGACCTGGCCCTGCAACCTTACGGAATCAACCCCAACGAGGTAATCCACTCGGTCTCCCGTCGGGACCTGAACGCCATTCTGCTTGGCGCCGCCGAGGCCACCGGCAACGTAACCATCAACTTCGGCAGGCAGGTAACCGCGGTTGACTTCGCTCGTTCAGTGTTAACGATTGAGGGGCCGGGCGGCGAAACCGCTGACCAGCCGTTCGGTACCGTCTTTGGCAGCGACGGCGCTGGATCGGTGATTCGGGACGCAGTGCTTGGGGCCAACGGCGGCTCGCAGAACGCGGTCAGGCTTGGCCACGACTACAAGGAGCTGACCCTTCCCGCCGCCACATCCGGGGGCTTCCTCATGGATCCCAACGCTCTCCATATCTGGCCCCGTGGAGAGTTTATGCTGATCGCCCTAGCCAACCCCGGGGGAGACTTCACCGTCACACTCTTCGCCCCAAACGAAGGCGCTGGAGGCTTTGAGGATCTGCAAACATCAGACCAAATCGCTCGGTTCTTCAACGCTCAGTTCCCTGACTTTGCGGCGTTGGTCCCAGATCTGGTAGAGCAGTTCCAGGCCAACCCCACCGGTCGCCTGGCAACCACCCGCGTTTCGGGTTGGAGCCACCGAGACCAAGCAGTGCTGATTGGCGACGCGGCCCACGCCATCGTTCCGTTTCACGGACAGGGGATGAACCTTGGGATGGAATCAGTGCGGTCTCTAGACAAACATCTGAGAGCAAACCCCCAGAACGTCGAGACCGCCTTTGCGGCGTTCGAGAAGGATCGCAAACCAGACGCCGAGGCGATTGCCGACATGGCGTTGGAGAACTACGTTGAGATGCGGGCCGGGGTTCTGGACCCCGACTACGTGCTGAAACGAGAGCTAGCTCTTGAGTTGGAGAGACGACATCCAGAGCGTGTAAGCCCCCGCTACAACATGGTGATGTTCGCAACGATGCCGTACTCGATGGCCCGAACTCGGGCTAACACCCAGGCCGAACTTCTGGCCACGCTCACAAACGGGAAAACCAGCATTGGCGAGGTGGATTTTCAGGCCGCGGCGGCCCTTGTTTCGAAGCTGGATCCCCTGCCAGGGCTGGATCCCCTAGCCAGGCCGGAAGGGCTTTCGATTTCATGACCGATCAGAATGACGTTACGTACGGCAGCTACCTGAAGGTAGACGAGCTGCTGGCGTTGCAGCAGTGCCGCTCGGCCGATCCCGAAACTGGCAGGCCAGAGCACGACGAGACGCTGTTTATCATCATCCATCAGATCTATGAGCTCTGGTTCAAACAGGTGCTTCATGAGCTCGACAACTTCGTCCTCAACCTGAATCAAGATCGACCGCACCGCGGCGGCCACAGTTTGAAGCGGGTGCTGAAAATCTTTAAGACCCTGGTAGCCCAGCTGGACGTGCTGGAAACTATGACCCCCCTAGAGTTCGCTTCGTTTCGCTCGTTTCTGGCCAGCGCCAGCGGATTCCAGTCTGCCCAGTTCCGAGAGCTCGAGTTTCTGCTTGGCCAGAAGTCAACCGAGCACGCTCAGCGCTTTGCCGCCAACCCTCGTGAGCACGCCAACCTCACCAGACGTTTCGAGGATCCAACGGTGTGGGATGCCTTTGTTCGGTTCTTGTCCCGCCAGGGGTTTGCGATTCCGCCAGAGGTGTTGAGCCGTGATGTGACCCAGCCGGTTGGGCCCGCAGATCAGGTGCAGGCGGCTTTGATCCAGGTGTACCAAACCGACCCGGCCCTCAGCGACCTTTGCGAGGCCCTAACCGACTTGGACGAGGGGGTGCAAGAGTGGCGCTATCGCCATGTGATGATGGTGCAGCGAACCATTGGAATGAAGATGGGAACCGGCGGATCTGAGGGTGCGGCCTACCTGCGAACCACGTTGTTCAATCCGGTGTTTCCGGATCTGTGGGCCATCCGCTCAGTGTTCTGAGCCTGCTGGCGAAGACAGGTCGAATCGATGTTGATCGATACATGCGCTAGACTGTCTGCCATGCCGGATCTTTGCTGCGAGCCGCTGCTGTCGTCAGACCTCAGTGATGAGCACGCGGCCGAGCTTGCAACCGTTCTGAAGGCGCTGGCCGACCCGGTCCGCCTCAAGTTGGTGAACGTGATCGCTGCCGCCGGTGAGGGTTGCGCCTGTGATTTTCCCGCTGTTGTCGACAGGTCTCAGGCCACCGTTAGTCACCATCTTGGTTTGCTGGTGAAAGCTGGCATTCTGAGCCGAGAGCAGCGGGGCAAGTGGGCCTGGTTCCGGGTGAACGAGGAACGCCTGAACGACGTGCGGGCCATCCTGGCCTAGAGCGACAGTGCGAACATCGTGACGGTAACGACTCCGAGGCCGCCGCCGAGAACCTGGATTGGCCACACCCTTTCGCCAAGGAACTTCCAGGCCAACACAATGGAAACTCCTGGCGAGAGCCCGATCATTGCCGAGCCAACGGCGGCAGTGCCTCGTTGATACATCAGAACCGACAGCAGCATGGCAAACAGGCTGGTAACTCCAACCAGCGCCCCGAAACGGAGCGCAACCGGT
The DNA here is from genome assembly GCA_003231975.1 of Acidimicrobiia bacterium. Classification (GTDB taxonomy): domain Bacteria; phylum Actinomycetota; class Acidimicrobiia; order Acidimicrobiales; family SZUA-35; genus SZUA-35. The sequence continues at coordinate 11,314 of QIKW01000035.1, forward strand.
CCGGGGAGGAAAGACAAGCCGAGCAATCTGGCTGTAACTGGAATCACAACAACTCCGAGGGCCGTCATCACAAAAACTGGTGCGGCCCCTGCCTCTTCAGAAACGAATGAGAGGAACAGCCATACCGTGCCAATCAGGGAACCAACAATCAGGCCTGACATGAAGGCCTGACTGCCACGAATTTCTGCCAGCGTTGGCAGCCGGCGCTCGCTGGCAACCAGCACAACGGCGGGAATAGCTATCACAACGCCAACCACTTCAAGAGCAACTAGGTCTTGCCCCACCAGCGGCCCAACAACGGCTGGAACAATTATTGCCACAAGGGCCATGACAGGTGCGAACACAACGATTGGGCCAACCGTCATCCCCCGGTACAGCAGCAACCGAGCCACCGCCGATGCAACTCCAGCAGCCAGGGACCACCAGAGGTCGGGGCCAGAGAGCCCACCGTCGACGAATAGCAGATAGATCCCGCTTAGGACTGCCCCGACTAAGGACGCAACGAAGGCGATGCCCGCTGGCGCGTTGGCCGACTTGGCCCTACGGCCCCCAACACCGGCTATCAGGTCGCCAACACCGAACAGAACTGCCGCCGCGATTCCAAGCAGAATGGTCACGCTCTGCCCGTCGTCTTCACCGGCGCAGGTTAGCGCAGCCAAGAGTTATCACATCATGCCAAATTGGGCCTAGGGTTCGCCGATGACAGCGCCGCTGGAGAGGAATCTGAAGCTGATTCCCTGGCACGAACTCTTAGTTCGAGCCAATCCGTGGATCGCTGTGTTTGTGTTGTTCACCCGCTCCCGCTTCGGTCTTGATGGAGCAATCCAACTGGCAGGGATCTACTACCTGGCAGTTGTGGTCTTTGAGGTCCCGTCTGGTTGGCTTAGTGACCGCCTCGGTCGGACCCCCACCCTGCGGCTCACTTCGGTGGCCTGGATTGCATCGTTCTCGCTGTACCTGATTGGAGACGACCGTTTTTGGTTGCTGGCCGCCGGGCAGGTGTTCCTTGCTGTTGGTTACGCCGCCCTTTCGGGCACAGACGTCACTTTCCACTACGACACGCTGGAAGCTCTAGGGCGCGCTGATGAATACGCTGATCGCCAGGCAAACGTGGCAGCCAGGGCACTGGTGGTGGCGGGTGCGGGAGCCCTGATTGGCGGCGCGCTTGGCTTGGTTGACATCCGGCTTGCCTTTGCGCTTTCTCTGATACTGGCCTTTGTGCAACTGGCCATTGCCTGGCTGTTTGCGGAACCGCCTCGAGAATCCGGGCAGGCAGAAAACATCGTCGGCCAAGTGTTGCAATGTCTGCGCTACCTCAAGAACCTGCCTTTGGCGTGGGTGTTCGGCTATGGCGTCGCAATGGTTGTTCTGGAACACGTTGCCTTCACACTGTTGCAGCCTTGGCTGACCGAGGCACTTGGCCAGTCTTCAGCAGACCTTGGCGCAACACCACTTGTGTCTGGGGCCACCGTTGCGGCTACGGCCCTCATTGGTTCTGTGTTCGCCAGATACAGCGCCAGGCTTGGTAAGCGGTTCGGGTTGCGGCTGGTGCTTGTGGGGTTGGGGACGGTGTCGGCGTTGATTGTTTCGGCAATGGCCGCGTCGACATTGCCGGTAGTCCTTCTTCTCGTTGCGTTCCGAAGCGCCCAGGGCTCTGCTGCTCCCATTCTGATCAGCGCGGCGGTGGCCCCCGAAGTGGCAAGAGAGCACCGGGCCACTTTCCTCAGCCTCGACTCGCTGGCCGGTCGCTTGTCATATGGTGGCCTGTTGCTGGTTGTTTCCACTGATGCCGCCGACGACGTTCGCGGCGTGCTCACCAACCTGGCCGCGGTGTCCTGGGTGTTGGTGGTGCTAACGGCAGTAACCGCTCTCCTGGTAAAGCCAACCAGGTACGAGGCCGGGATCTAGTCGCGCTGCCCCGATCTGTGAAGGAATGTCAAAACGGTCTCGGAATAGAGCTGGCGGTTAACAGCAAATGAGCCGATGTGGCCCGCTCCGTGTACGGCGAGTGTCTGTCCTCCAGTAATCGCTGCCAATCGTTTGAGGTTGCTGAAGTTGATTGCCCGGTCTGCGTCGCCATGGATATGGAGCATTGGCGTGTTTCGGTCGATCGGCCAAGATGCGAGATCGACGGGCGCATGCCCCGTTGCCAGCCGCATGAAGGCCGGCACCGGTGTGAGAAACCAGGACGGTATGGACAGCACCGATACGCCCTGCTGGATCACGACCTCTCTGAAGTCAACGAACGAGCTATCGGTAACAACCGCGAACACTTGCGTCTGGTTGGTAGCGGCTACTGCGGCGTGGCCACCGGCACTGAATCCAACAACCGCAACCGGCGCATCGCATTCTGTCGCCGCCCATTGCACGGCTGCGGCGATGTCGGCGGCTTCAAGAGCGCCGCCGGAATGTAGCCGCGTTCCGCCGCTGTATCCGAGGCTGATGATGAGGCAGTTGTAGCCAGCTTCGCAAATGAGAGCGGCCAGTTCAATGCGTGGTGCGGTGTCTGTGGCACGAGGATCTTCTGACGCCTCAAAGCCGTGGACGATGACAACAGAACCGACGGCCTCGGGTGTCGGAACCCACCACCCGCTACAGCCTGGGGAGTATTCGACATCGGTTGAGCTCAGCCCGAAATCTGATGGGTGGCGGCTGGGGTTTGCGCGGCCCCCGAATGCCTTGGCTGCGAGCCTGGGGCGGGTCGCCAAGGCTGCTAGCAATACCGAAAGACCGACGGGAACCAAAGCCGCTGCGGCCGCAAGGGAGAGAAGTGCTCGGCGGCCACCCATCTAAACAGCGTACTCCCTGGCGCAAGCATGACGGCTCGACGGCTTAATCGCTCAGCTCTTTCAGGAAGCAGGCAACGGCCGCGGCGTTATGGCGTCGCCAGGTGCCGACAACGTCAGACCCGGCGTCTGGCTTCAGAAGCTCTGAAAGAGTTTCGGCCAGCGCCGCTTGCTGGGCCACTACCAACGGTCTGGCGTCCCCGCCAGAGCGCTCAATCAGCCGCAGCTTGACCAGGAACACGATTCTGAGGTCTCGCACGTGATCAACGGGCCTTTGCAGCCATTCCCGTAGGTGGCTGCGTCCAAGCGTTGTGATCACGTGCTGCCTGCGTTGGGGCCCTCTGGCGCCTGGTTCAGGCTGGCTGGCTTTCGCCAATCCGGCCAGAACCAGCCGGTCTAGAGCGCGGTAAACCAACGGCCGATGCACGGTGACCAGACGGCCAATGTCGGTTCCCTTCTCCAGCACGCGGGCGATGGCAAAGCCGTGGTTTGGCTGCTCGGCCAGCAGAGCCAGCACTATCCATTCGTTCTGCGGAAGCTCAAGACTTGGCACTTTGCATCATCAATCGGCCTAGAAGGAGGGGATTCGGTGGAGCCGACATCACCCGCTAGTCTCACTGAGACTATATGAGTCTTGCACAATCGATTGGACTTCGTGCGAAGCGTCCCAGCTTCGTGCCCGCGGTGCTGGCACTACTTGGCGTGCCCCTGCTGCTGACGGCCTGCGGGGAAGACGGCACCCAGCGGGCCGCACAGGTTCAGGTATTCGCGGCGGCTTCGCTGACCGAGGCGTTCGCCGAACTGGCAGACGTCTTCGAGCTTGCCAACCCCGGCCAGGAGGTTCGGTTGAACCTGGCCGGAAGTTCGCGGCTGAGCACCCAGATCCTGGAGGGCGGCCCCGCTGATGTTTTTGCATCTGCTGACCGCCCGAATATGGACCTGGTTGACCAGGCTGGCAGTCTGCTTGGCCCGCAGGTGGTATTCGCAACGAACCGGCTCGAAATCGCCGTGCCGCCGGGAAACCCGGGGCAGGTTTCCGGCCTTGCCGACTTCGCGAATGCTTCGCTTCTGATCGGGCTGTGCGCCGAGGCCGTTCCGTGCGGGGCTCTGGCCGCCCAGGCTCTGGCCGCCAGTAGCGTCGAACCGGCCGTTGACACCTACGAAGCCGACGTGAAGGCACTTCTGACCAAGATCACAGCCGACGAGTTGGATGCCGGTTTGGTTTATGCAACCGACGTGCTGGCCGCCGACGGAGCCGTGGCGGGGATAGAGATCAACTTCGACCAAGCCACGTCATACCCGGTCGCGGTTCTAGAAAACGGATCCAACCCAACCGGAGGCCGGCTGTTTGTTGCCTTCCTTCTTTCTGAGGCTGGCCAGGAGATCCTGAAGCGTCACGGCTTTGGCGGTCCAGGCCTATGAGCCAGCACGCAGGTACCAAGCCCGGCACGGCCAAATCCAGAACGGCCAGGCGCAGAACCCGGCGGATGCCGCCCCTCGTGATCTTGTTGCCAGCAGTGCTTGGCGCTCTTTTGTTTGCGGTTCCACTGGTTGGCCTGTTGGGTCGGGCCCCCTGGCGGCAGCTTCCCACGCTGATTACAAGCGATCTGGTGGTTGAGTCCATCCGTTTGTCCATGATCACATCGCTTGCTGCGGCGGCCATTTCGGTAATCCTTGGTGTGCCGCTGGCCTGGGTGCTTAGCCGTGTGAACTTCCCGGCGAAGGCCCTCGTTAGGGCACTGGTGACTCTGCCAATGGTGCTGCCGCCCGTGGTGGGAGGGGCAGCCCTGCTCTTTGCCCTTGGGCGGCGGGGAATAGTTGGCCAACCCATCTATGAGGGAACTGGGTTCCTGCTGCCCTTCTCGACATGGGGGGTGATCGTTGCCAACACCTTTGTTGCCATGCCGTTCCTCGTGATCACCGTTGAAGGCGCCCTGAACAACGCAGATCGCAGGCCAGAACATGCCGCAGCCACCCTTGGCGCATCCCGCCTTGCCGTCTTCACCCGCATCACAATTCCGGCAATCAGCCCATCTCTGATAGCTGGCCTGGTGCTGGCCTGGGCCAGAGCGCTAGGCGAATTTGGGGCAACGGTTACCTTTGCCGGAAACTTGCAGGGCCGCACCCAAACGCTGCCCCTTGCAGTCTTTGTCGCCCTGGAAACCGACAGGGACACAGCCGTTGCCATCAGCCTGGTTTTGGTCGCCATCTCGCTTTCGGTTCTCATTCTCCTTCGAGACAGGTGGTGGTCTCGCTGATGGCCCCCGAGCCCCTTGGGTTGGACTGTCACGTGGTTGTGCGCCGAACCAACGGCTTCAGCCTCGATCTTGCGGTAACCATCCAGCCGGGCGAAACGCTCTGCCTGCTTGGCCCAAACGGCGCGGGCAAGTCGACCGTGGTTGAGGTGGTGGCAGGCCTGGTGCCGCTTGACGAGGGCCACATCAGACTCAATGATCGCCTGTTGGACAGCACGGACGACAAGGTATTCATCCCGCCCGAGGCCCGCCGGATCGGCGTTGTGTTCCAGGACTACCTTCTGTTCGACCATCTCGACGTTCTGGCCAATATTGCGTTTGGGCCAACGAGCTCTGGCACACCTAAGCGGGTGGCCAGAAAAGACGCGCAGGGTTGGGTTGGAAAGCTCGGTCTTGAGGGTTTGGAACATCACAAACCGGGGGAGCTTTCGGGAGGCCAGGCCCAGAGGGTTGCGCTGGCAAGGGCACTTGCGGTGAGGCCAGACCTGCTTCTGCTTGACGAGCCGTTGGCGGCCCTGGATGTTGGCACCCGTAACCGGCTGCGACGCACCCTTGGTCAGCACCTCAAAACGTTCGAGGGGCCGCGGCTGCTGATTACCCACGACCCAACAGATGCCTTCCTGTTGGCCGACACCGTTGTGGTGCTTGAGGCAGGCCGGGTAACCCAGCGCGGTACGCCCGCCCAGATTCGCAGGCATCCGGCCACCCCCTATGTGGCCGCGGTGGCCGGAACTAATCTGCTGACAGGAACCAACAACGGAGGAACACTGACCATCGACGATGTGGCTCACACTCTCGCCACGTCAGACACCCAAACCGGTGGCCGCGTCCTTATCACAGTGCATCCCCGTGCAATCGCCCTGCATCCCAGCCAGCCCCACGGCAGCCCACGAAACACCTGGCTCACCTCGGTCGGCGCAATTGAGCCGCTTGGAGACACCGTCCGCATTCTGCTGGCCGATCCGCTGCCCCTAACAGCAGACATCACCCCAAGCGCAGCCGAAGCCCTTGGACTGCGGCCCGGCTCTCCGATCTGGGCTGCGGTGAAGGCCACCGAGATCTCCGTCTCGCCAGCCTGACGGGACGGTGGAAGGAAGGCCATGAGGCGGTGGCGCCAGTTGCGCGGAGCCAAAGTGTCAAAAATCGATACCAAATGCTCCGCGCGACTGACCGGACCCTGGCCTTACCCGGCTGGCTGCGACAGCAGACCCAATGTTAGACCTTGCGAACCAGGCAGCTGCCAACTGAGTAGCCGGCGCCGAAGGAGCAGATGACGCCGATGTCTCCCGCTACTAGATCGTCTCGGTGGCGGTGGAAGGCAATCACCGACCCGGCCGAGCTGGTGTTGGCGAACTCGTTCAGTGTTACCGGCGCTTCGTCCTCGGTTGGGAGCCGCCCAAGAACCGACTTGGCGATCAGCTGATTCATCTTGAGGTTGGCCTGATGCAGCCAGAAACGCCGCACCTCGGCAGTTTCGATTTCTCGGCCCTCCAGGTGGCTGGCTATGTGGGCGGCCACAAGGGGAATGACCTCCTTGAACACCTTGTGCCCGTTCTGGCGAAACACCAGTTCATCGCCAGAGCGCTCGCCTGCCTCGGAGGGGTTCAGGAAGCCAGCATCGTTGCGGATGTTGTTGGAGAACTTCGTTGCCAACGCGGTGCCAAGAACCTCCCACTGTTCGTCTGCCACCGCATCGCCTGCTAGCTCCAGAACCAGGGCGGTGCAGGCATCGCCGAAGATGAAGTGGAAGTCTCGTTGGGCGAAGTTGTTGTGGCCAGAGGTGATCTCGGGGTTCACAACAACCACACAACTGGCGCCTCCTGTTTGAAGGGCGCTGGTGGCAGCCTGCAATGAAAAGGTTGCCGAAGAGCAGGCAACGTTCATGTCGTAGGCCCAGCCGTCTGCCTCCAGTTCGTTCTGGATCTCGATTGACACCGCGGGGTAGGCCCGCTGAAGGTTGGAGCAACCAACGATTACCGCATCCACATCAGTTGGCTTGCGCCCTGCCTGGCGCAGGGCTTCCATTACCGCAGGCATTGCCATTTCGGCCTGGAGGCCAAGCTGGTTTTCGTCTCGCAACTCAAGCATTGGGCGCAGGCGTGTCGGGTCAAGCACACCCGCTTTGTCCATCACGTACCGAGACTCGATTCCAGACGCCTTCAGGATGAAGTCCTCGTCTGGCATCTCGCGGGCCTGAACCTCGCCGCTGGCGATCTTGGCTGCGTTGTCTTCGTTCCAGGCAGCGGTGGCTTCACCCAGAGACTGAACCAGTTCGGCATTGCTGATTGATTGGGGAGGGGTGAACAGACCTGTTCCGGTGATCACAACTTTGGGCGGGGCTTGGCTTGTGGCAGACACGGGGGCTCCAGCAGTGTTTGGTCGACAGACCGGTGTGAGGGCGCGGACTCATCCCTACGAGAGGTTCGACCAGCCGGTGCCAGTCATGGTTACTTGCAGTTCGGTTCCGCCCTTGAGTTGTGCGACACTCCCCGGCAATGGCAAAGAACCTAATGGATCGGTATCCATCCATCCATGACCTTGAGGTCAAGGCGGCGAAACGGATTCCTCACTTTGCCTGGGAATACCTGGCCAGCGGCACTGGGGCCGACGAGGCTGTTGCCCGCAACCTGGCTGCGCTTTCCCGGATCACATTTGTGCCCCAACTGTTGAAGGGCGTGCTGGCTCCCAGCACCGAAACGGAGCTGTTCGGGGTTTCGTACGCCGCTCCGATAGGGATTGCCCCAATCGGGTTGACGGGGCTGATCTGGCCCGGGGCTGATCTGGCCCTGGCCACCGCCGCCGCGGCCAAGCGGATCCCATACGTTCTCAGCACAGTTGGCACCCAAGCCCCTGAAGTCGTTGGCCCTGCCGCTGAGGGCATGGGTTGGTTCCAGCTCTACCCGCCTCGAGACGAAGAACTCCGCCGAGACGTTCTGGAGCGAGTGGCAGAATCGGGCTTCACCGCCCTGGTGATTACGGCCGACGTTCCCGCCCCAAGCCGTCGCGAACGGCAACGGAAAGCCAGAATCAAGGTGCCGCCAGTGATTGGGCCCCGCCTGGTCGCCCAAGCGATTTCGAAGCCTTACT
>QIKW01000272.1 GCA_003231975.1 Acidimicrobiia bacterium
GGCATGGCGTGGATGATGATCGGACCGTCAGGACTCTCGATGACTCCGACTTCGAGCAGGTTGGCGGTCTCGCTCGGGCCAATGAGCATGGTGACGCCGTGTTTGCGTGCGCTCGACGCGATTAACGGCTGCTCCCAATCACGGGGACGGTTCGACCGCATCGAGGAAGCGGTGCATCCCAGACGAAGGGTTGTCGTGTGGAAACTCCGTGCCATCTGCGATGTGCTTGGCGTCGAGTGAACGAGCTCGGTCCGATGCTTGAATTCGGAGGGGCATGTAGGTCTTTCCGGCGAGTCCTTTGCCTTCGGCGGCATCGTGTCCACGGCGGGCCCGTCTTGCTTGGCTGTTATTGAGCCATCGACTGCAGTCAGTGAAGTGCAGGGCTAACCACAACTCGAAGCAAGGGTTCGATATTGCAAGTTTCACGCCCGAACGCTGCGCGAGATCTATCGCGTCGACGAGCTTAGGGTGGTTAGTTGGCCACTCAACATCGAAGATGCACCACACCTCATCGATCTCGCTCTCCTCGGCATCAGCCATTGCGCGGGCATTAGCGGCGGCAGTTACAAGGGTTATCGGAGCCGACCCGGTAGTTGCCCAGTCGATGCGAACGTCAACAGCCGCTGCGTCGTGGACGGCCCGTTCCCTCTTGAGGGCTTCAAGATACTCGGGCTCGGTCCGTTCACCTTCGCAGAAAACCAAGAACGTCCGCTTCGGTGTGCGAACCCCGACGCGGCGACGCAAACTGCTCGCCTTTCGTCGTTCGGGTCTGCCTGATGGCTTGGCTGTGCGGGCTCGCTCAGGACCTCGCTGCCGTCCGGGACTCCTGGAACGACAGCGTTTCGGCCCGAGCAGGGAACTGGCATGGAATAGTGGCGAAAACGCACCTAATCCATGCCAGTTCGCGTTTCCTGGACCAAAACCCTCGGCGGAACTCGCCGACTTCAGCCAACTTCGGTAACACTGCTTCGTATGGCGTTCGGAAAACCGACAGGTCCACCTGCCTCACATAGCCAAATGCAGGCGCTGCTCACGCTGTTGCAGACCGCGGGCCACGACGACTTTCGGGATGCCCGGGGCCCGATGGGATTTAGCCAACGTCAGGCGGGCGGCAAGTTCACAGCAGATGAAGCCCAAGCATTCATAGACCAGCTCGAACAGGCCGAGCACGAGGGAACCCCGGTGGTGGCCACAAGGCAGGTCAAGAAGCGCTCCAAAGTGGCCGAGTCGCTTGAGGCTGTGCCAACAGAGGTATTGGCGGCCGAGCTGCAAAGCCGAGGCTGGGTGGTGCTGGAGCCCTAGGAGACTGCTCCCTCGTCAACCACTAAGCGGTGAACGGTTGTGTCCACCGGATGGGTTGACGAGTTAACAACAACCAACGCTTCCGGCTTGGCATTGCTGGGGGTAAGGACCGACCACGCAATGACCCCGTCGTCGACAAACACCTCGACCGAGCCCGCGTCTATCACAAGAACCATGCTGGACAACGAGCCAGCCACCCGCTTCACCTGGCAATCAACCACGGGTTCCTGTTCGGGCCGCTGTGAGAAGCCTGCCGTTTCGCCACTCAGCTCAACAGCGACCAGCGAGCCATCGTCGAACTGAACACTCACCGCCACTTGGCCTTGAGGGCCAACAAGCACGGGGCCATCAACCTGAGCCACAATTGCGCGGCAGCCGAGCTTGACCGTTTTGGTTGAATTCAGGGCCACCGACGCCGCCTCTACGGGCCGCAGATAGTCGTCTTTCAATGCCGGAGTCTGCCGGAGCCTCAGCCCGCTGTCGGCAGCCACCAGAGACAAACGGCGCGGAATTGACAGCCTGCCGCACCACGTTGCGCCGCTACCAGAGAGCTGCTGGGTCTCGTCCAGCCAGGCGATCAGCACGGGGCTATCAGCGTCTTGGCTGTCCCAGGACATTCCGGCATAGAACGGAAAGCCGTGATCCAGCCTCCCGCCAACAACCGGCGCATCCGAGCTGAGGTGCAGACCGTCGAAATCCACTACCTGCCAGCACATTGTTCTCGGCAAGCGCTTCGGATCAGTTCTTGACAGCACGCTGTAGGTGAGCACCCACTGCTTCTCGGACCCGTTATGAATCGGAACGGCCACCAGATCTGGCACCTCGAACAGCGCGCCTTCATATGGCCGTTCGGGAACAAACACCGAGGAACGAGACCAAGTAACTAAATCGGCGCTGCGATAGAGCCATATCTCGGGCCCAACCGCCAGCAGCATTGTCCAGTGGCAACCGTCTTCACCAATACAGCGCAAGACCTTCGGGTCGCGAAAGTCGGCAAGCTGTTCAGGCGCGGTGATAACCGGATTGCCGCTGTAGGTGGCCCAGCTCTGGCCGCCATCGAGGCTGTGGGCGAGGCTTTGGCTCTCCTTGCCCAACAGATCATTGGTGAACACAGCAACCAGCGCCCCGGCACCAAAGCCAGCCGTGTTCGCCTCGTCGCAAACGACCGAGCCAGAGAAGATCTCGCCGTTCTTGTCTGGCCTCAAAGCAACCGGCTGATGCTCCCACGTCAACAAATCGACCGAGGTTGCGTGCCCCCAGTGCAAGTTGCCCCACACAACATCAGTGGGGTTGTGCTGATAGAAGAGGTGGAAGGTTCCGTCAACCACAATGAGGCCGTTCGGGTCGTTCATCCACCCCGACGGAGGGGTGAAGTGGAAGCTAGGGCGTGGTGCAACGGCGCTCACGGGCCGGGGGTCCGTGACTGGCTGGTGAGGACAGACTGGACCAGGATGGGATCGGCGAACCCCTTTACCATGCGCCTACCGGCAGGCTCGAACTGACAACTTGACGAGGCAGTTGCCAGCTCCTGGGTGACAAGGAGTTCTTGGGGAACAGCTGCGTCGGCCAGCCTGGACGCAAGGTTCACAACAGAGCCGTAGTAGTCGCCCCCTCGCACCAGAACATCGCCGTAGGCCAGCCCGCCCCGTGGCACCACCCGCTTGTGGTCTCGACCGAAACCCTCCATCAGAGCGCTGGCCGCAACACACGCGGCGCCAGGTTCTGGCGACACAAACATGACCTCGTCTCCTATTAGTTTCACAACCCGCGCTCCCACCGAGGTGACGACGTCATGTGCCCTACCTTCGAAGTCGCGTATGAACTCGCCAAGTTCCCTGGCATTCATAGTTTGGGAGAACTCGGTGAAACCAACAAGGTCGACAAACCCCACCGCGTACCGGTAGCGAAAACGTTCGTCGACTGCAATCATCGAGCGGCGGGATCTGTCGACAGCCTGGAAAACGTGGCGTCTGAGGATTGGGTCGAGGTGGGCGGCAAACCCGTCCAGCAGCCCAATTGCATCGTTGACTTTCAGAGCCAGCTCTAGCTCGCTGCCGCCCTCGACCACCATTGGAGACTCAACGTCTCCCAGAAACATCGAAACCGCAGCGTCTGCGATTCGACCAATTGCTGAGCCAACAACCCTGATGAAACCAAGGGCCTCCTCATGGGAAAACATCGACGAGATACTGTGAAATAGCTCGAAGCTTTCTACTTCGGTTTTGCTGAACGAAACTTCGCCCTCAGGATCGGCGTCTATGGCAACAAACCCAAACGCCCTGGCGAAGGTGTCGAATTCGGCTGGCGGGAGACTGGAGACCGCATGAGCCTCAGACCGCGAAAGTCGGTCTCCTGGCAGCAGCCGTTTGTCGCCAACTATCGCTCCGAGGGCACCAATTGCGTGGGCGGCAACCATGTCATCAACCGAAACGCCAGCGCTGTCCAGCCAGTTAAGTAGGTCAAGGCGCCCGGTTTCAGCGTCTGCCTCTGGTGAGTAGAGCCCGGCCGCTTCGAACTCTTCCAAAGGTCGCATTGCCCGAGAGTACTTGTTGGATAGGTGTCCCGACGTCCTTTCGACCAACCACGAGAGGGAGTGCCAGTAGGGTCACTTGATGATCCGTAACGACTACCGGCTGGCCGACCGTTACCAAGCAGAGACGGGCAAAGTGTTCCTGTCCGGGATACAGGCTCTGGCCCGCATTCCCATCCAGCAGTTGCGGATGGATCGCGCCGCCAACTTGAACACCGCCGCCTTCGTTTCGGGATACCCAGGCTCTCCGCTTGGCGGTTTCGACGTGGAACTGGCCCGAGCCCTAAAGGTGGCAGGCGATCTGCCAATCACACATCTGCCAGCGGTGAACGAAGAACTTGGCGCCAGCGCCGTGATGGGCTCTCAGCTAGCGGCTACGCGACCAGACGCACGTTATGACGGGGTGGTTGGGATTTGGTACGGGAAGGCGCCCGGCCTGGACCGCGCAACCGATGCCCTCCGCCACGGAGTGTTTGCTGGCTCAAGCGCCACCGGTGGAGCGCTGGCGTTGGTTGGCGACGACCCTGCCGCCAAATCCTCAACCATGCCGTCTTCATCGGATGCCGCCTTGGTGGATCTCCACGTGCCAATTCTGTACCCGGCCACGGTTGCTGAGTGCCTTGAGCTTGGCCTTCACGGAATAGCGATGTCTCGCGCCACCGGGCTCTGGTCATCGCTGAAAGTCGTCACTCCCGTAGCTGACGGCACCGGCACCGTTGCCTTCCCGGTTCTGACCCAAGCCCCATCCATCCCGACCATCACGATCAACGGCGAAGTGTGGCAACCCGCACCCTCTGCCCAGTTTCTGGGCCCTCGCATGGTGGCGGTTGAGCAAGAGTTCCACGAGGTCAGATCTGGGCTGGCCCTTCGCTACGGGATAGACAACAAGCTCAACCGCACAACTGCGAACCCGCCAGACGCGTGGATAGGGATAGTGGCAACCGGCTACACCTACGCCCAGGTGGTTGAGGCCCTGCGCCGACTTGGTTTCCCAGATCTGGATGCAGTGGCCAATGCCGGCATTCGGCTGCTCCACTTGCGAATGCCCGTCCCCTTCGATCCGGCCCAAGTGATCAGGTTCGCCGCCGGGCTTGAAGAGATCCTGGTTGTTGAAGAGAAGAATCCCACGCTCGAACGCCTGATCCGAGACTGCCTCTACTCCACTTCCCTGCGGCCAGCCGTGGTTGGCAAACAGACCGAAGACGGCTCCAAACTATTGGCGTCTTACGGCCTGTTGGACGCAGACGCAATCACCCCCGCCCTGCGCTCTCGGCTGCGGCGCAAACTTGAAGACCGGCTGGCCCCACCACCGCCTGAGCCCCGGGAACTGATCCCCCTGGCGGCAGCCCGCACACCCTTCTTCTGTTCTGGTTGCCCCCACAACTGGGGCACAAAGGTGCCTGAAGGGGCGGTGGTCGGGATGGGAACCGGCTGCCACGGGATGACCTTGCTGATGGACGAAGACCGGGTTGGGCAAAGCATTGGCATCACCGCAATGGGCAACGAAGGGGCCCAGTGGCTTGGCATGGCCCCCTTCGTCAACACCAATCATGTCTTCCAGAACTTCGGCGACGGCACCTACTTTCACTCGGGGCAATTGGCCGTCCAAGCAGCAATCGGGGCAGGGGCAAACATCACCTTCAAGATCCTCTACAACCACACGGTCGCCATGACAGGGGGCCAGGAAGCGTCGCACCGGATAGGGCCGGGCCAACTGGCCGAAGTGTTGCTGACCCACGGGGTGAAAGAGGTGGCAATCACAACAGACACCGTCGGCAACTACAAACGCGTTCGGCTGCCGAAGGGAGTGAAGGTTTTTGATCGCACCAAAATCGTTGAGGTGCAAGAGCGCCTGGCTGCACTACCAGGGGTCACGGTTCTGATACACGATCAGGAATGCTCGGCCGAACTGAGGCGGGGTCGCAAACGGGGGACGATCCAGACTCCAACCACTCGGGTGATAATCAACCACCGGATCTGCGAGGGTTGCGGAGACTGCGGCGACGTCAGCAACTGCCTTTCGGTTCAGCCGGTGACCACCCCACTTGGCCGCAAAACCCAGATCGACCAGGCCAGCTGCAACTTTGACTACTCCTGCCTCCAAGGAGACTGCCCCGCCTTCATGACCGTAGAGCTGGATCCAGCGGGCCAGGCCACCCCGCAGACAGAATCTGTCGGCAGCGACGAGCTGCCAGACCCAACTCTGATAGCTGTGCCCGAGCCCCCGCAAACCGAGCGCGAAGCCACCGTGATTCGCATGGCAGGCATAGGCGGCACTGGCGTTGTCACAACAGCTCAAATTCTGGGAACGGCCGCCATGCTTGGCGGGCTTGAGGTTGACGGGGTTGACCAAACAGGCCTTTCGCAAAAGGCAGGCCCGGTTATCAGCGACCTCACCCTCACCGCGAAAGGGGCACCCCGGCGGTCAAACCTCGTCGGCTCCGGGCAGGCACACGTGATAATCGCGTTCGACCAACTGGTTGCAGCGTCAGACTCAGCAATCGTGGCAGGAGCCACAGAACACACCGCGGTTTATGCCTCTTCTGCTGTCACACCAACCGGGGCCCAGATTTCGCAGCCGGAAATGAAGGTCTCCTCACCTGTGGATCTGCTGGCAAGACTGTCGGAACGGGCCAACCCGAATGCTGTGACAGTGGTAGACGCCCTTTGGCTGGCAACGGCGCTAACTGGAACCAGCAGCACTGCAAACAGCCTGTTGCTTGGCGTTGTGGTGCAGGCCGGCGACCTGCCGGTGCCAGTAGCCGCAATCCGAGAAGCCATCCGGCTGAACGGAGTTGCGGTTGGTGCCAACCTGGCGGCGCTTGAATGGGGCAGGCGCTGGCTTGGCTCGGCCGCCGAAGTAGAGGCGGTAGCCGCAGGCCAGGGGGAAACCGGCCTGCGGGTTGACACCGACGCTCTTCCCGGTGACCTGGCCGACCGAGTGGACGCTCTGGGGTTCTCCTCGGCCGATGTGGCAACGGCCAAACTGCTGGCCGCCGACCTTGTCTCCTACCAGGACAGTGCGTACGCAAACCGCTTCCTTGATCTGGTCCAGCAGTCTGGCCAGGCGGGCGGGCCAGAGTTTGCCGAGGCCGTGGCCCGCGGCGCCCACAAGCTCATGGCGTACAAGGACGAATACGAGGTGGCCCGGCTGATGTTGGCCGCAGACGGCCTGGCTCCGGCCAGACAACTAGTTGGCGCAGAACGTGAGAAACCGGGCGTTACCTGGCATCTTCATCCACCGATGTTGCGGGCCCTTGGCATCAACCGCAAACTCAAGTTCTCGAACAAATCAACCCCGCTGTTCGCGGCGTTGGCCCGAGGCAAGCGCCTGCGAGGCACCAGACTTGACCCATTCGGCCGGGCAACTCTTAGGCGCCTCGAGCGGGCCTTGGTTGATGAGTACTTCCAAGCCATCGAACAGGTTTGTGAACTCCTGGCCGGTCCCAACAATTCAGCCAAAGTTCAAGAGGATCTGCGTTCGGCCGCCGTCGCCATTGCAGAGTTGCCCCACGAGGTAAGAGGGTTCGAGGATCTGAAGCTCCGCCGCGCGGCGGTGTATCAAGATCGACTGGCCCAGGCGGTGGCCGCCTGCTCCAACATTGGGTCGGCTACCGCCTCCCGGCCTCCAGCCATCCAACTCGGTCGCTCAAAGCTGGTCGCCGACGGCGACCACGCAGAACGCTAGGACCAATTGTGGACAATATTGTGCACAACCGATAGGCTGCTGCCGTCGTCAACTAGCCAGAACGGCTTGCGGTCAGAGAGAATGTGGTGGTGAAAACCCAAGTCGGAATCATCGGCGCTGGCCCAGCCGGAATGCTGCTGTCTCACTTGTTGGACCAGGCGGGGATCGACAGCGTGGTGTTGGAGCGCCAGAGCAGGGAGCATGTGGTTGGACGAATCAGAGCCGGAGTGCTGGAGTGGGGCACAGTTGAAATCCTGCGTTCGGCGGGGCTGGGTGAGCGCCTGGACGCCGAAGGCGACGTGCACGACCTAATCATGATTGCCCGCAACGGTGAGGACGTTCTGAACGTGCCAACGGTGTCAGCCGACGGCAGAAAGATGATGGCCTATGGCCAGACGGCCATCCAAGAAGACCTCTTCAACGCCGGTGACGCCAGAGGGGCACAGGTTGTTTTTGAAGTGTCAGACGTTGTGCCAAACGACGTCACGTCGGCTCGTCCGTGGATCAGCTACACCGCCGACGGCATGAGCGAAAGGCTGGATTGTGACTTCATTGCGGGCTGCGACGGCTTTCATGGAGTCAGCCGCCAGGCCATCCCAGCCCAAACTCGAAGCGAATACGAAAAGGTCTACCCGTTCGGTTGGCTTGGGATTCTCTCCGAAACTCCTCCTCTCCCCTCCCTGCTGTACGCCACTCACCAGCGAGGCTTCGCCCTCTGCTCAATGCGAACCCCAATGCTGAGCCGCTACTACGTGCAGTGCCCTTTGGAAGACTCCGTTGATGACTGGTCTGATGACCGTTTCTGGACCGAGCTATTCGCCCGTCTGCCAGCCACCGTCAGCGGCACAATTGCAACAGGCCCATCGGTAGAGAAGTCCATTGCTCCGCTACGGAGCTTCGTTTCTGAACCAATGCGCTATGGGAATCTCTTTCTGGCAGGCGACGCCGCGCACATCGTTCCGCCAACTGGGGCCAAGGGGTTGAACCTGGCAGCTTCCGATGTGTTCTACCTGGCCCGTGGCCTGGTCGACCACTTCAACAGCGGCAACGACGACTACCTTGAAACCTATTCTGAAACAGCGTTGCGACGGGTCTGGAGTTCGGTTCGCTTCTCTTGGTGGATGACCCAGCTCTTGCACCGCTTCCCAAGCAGAAGCAGCTTTGAGCAACGGATCCAAGACGACGACCTGGCTTATCTCTGGGCTTCGGCCAATGCCCGCAGCACACTTACCGAGCAGTATGTTGGCCTCCGGTTGGAGGAATGAAGTGAGAGACTACGAAACCATCCCTGGCACCTACGTCTTCGACGGCCGCCGGTCTATTCAGGGCTACGCCCTCAACATGTTCTGCATGTCGCTCAACGCCGCGGCGAACCGAGCCGCTTTCAAAGCCGACCCCAAGGTTTACCTCGATGGCCATGCCCTGACAGATCGCCAACGACAGGCAGTCGAGGCACGAGACTGGCTACTAATGCTTCAGCTTGGCGGAAACATCTACTACACCTACAAACTGGCTGCCTTCGACGGGCTGAATATGCAAGATGTTGGCGCTCAGATGAGCGGCGTTTCCACGCAAGACTTCAGCCAGATGATGGTTGACGGCGGCCGCCGGGTCGAAGGCAATCGGCACATCGACGAGATCGCGGAGCGAACCAATGGCTGAGGTGATTGCCGGGGTTGGCACCTCCCACGTACCAGCGGTAGGCGCGGCAATCGACAACAACAAGCAAAACGATCCGTACTGGGCTCCCTACTTCGAGAAGATCGAACCCGCTCGCCAGTGGATAGCTGAGGCGAAGCCCGATGTGTGCCTCATTGTCTACAACGACCACGCATCAACATTCTCACTTGAACTCATCCCAACTTTCGCCTTGGGAGTTGCCGCCCAGTTCGCGCCTGCCGACGAGGGTTACGGACCACGCCCGGTGCCAATTGTGCAGGGCCACCCAGAGTTGGCCTGGCACCTGGCTGAATCATTGATTCTTGACGAGTTCGATCTAACAATAGCCAACGAGATGGCAGTGGATCACGGGCTTACCGTTCCCCTGTCGGTCATGTACGGGCAGCCCGAAGCCTGGCCGTGCCGAGTGATTCCGCTAGCGGTAAACGTGGTTCAGTACCCGGCCCCAACGGGCAACCGTTGCTACCGACTTGGCCAGGCGATCAGGCGGGCGATCGACTCGTTCCCTGGCAACGAGCGGGTAGTTGTCTTTGGCACCGGAGGAATGTCTCACCAGCTTCAAGGCGAGCGGGCCGGCCTTATCAACACCGAATTCGATCTTGCCTTTCTGGATCGCATGGTTGGCGACCCCGAGGCCCAAGCTGCCGTGCCCCACATTGAATATCTCAGAGAGGCCGGATCTGAGGGCATTGAGCTTGTGATGTGGCTGACTATGAGAGGGGCCCTGAACCCGAAGGTTAGGGAAGTCTTCAGAGCCCATCACGTTCCGACCTCTAACACCAGCAACGGCCTCATCATTCTGGACCACCAAGGCGAGCCCTAAAAGGTCCACAACGAGTGAGTGTGGCAGGGCTCTATCCCCGGATAGCCGACTGCCCATCCTTGAGGCCCCAATGGCTTCAGGGAACAACTGTCAGCACCCCGAACGGCACAACGTCTAACGCCATGGTGGCAGCCGACGTCGCCCGACTGTGTCCAGGCCGGGTTGGCTGGCGCCAGTAACCTGGAGCGGTGCTGGATCCAACCGCTACCGAAGAAGACGTTCAGAAGGCCATTGCTGGCTTGGCAGCCGACGACGCCACTGTCGGCCAAGAGGCAGCGGGCGTGTGGATGTCATTGACCGCGGGTGAGGGCCCATCGATGTTGTCGTTGGCTGGTTTGCAGAACTGGCTGTGGTGGTTGTTGCCGAAACGTTGGCATGCCCACGATGAAGAGCACCACGGTTACTGGGCTGCATCGGCCGACGCTGCCGCCCAGCTGTTTGACCGCCTCGGCGATGTCACCTACGCCGAAGTGTGCCGATCCGAAACGACCGCGACGGTACTGGCAGCGTGGGGCCACTCTCGTTCCAAGGGTCTCGCTGCAACCCGCAAGGCGTTGAAAGCAAGCCCGGTTTCGCCGCCCGACATCGATGACTTCGCGTGGGGCCAAGTCTTTGGTCTAGGGGAGAGCACCGCCCGTGATGTTGTTGAGGAGGCGTTGGAGCAAGCAATCGTCGACGGCGATCTGGACCCGACCAAGCCTCGGTGGCGTAAGGTCGCCGCCCGGATTTGTGCTGACACACTGGACAATAGACACCCCGGCGACATCGGTCAGAACTGGCGATCGTTGGTGTTGAGTGAACGGGCCGAGCATTGGGTTACCCGACTGCCGGTTCCGGACCACCAACGAGATAGCCGTCAAGCCATCGCCAAACAACTCATATCAGCACCGCCGCGGCCGCCCGACGACATAACCGCCGGACCTCTCGGGCCGCTCAAATGGCTAGCCGATGCCTGTGTCGAGGGTGTCACTCTGACAGCATCGGGCTACCTGCCGCGCTCGTTAGTCCTCGATGCTGTCAACACCCACAACTGGTGGAAGTGGGACAAACCCCCACACAGCGAAGCCGACGTATACGAGCTCGAATTGGTTCACAAAGCCGCCCGCCAACTCGGGGTGCTACGCCGAAGGGGAAAGACCCTGACCACCACCAAGGCCGGTCAGACCATCGGCAGCGATCAGGAGCTGTGGTGGCCCCGCCTGGTGATGCTCGGGCATGGCAAAGTCGTTTACCGAGATGCCATATTCGAAAAGCTGTGTCTTACCCTCGCCGACGGAGCCATCCACGATGTCGACCACGTGGCAGCCACGGTTGCGGCCGAGTTGGCCATAGAAGGCTGGCAGACCAATGGGCAACCAACGGACGCCACACAGCACCGGCGCTCCCTCTACCTGGCATTCAACCCTTGGCGGATCTGGGGATTTGTCGACCTTCAGCGAGGCCGCCAGGAGACTGCGCCCGCTGGTTCCCGCACCGTCAACCAATCGACGATCGCAGCCACCCCAGCGGGTAAAGCTGCCGGGGCGCTTTGGCTGCACCGCCAGATCACCGGCCCCCGAGACCACATCTAAACCCAGCTCCAGCAAACCGTTGCTGCCTGCAAACTGAAGACCGCTCCATCCTGCAGCCGCTTGTCAATTCGGCCAGGCCACAGACCGCGAAGCCGTTGCGAATTGAGACCTCAGTTTCGTTGTGCGATTCCAAGCGCGTTCGGCGTGATAGTTGCGCTGGGCCGGATCGCTTGTTTCGGTCATCTTGCCCAGTTCAGCCTCAGCGCGCCTAACGGCTCGAAGCCCGTCTCGGCAAGCCTTCGATTTGCCAGAAAACGAGGCAACACAACGCCTGTCAGACAATTGTTGGCGAGCATCATTGGTGGCAGCAATGCTGATGTCCGCTGACGTTTGGGTCAGCTGGCTCACAACTGCGGCTATGGCTGCGCGTTGAGTTGACGTTGCGTCAGCGGCCGAAGCTGAAAGCAATTTCTTGGTCGCGTCCGCAATGTTTTCCACCGCCGAAGAGTCGCCGTTTGGCAACACCTCGCTCTGCCAATCCGCCGGGTTGGTGGCTTCGTTCAACAGAGATAGCGCTCGCTTAAGACGCCAGTTGATCCTGCCGTTCTCCGTCGGCAGGAGCTGCTCTATATTTGCGCTCGCCTTTTGAAGGGCTGCTCGATTGTCTCCGCCGGTTGGGTTGTGGCCGCCGGTTGGGTTGTGGCCGCCAGTTCGTTCGAAGTCTGGGTCCTCGGAAAGCTGAGTGCTGTCGGCAGGGCCCCAACATGCATCGGCGAAACGGATGTAGGTGTCCCCATACGGCGCCCACTCCAAACCGTTGCCGCCATAGAAGGTGGAATAGAACAAGAGGTCAACCATCGGCGTGCCAGCTGCTTGCCACAAGATCTCATTGCGTTCCAACAACAGCTCAGCGTTGACCCAAGCCCGTACCGAGCCATCAGCCACACTGGCCGAAGAATTGAGCGTCACTTCCATCGACATGGCGAACCACTCGCCCAATGGAATGTCGAATCCCGCGAGCGGATAGTCATCGCCGAAAGGAAACCTCTGATCGCGATCTGCCGCATAAGCATACACAACCAGACGGGCGGAACCGTCACCAGTGCCTCGCCACATGAATCGTGCGCTGAATCCTTCGGTTTCTCTGTCGCTATTCTCACCAGCCTTACCACCTCTTGGCGCCGTGCCCCCAGCTAGACCGAACCCAAGCTTGCCGCCTTGTTTCTCGCGCCCCCAATCAAACCCTGGTTCCAGATACACCAATTGGGTCACGAAGTAGCTTCTACTGGGAGCAATGGGGCTTCGAGCCACAACTCTGGGCGAGCCCTGTTCTGTTGGCTGCATCTGCTGGCGAATGCTCGGAACGCCGCCAATCGCAGAATCCACCGACAGGTATTGGCGCTTGGAAACAAACTCTGGTTCTTCCAGGCCAGTCCATCTAGCCCAGTCGGATCTTGTGACATCAGAGTCGCGCTCTGGGAGGCTCAAACATTGCAAGGCCCGACCATCGCCTGGCCCGCCTGCGCTTGCCAACGCCGGGCCAACACTCGCCAGCGACAGAATAAGCGAACAAATCGAAACGCCGAAAACACACCTTCTCATTGGTACCCCGCTTGCCCAACCCGCGGCAGCCAACCTAGCTCGGTCGTGAGTCGGATCAACCAGGCGTCATCGGCGGTCAGAGTAGCGCAAGGCAACAATCTGTTCAGCCGACAGACGCTACCCGCCACCCGAAGGCAGAGGCGGTCCAACCGGTTCCAGTTCGGGTTCTGGAAGCCCGGCCTCGCCGTCTATGTCAATTGTTGGCAGAAGGCGGTCCAGCCAGCCTGGGATCCACCAGTTGGCGTCGCCCATCAGCTTCATCGTTGCTGGCACCAGTACAACTCGCACAATGGTGGCATCCACGAATATGGCGGTTGCCAGGCCAAGGCCCATCATCTTGATCACTGGTTCCTCGCCCAGGACAAAGCCGAGGAACACCGAGATCATGATCAACGCAGCCGAGGTGATTACCCGGGCAGTGCTGGCGATACCACGAATCACAGAAGAGTCGTTGTCTCCGGTCAGCAGGTACTCCTCTCGCACCCGCGACAACAAGAAGACCTCATAGTCCATCGAAAGACCGAACAGGATTGCGAACATGAACATCGGAATGAACGACACGATCGGCACTGTCTCCTCCAACCCGATTAGCCCAAGCCCCCACCCCCACTGGAACACCATCACCAGAACTCCGTAAGCGGCGCCAATGCTAAGCAGGTTCAACAAGGCAGCTTTCAGGGGAACCAGTATTGACCGGAACACGACGGTGAGCAGCAGGAACGACAAGAAGATTACCGCCGCGATAAACACTGGCAAACGGCTGTTCACCCTGTCTCCAATGTCGGCGAAGCTGGCCGTTCCACCACCGATGTGAGCCTTGGCGGGGCTCTGGTCTAGCACCTCGGGGAAAACGTCGGCTCTGAGCCTCTTTATGGTTTCGAACGTGGCACCCTCTTGGGGGGATGTGGTTGGAAACGCCAAGATGGTTGCCACCCCGGCCTCGGCGTTCACCTGCGCAGGCGTGACACCAGCGATTCCGGAATCGGTTTGAATGGCTGCAAGCAGCGGGTCAATCACACTTGCGTCTTCTGAGATGTCAACCGCAACCACCAGAGGCCCGTTGAACCCGGGCCCGAAGCCCTCGACCAAAAGGTCATACGCCCTTCGCTCGGTTCGAGACTCGGGCAGGGCGCCTTCGTCTGGGAAGCCGAGCCGAAGCGAAAGAACAGGTGCGGTGAGAGCCAGCAGAAGGAGAGTGACGCCGATGGCGTATGGCCAGGCATTGCTGGTCACGTGCTTGCCCCACCGCTCCCAACGGGATCCAATTGCGCGGCCATCTGAGGACTTGTGGCGCCGGATCCCGAACCGGTTGATCCGGTGGCCAGCGAGCCCGAGGAACGCAGGCAGAAGCGTGACCGAGGCAACCACCATGATCAGCACAATCACCGAAGTGGCTATGCCAGCCGCGGTGAGAAACGGGACACCGGCAACGGCCAACCCAAGAATGGCAATCACGACAGTGCCCCCAGCAAAAACGACGGCCTGCCCGGCGGTGGCAACTGCCCTGCCGACGGACTCTTCGATGGTCATCCCGCGGGCAATGAACTCCCGATGCCTAGTTACCAGGAATAGGGCGTAGTCGATGCCAACACCCAAACCAACCATGCTGCCCATTTGCGGCGCCCAACTTGGAATGGCTACCACATATGTGATCAGAGACATGGAACTGACACCCAGAGCAAGGCCAAAGAGCGCCAGCCCGATCGGCAAACCCATGGCAATCAAAGACCCGAACGCCAGCAACAGGATCACCGCTGCAGCTACCAGTCCGATCATCTCACCGCCACCAGTTTCGGGCTCTTCGAACGAAAAGAACAGCTCGCCACTGAGCTCTATCTGAAGTGGGGAACCAACGGCCTGCTCCTTACCGAACTCTTTCAGTAGCTCCAGATCGGCTCTGGTGAGTTCCTGTATCACCGGATACTGAATTCGGACAAGAGCGATGCGCCCATCTTGTGAGATTGCCCCGCTCTGGGCCCCGACCTCTGGACCGGCCAGAGCCGCACCCGCGGGGTCGGTGGTTCCCACAACGCGCGGCAACGCGGCGGCCGCCTCCTGAACCCTGGCCAACTCGGCTTGCGCCTCGGCCGATTCATAGAAGTTGGCTTGATCGTTCAGAGGGGTCATTACAACCTGCGCGGTTAGCCCTGCCTGTTCTGACTGGGCGCTGGTCAGCAGAGCCAGGGCATCCGCAGAGTCAAGCCCTGGAGCCTCGAAAGAATCCTCAAGCTCTCTCCCAAAGGCAACAGAAGCCCCAATCACCACTACAGATACCAGTATCCAAGCTCGGATGACAAACCATGGTTTCCGGGCGGCGAATCGGCCCAGGCGATATAGGGCGTGTGACATTGGGGGCGCTCCTTCGAAGAGTGACTTGAAGCGGGCTCGGTGCTGCGTCTAGCGACGTGAGAGGCCCATGCACTGTGTTACACAATGCACTGTGTTACATACAACGTAAACGTACTGCGTAAGTTATGGTGGAATCGGGAGCTTGTCAAGCCCTCTTTTGAGCTCCTGGAAACTGAGCGAATCAGGAAGCTAGGAGCGCTCTTTCGATGCCGTCCAGAATCAGGTTCAGGCCAAACTCGAACACAGCGTCGACGTCACAGCCTTCGCTCCCCAGAGCATCCATCAATGTCAGAAGATTGGGATACTGGCCGGCTGGTCCGCCCGAACCCGTCAGGATTGCCTCATCCTCTTCCCCTGTCTCTTTGCTGTCGAGCAAGTCTTGGGTAAACCCGAACGTTCGACTACCAAGAGCGTGGATCGAATTGTGAGCCAAATCAATAGGGAAGCCCGCGTCCAGCAGGATCCCAAGAACTGAATCGAGATGCGCCAGCATGGCGACTCGGATACTGGTTTGAGACCTGATGAGATCGGGGAACCAGGGATGGCGCAATACGACTGCCCTGGCAGACATCACCAGTTGGCCAAGTGAGGCCTTCCAGTCCGAGCCCTCGGCAGGAGCTTCTATTTGGGCGAGGACGACGTCAAGAATTCCCTCCAGAATGGCGTCCTTGTTCGCCACGTGGTTGTAGAGCGACATGGCCTCAACATCAAGAGACTGACCGATCCCGCGCATGGTTAGAGCCTCGAGCCCCTCGGCGTCGGCAAGTTGAACGGCTGCTTCCAGCACTCTCAGACGACTCAACGGCACGCGACCTTGGCCAGAACCCGGCTGGGCCTGCTCTTCTTGAACAGCCATCTGGAGATTCCTCCGTCACTGGTTGGCTCGGGCAGCCCAGCAAGGGGCGCGCAGAACTTACAGTGTATGCCGCGTTGGGTCGCTTGGCCAGCAGTTGACCTTCGCCTCTGGCCAACTTCTTGAAGCTTCCTACTGTAGGGGCCTAAGGTACTGCGCAGCATCCCCAAATCCAGCCTCGGACGAAGAACGTGAGCCCATCCTCATGACCGACCACAGCCCATCGTCCAGCCACGACCAGCCAAACGCGGGCCACGCTTCACCCGAAGAAAAGGCTGGCAGCCTCAGCCTGGCCGGAGCGGTGTCTTTGGGCACCGGGGTGATGATCGGTGCTGGAATCTTCGCCTTGACGGGTCAGGCCGCAGGTTTGGCGGGCGACCTGTTTCCCCTGGCATTCCTGATGGCGGCGGTTGTTGCCAGCTTCAGTTCGTACTCCTACGTCAAGCTGGCGGCTTCTTATCCATCGTCTGGCGGCGTTGCGATGTTCTTGAAAGAGCAGTACGGGCTGGGCGCCGCTACCGGCGTGTTCTCGCTGTTCATGTACATCTCCATGGTGATCAACCAGAGCCTCGTTGCCCGCACCTTCGGCGCCTACTTGCTTCAAGTATTCAACCTTGGATCAGCCACGGTTTGGATTCCCACCCTCGGTGTAGCACTGCTAGTCACAGCGTTCGCGGTAAACATTGCAGGCAACCGGGTGGTGCAGGCCACCGCAGGGGTGATGGCGGTCCTGAAGGTCGGCGGCTTGGCGGTATTTGCGGTGGTTGGCCTCTGGTATGCCGACTCAGCCAACTTCACCAACGGCTCAACCACCGGCGGCAGCGCACCGTCGGTGGACGGATTCCTGGCTGCTGTGGCGCTTTCGATTCTGGCCTACAAGGGATTCACCACAATCACCAACAGCGGCGGCGAGATTGTTGACCCCCGCAGAAACACCGGCCGGGCGATCATCATCTCAATTGCGATCTGCTCGGTGATCTATCTTGTGCTGGCCGTTGCTGTTGCGGGCAACCTGACACTCAGCGAAATCATCGATGCCCAGGACTATGCGTTGGCCCGGGCGGCCGAGCCTGCATTTGGCACAAGTGGGCTCTGGTTCACGGTTGCCGTTGCCGTCGTTGCCACTGCGTCAGGTGTGATTGCCAGCGTGTTCGCCGCGTCGCGAATGTTGGGAATGCTCTCGACCATGAAAGAGGTTCCCCATCGGCATCTGGGCCTGCCGGGCACCGTCCGAATCCATACGATGGTCTACACGGTTGTGTTCGCCATCATCCTCACCGTGTTATTCGATTTGCGTCGCATTGCCGCTCTAGGGGCCATCTTCTACCTGATCATGGATATCGCCATCCATTGGGGGCTGCTGCGCCATCTTCGTTCCCGCATCAATTTCAACCCAGTAGTTGTGGTTACAGCCATCGTTTTGGACGTACTCGTGCTTGTCGCATTCTTGTGGATCAAGGCATCAGCCGACGCACTGATCCTTTATGTTGCGGTGGCGTCGATCGCCATCATCGTTGCCGGCGAGCGAATGTTCATGCGATCCCACACCAACGCCGACGGCAAGATGGATATGTGATTCATCCCGCTCCTGTCGGCCAAGGGTCACCAGGAGGGTCGCAGCTCAAGCCCGGATTGGCCGCCTGTTGACTTCGTGGCCAGGACCTGAGTGATGTTCAGATCGTTCCTCTCAAAGCCAACAGCAGATGCCGCCATGTACAGGCGCCAAACCCGGGCCCGACCGAGCGAACTCAGCCTGACGGCTTCATCCCAGTTTTCTTCAAGGCTTTGAACCCAGTGGCGGAGGGTAAGTGCGTAATGCTCACGCAGGGACTCAACATGACGCACCTCCAGCCCGCTGGCCGATATTGCCGAGACCACCTGGCCAAGCTCCAGTAACTCGCCGTCAGGAAACACGTATCGTCCCATGAATCCGTTCGGGTCAATTCGACCTCGTCTGGCGGCTACCGACCGATTGATCGCATGATTGAGCAGGCGACCGCCGGGAACCAGCAGGTCGTCGATCTTGGCGAAGTAGGTGGCCAGGCGCTTCTCGCCAACATGTTCGAACATCCCAATTGAGGAGATCGCGTCGAAGGGGCCGTCGCTGATGTCGCGGTAGTCCTGCAGGCGGATCTCCACCTTCTCCTGCAGGCCGGCTTCTGCGACCCGCTCGACGGCAAGTTGATGTTGTTCCTTCGAGATGGTGATCCCAACCACTTCAACTCCGTAATGCCTGGCAGCATGAATCGCCATCCCGCCCCAGCCACAGCCAATGTCGAGCAGCCGCATGCCCGAGGCAAGGCCAAGCTTGCGACAGATCAGGTCGTACTTGTTGAACTGTGAATCGTCCAGCCAGTCTGCCTTGTGGTCAAAGAGGGCGCACGAATATGTCATTGTCGAGCCGAGGAACAAGCGGTAGAAATCATTCGACACGTCGTAGTGAGAAGAGATGGCGCTGGCGTCCCTACCTCTTGTGTGCAGCGCCCCCCTCACCTTGAATTCTTCCGGTGGTGGCGGAAGAGGCCGCAGCTTTACCAGATCGCCCACTCGACTCGCACCGAGCAGGGCGGCAAGATCCCATAGCGGTTCGGAATCGTTCGTAAACTCTCCCATTCCTTTCCTGAGGTCCAGAACGTTGTAGATGTCTCCCTCGACTTCCACGTCGCCTGCCACGTATGCTCGACTGATTGCAAGCTCGCTTCCTCTGCCGGTCAAGATCCGCTGGAAGAAGGCAGGCGATGTGATCTTGACGGTGGTCGGTGCGTCTGGCGGGCCAACCACAGTTCCGTCGTAGGCTTCGATGCGAACGTTGGCTGGTTGAGGGCCGAGAAAGCGGCGCAACAATCGCTCCATCACGGGCGATCCGCTCGGGCCCCTTTCAATGGGGGCATCCTTAGGGGATACAGGAGTGGGCGCAGTGACAGTAGTAGCCATTGTTCTTCCTTCCTTGCCTTCTAACCAAGGTTCTCGGTGAGGGGATTTGTTCCCTAATGGTTGCAGTCGGCTCTGAGCCAGTGTAGAGGAAAAGGTCCTATACCCCTACCCCCT
>QIKW01000263.1 GCA_003231975.1 Acidimicrobiia bacterium
AAACGATGGCCAGGCGGTCTGCCATGGCACTAGCGGCTTGACCAAGTCCATCGTCGGCAGCAAGGCCGAATCTGGCAACAAACCTGGCGGCCCGCAACATCCGAAGCGGGTCGTCGGCAAATGAGATCTCAGGGTCCAAAGGGGTGCCGAGCCGAAGCCCAGCAAGATCTTCGCGGCCGCCAAACGGGTCGTGAAGCACCCGGTTTGCTACATCGATGGCCATTGCGTTGATAGTGAAGTCTCGTCTTGACAGATCGGTGTGAAGATCGTCGCCAAAGGTCACGATCGGCTTGCGAGACTCCTTGTCGTACTTTTCTGCCCTGTGAGTTGTGATCTCAAGCGCCCTTCCCGAGACCGTTGCGCCGATGGTTCCAAAGCGCTCGCCCTGAGTCCAGAGGGCTTCGGTCAAACCAACAAGGGCCGACTTCACCGCGTCGGGTCTGGCGGCAGTCGTGAGGTCAATGTCACTGAACGGATCCCCGCCCGGCGAGGTTTCTCCCGGCTCTCGGGTGGCACTCAACAGGAGATCTCGAACTACGCCACCCACCAGATACAGCTTGTGCCCGCTGGACGCCAGGGCGGCTGCGACAGGAGCAACAAGGGCGACGATCTGGTCTAGGTCTGCCGAGCGGATCGTCGGGTTTGAAGAATCGTGGGCCACAGCCTTACCCCTCAGAGGTCGCCACATCCACCATCGAGGTGAATTCGTCTGGCGGCTTCGACCATTTCGGCTCCGGGGCCGCCGGTTGAGGCGCTTTCGGGCCGGTTGACGTGATCGGCCGAGACCGCCATGGTGGCCGCGCCGCAGTTCACCAAGGCCGCAAGGTCATACCCGCCCTCCAGGAACACCAGGCGCCTGGCGGGAGCAACCATCGGGAGGAGCTGGCCAACAAGGTCGGCGTAGTCGCCCGAAGTGAGCTCCAGCTGACTTAGCGGATCGCTTCGGTGGCCGTCGAACCCGGCCGAGATCAGCAGCCACGTTGGCCGGAACCGACTGACGACGGGCAGCACCACGTCATCAAAAGCAAGGCGGTAAGCCAGGCCAGTTGCGCCCGCTGGCAGAGGCACGTTCACGGTGAAGCCACGGCCTTCGCCGCTGCCCACCTCTTCCAGCTCGCCGGTAAACGGATACCAAGGGTGCTGGTGCAGGCTGACAAAGAGCACACTTGGATCCCCATAGAAGATCTCTTGGGTTCCGTTGCCGTGATGGGCGTCTATGTCAACAATTGCCACCCTTTCGCCCCGGTTCGCCAGGAATCTGGCGGCCACCGCGATGTTGTTGATCAGGCAGAATCCCATCTGCCTGGTAGGAAGGGCGTGGTGACCGGGAGGTCGCACCAAGGACCAGCCAACGTCGGCTCTGCTGTTGTCGAGCTGGGCGATCAGATCCAAACCGGCTCCGGCCGCCCTGATTGCGGCTCTAGCCGACTCAACCGAAACCCGGGTATCTGGGTCGATGGCTAGCGGCGCCCGCCGACAGCGCTCTTCAAGTTCGTCGAGAACCGCAGCCGGGTGGACGGCCTCCAGTGCAGCTCGGTCGGCTTTGCCTGCCTCAATCCACTCGATGCTGTCACGCACTCCCGAATCGAGAAATCCCTGTTTGACAGCAGAGAGCCGATCTGGCCGCTCGGGATGCCCCGGGCCAGGATCGTGTAGCCAGCACAAATCGTGGGTGGCAATCAGAACTGACATGGCTGTAACGCTACCGGCCGGTGAAACAGCCTGCGGTAAAGAGCGGGCACTGCCCAAGGGCCCACCGCCGAGGGTCGAACAAGGCGTAGTCTCTTTGTCTGGTGGACAACGTCTCGCTCTCCGCTTCTGGCACTGCTGGGCCAGGCCTTCGCCGGGTCCGGCCCAATCAGTCGACCACGCATCGCCTCCGCGTGATTCCCTGGCAGGGCAACCGCAGAGTCGCCCTTGTTGGGCCCGGCCGCAACGCCAGGCCGCCAACTACTGCCGACCTGATTGCTTGCGTTAGGCAACTTGACCGCCGGGGCGTGACAAGAATCGTGACTCCGGCCCTCGAACGCTCAGACAGCCAACCTTTCATCGATGCTGGCTTCAGCCTGTTGGAACGCCTCCATCTTCTGTCTCGTCCTTTGGAAGATTCGCCTCCGGAACCGAGCCGACGCATTCATGCTGGTCAGGCGTGGCACCGTAGCCGGGTGCTGCAAATCGACAAATTGGCCTTCGAGTCCTTCTGGCAGTTCGACGCCACCGCCTTGAAAGAGGCCAGAACGGCCACCCCCACAAGCCGGTTTCGGGTTGTGATGGAGAGAAGGCGGCCCATTGGCTATGCCGTCACAGGCAAGGCTGGCGGCCATGGCTATCTTCAGAGGTTGGCGGTTCACCCTGAAGCTCAGGGCGCAGGCATTGGCACCGACCTGGTGAACGACTCTCTCCTGTGGCTACACAAGAAGGGAGCGAAGTTGGTGATGGTGAACACCCAGGAACGAAACCAACGAGCGCTGGCCCTCTACCAACACCTTGGTTTTCAGCCAGAACCAGAGGGTCTTGTCGTTCTGGAACGAATCCGGCCATCGTGACCGATTCGAGGTTTTCGCCTATTAGGTCGATCCGGACCACCGCGGTGTGGGTTGTTGTTCTGGTCGTTGCCGCCACCGCAGGTGTCGCCGGATCCGGACCAAGGAATGAGGCCGAGGCTCAGGCAGCCGGGGCTCTCACCATCGTCTCGCAATCTCCGTACGTGCCTGCCGAAGGAACTTTCGACCTCGTCTTTTCTTGGACAGGCGAAACAACCGAAGATCTCGTTTTGACCGGCACCCTGTTCGCCCCGATCACCCTGGAATCCGAAGTGCAGGAAGTGCCATCCACAGCTTTTGCGGCCATTGGGGCCCGCCCACTTTCCGAGCTCGGCAGAAACGAAGACGGCAGCTACATTTTTTCCCTGGCCGTTCGCAGCGTTGCCGATGGTGATCCGAACCGCACTTTGATCCGCGAGGCGGGGGTTCTTCCCTTGTCCCTTGAGATTCGTGATGGAGACGGTGTTACCAAGGCGACGTTGCGAACAAACTTGATCCGGCTTGCGGGTGACGCCGCCGAGATCGACGCTCTCCCAGTAGCGATGATCCTCGAAGTGTCTTCGGCGGAGGGCTTAACGCTCGAGCCAACCAGTCTGCTGCTGTCGCAGCACCCCAATCTCCCCATTGCCGTGCAGTTGGGCGATGGCGTGATCACTCAGTTGGAAAGCGATCCTGACCTGGCCCAGATCTTTCGAACGGCCCTTGTTGGCCGCTCGGTGATTACCTCCCCTGCGCTAAACCTGGATCCTTCGGCCCTGGCAAGCATCCACCGGCCAGACCTGTACATCCTCGCCCGGAACCAGACTTTCGCCAGGCTCGATGCTCTTGGGCTGGTTCCGGCTACCAACATCGTGCCACTGGATACCAACATCACAAGCGAAGGTGTCGACCTGCTGGCTCAGCTGGGCACGACGATAGTGATCGACACTGGGCCCACCCTTAGGCCAACCGGCTTCATTCTGGGCTCCGCCGGATCAGTGCGCATCGTTCAGGTGGACAGCACGCTCACCTCAAGGCTGCGAGGACCGGCCCGCAACGTTGAGAGGGCTCATCGCCTGCTGGCCACTCTCGCCATCCGAAGCCAGACCGACCGGGCCCCAATTGTTCTGGGGGGAGCAGCCTTGCGAGACGTGCCGTTAGCTGCAATAAGCACCCTGCTTACCGCCCTCAACGCCCCCGGTCTGGTTGAGAATGCCAGCCTCGAAGGAGTGGCCGATTCTGCCGTGCTACCGATCA
Source organism: Acidimicrobiia bacterium (assembly GCA_003231975.1). Classification (GTDB taxonomy): domain Bacteria; phylum Actinomycetota; class Acidimicrobiia; order Acidimicrobiales; family SZUA-35; genus SZUA-35. The sequence goes on from QIKW01000263.1 coordinate 3,780, forward strand.
GGCGAGACGAGCAACCGTCACAGAACCTAGGCCTCGCAGTAGACCAGGTCTCGCTCTATTCCGAAACAATGGAGACCTACCGCTCATACTTCGTCACCGGCAGGAGACCGCCCGAGATATTCGACGCCAGACTGCTGGAGGCGCTGAGCCCAAACCTGAACCCTGAAGAGCGATTGCGGGCACTGGCCCGCCTTCAGGAAAGCCTAACCTCAGAGCTTGGGGGAATTGAGCTGCCCGATGGCCAATCGGTAACGCTGGCCGCTCAGCAGGCCGAGATTCCAATCACGGTGAACAACCAGTCTGACGGAACCCGTCTGGTGCTGCTTTCCTTCAAGAGCGACAAGATAAATGTGAAGCAGGACGGAACCACGCTCTCCCTCCCCCGGGGAACCTCAACCATCACGATCGACCTCGAGGCGTTGTCGCTTGGCCAATCACCCCTCCTTGTCAGCATCCTCACCCCCGATGCGTCCACCGAGCTGGCAGCCACCAGATTCGGAGTCCGGTCCACTGCTATTCCCGGGCTTGGGTTACTGCTGTCCTTGGCTGCTCTTGTGTTCCTGCTTGGCTGGTGGATCGTTACGACCAGCCGAGCGAAAGCCCTGCGGAGCCATCCCGCCTCTCAGAACGAACAGCCCAGCACCGAACCCATCCCATCGTGACCTTTCAACCGTGACACTCCCCTCCCCTCAAACGCCGCCCGCCAACGGCACCGTGGCAACGGTTGGTGCCCGACTGGCTGGCCGATACGAGTTGGTGGCCCCTATTGCCAACGGCGGAATGGCCCAGGTGTGGCGAGCCACCGACTGCGTTCTGGGTCGCCCTGTGGCAGTGAAGGTGCTGCATCCTCATTTGGCGACCGACCGGGCTTTTGTTGTGCGTTTCCGGCGCGAAGCAGTGGCTGCCGCCAGGCTGAGCCACCCAGGGATCGTCTCAATCTACGACACCGTGGCCAGCCCAGGCCTGGAGGCCATTGTCATGGAGTTGGTTGAGGGCAGAACGCTTAGGGCTGTTCTTGATGACCGGACGGTACTGTCGCCAGCCGACGGGGTAGATCTCGGGATTCAGATTGCCGACGCCCTCGACGCCGCTCATAGCGCGGGCGTGGTGCACCGAGACATCAAGCCCTCGAACATCTTGTTGTGCCCCGACAGGCGGGTAATGGTCACCGACTTCGGTATTGCCAAGGCCGGCGAAGACACCGACCTCACAGTTACCGGCACTTTGTTGGGCACCGCCAAATACCTGTCTCCCGAGCAGGTCAGGGGAGACGAGGTAGATCCCAGATCAGATCTCTACTCGCTTGGCGTGGTGCTCTTCGAGGCGTTAACCGGCAGGCCACCATTCCAGGCCGACACCGACGCGGCAACCGCGCTGGCTCGGTTGCAGCAGCAGCCACCCCGTCTTCGACATCTGAACCCAGAGCTCCCAAAGGCCCTCGACGGCCTCGTTGACAAGCTCTTGGCCCGCCACCCCCAGGATCGCTTCGAGCGAGCGCTGGACGTTCGGGCGGCCCTCACCGGTATCCAGCTTGACCCCACAAGCGCAGACGCCACCATGCTGGTGGCAGAACCCGAGTATGCCGCGCCCGTCGATCCCCTTGCCTTCGACGACGAGGCCGACGACGACTTTGGCAGCTTCATGAGATCCGAGCGAAGCTTCTTGGTGCCCGCAGCAATAGTGATTCTTGTTGCTGTTGGGCTGGGAGTTGCCGGTCTTCTTCTCGAACGTTCGCCAATTGGCGACAGTGTGCTTGATTTCCCATCTCTTGGATCCGGTGGCGATGACGACAGTGGCGATGAGCAAACTGGTGAAGGAAACGGTGACGAGGTTGTCACCACCGGCACCACCTCGCTAGCACCGATTCAGGAGGTCGTTGCCCCAGCGATTGTTTCTATCGTTGCCATCGACCCCCAGGGAGATCAGGAGGAACGGCCCGAAACAGTGGCATTCGCCATCGATCACGACCCCGAGACCTATTGGCGCACCGACACATACCGCCGAGCCGGTTTCGCCAACCTCAAGAACGGAGTCGGCCTGGTACTTGACCTTGGCGGGTTGGCAACGGTGTCTGAGGTAGCTGTCGACTCCCCTAGTACTGGCTGGGCGGTGCAGTTGTTTCTGGGCGACGGCTTCGACGGAGCACCGGACTCCTGGGGCGAGCCGCTGGTTGCTGGCGTTGGTCTGGACGGAAACCAAACTTTCAACCTAGAGAATCAGACGGGCCGGATGCTGCTGCTCTGGTTTACTGACCCTGGTGTGTCCGCCGACGGCCCAGACGAGGGAACCGAGCCGGATCACCGGCTTGAAGTTACCGAGGTTCGTGTCACCTAGAATCAGATGATCGAACCACCTGATGAGGATCTGGTTGTCGCCGCCAAGAGTGGCGATCGGGACAGCATGAATGCACTGCTGTCTCGACACTACGAGCGCCTCTACGCGCTTTGTCGCCGGCTGGCGGGCAACGATGCAGATGCCGCCGACGCCTGCCAAGAGGGGTTGCTGGCCATCGTGAAAGGCATCGATCGCTTCGAGGGATCTGCAAGTTTTAAAACCTGGAGCCATCGGGTGGTTACCAACGCCTGCCTTGACGAGCTGCGTCGAAGGCAACGAAGGCCGGTGCCGGCAATCGATGAGCCAGAACGCCTAACCGAGGGCCCCGAACTGGATCAAGGCGTTGCCGAACGGCTCAGCATTCAAGACGCTCTCCCCCAGCTTCGAGAGGAGTTCAGGGCTCCGGTCGTGCTGCGAGACGTTCTGGGAATGGACTACGCCGAGATCAGCGAGGTTCTCGACCTGGCTCCTGGAACGGTTCGGTCACGTATTTCTCGGGGCCGAAACCACCTGGCCCAAATTCTCGGGAACCAGAACACCCCTTCCCATCGTCCAAGCTCTCAACCACCACCCGACTCCACCACCGACTCAAGCGGTACGCGATGACTGATCCAACCACACCACAACTTCCTCAGGATCAGGCCGACCTTCTGGCTTCGCTCTATCTCGACGGCGAGGCCACCCTAGAAGAAGTGGCCTTGGTCGAGGCCAGCCCCGCGTTGCTGGCCAGGGTGGCTGAGTTTCGAGTGGTTGCGGCCCAGGTGGCAGCACCGGTTGCGCCGCCAATTGGCCTGGCCCACCGGCAGATCCAGGCAGCCCTGGAGACCTATGACGAGGTCGGTCCGGCTGGAGCGAACTCTCCCGGCGAGGCCAACTCAAACGTGGTCTCACTTTCAAGCCGCGCAGAGCAGCCCAACAAGTCGGCCCAGACCGGGCGCTGGCAGCGGGGCCTGCCAACCTGGCTTGGAGCGGCTGCGGCTGTGCTGGTTGTTGTGGGTGGAATTGGCGTCGCAGCGTCACAATTCAGCTCATCGGGCAGTGACGACAGCGCCGACTTTGCAACCGCCGAAACCCGTGCTGGGGAGGAAGGAGCGGATGCGGCCATGCAAACCGAGTCAGCCACCCTGGAAGAAGACGCCGCGGCAGCCGAAAGCAGCATGGAAGACGACGCAATGGAAGAAGAGGTGATGGAAGAGGCAGTGGAAGAAGAGGAAAGTGCGCTAATCGCACGGGATGCGACCAACCCCGCAACGCCAGACACGACGCTGGATGCCGAGACCACCGCCCCGGCAGCCGGTCCCGATGACACCAGTGCCACAACCACCACACCAGCTACCGGCCGCCCCGATCTTGGCGCCAGCCTGGGCCGGTCAGCCGTCGAGATCTACGTCGAAGCCTTCGACGCGTTCCTGCTTGAAGATCTTCTGGTTCCAATCGCCCAGTCACCGTGCGCGGCAAGCGTGGTGTTGCCGGCTGCCGCCACGATTGACGGATTCTTCCCGGTTCTGCTTGATGGCGAACCGGTTGACCTGGTTCTGCTGTCCCAAGTGATCAACAGCGATGGCCAAACATCGATTGGTGCGCTGCTGCTAGACGCCAACTGCACACAAATCCCGGATTGAGTGCAACGATTCTTGAAGCAGTACTGACCTTTCGCTAGGGAGACGCCCGCCAACAGACTAGGCTCCGCCTGATGTCTGAGCTTGAGGCCCCAACTTCAGAAGACTGGTCGGCGAAGGCCACCGACACCATCGTTGGTTACGTCGACACTGTCCGCAACAAAACAACGGGTAAGGCACTGGTTGTCTCAAGGCTAGCCGTGTACTTCCTGGCTGCCGGGCTGATCGGAATTGTGGCCGTCATCATCTTGCTGATCGGAGCGGTTCGGCTCGTGGTGGCTGCCACTGAAGCGGTTCCCACCGTTGATGAAGGCGAAGTTTGGCTGACCTACTGGATATTCGGGCTCCTATTTCTTGGCGTTGGCTGGTTTCTGTGGCGCAAGCGGGGCCGCTGACAACAAAGCGGGCCCGCACACTGACCACCAGCTTTGGGAATACCGACAGCCACGACCGGTGTTGGAGGCAACTACCGAACGTTCTGCCATCTGGAGGCGAATACATGTCCGACGCAATAGTCAACCTCACCGAAGCCACCTTTGACGAAACGGTGAACAGCGCCGAGATCCCCCTGGTGGTCGACTTCTGGGCCGAATGGTGCGGGCCTTGCAAGATGATCGCCCCGATTCTCGACGAGATAGCAACCGAACAACCTGACGCTGTCAAGATTGCCAAGCTGAACGTCGACGAGAACCCCTCAGTGGCTCAACGGTTTGGAGTCATGAGCATCCCGACAATGCTGGTGTTCAAAGATGGCGAAGTGCAGAAACGGATCGTTGGAGCCAAGGGGAAAGCTCAGATCCTTGAAGAAATCGGCCTCTAGACGGCCACTCTGTACTCTCTATTGAGAGTTCACACAACCCACAGGCTTGTCCCCAAGCTGTGGAAACAGGTCTAAGGCTCAAAGCAGAGCGCTCCGCAAGCGCTACTCGACCCGACCTTCAACGATGACGTTGAAGATTCGCTCCAAATCAGCGACGTCGGCGTACTCAACTGTAAGTCTCCCCCGGCCACTACCGACAGAGACCTGCACTTGGGTATCAAGATGTCTGCCCAATACCTCTTCTAGTTCAAGAACCGCGGCCGACTTCACTTCTGGCTTGTTCCGCTTCGCCTTCGGCTCCGGCTCGGGCTCAGGCTGGTCTTGGCTGTCGCGAACCAGATCCTCAACCTGACGCACGTTGAGGCCATCTGAGACGATCTGCTTGGCCAGAGCCTCCTGATAAGCCCGATCTGGGCTTCCAAGAAGGGCTCGGGCGTGGCCAGCCGACAGCTCACCAGATGCCACCAAGCGCTGCACGACACCAGGCAACTGGAACAGCCGCAGCGTGTTGGCCACAGCCGAGCGGCTTCTCCCTACCCGCTTGGAGACCTGATCCTGGGTCATTCCAAACTCATCAATCAGCTGCTGATAGGCAGCAGCCTGTTCCAGGGCGTTCAAATCCTCGCGATGAAGGTTCTCAACTACCGCTTGTTCAAGCGAGCTCTTGTTGTCAGCCTCACGGACAACTGCGGGCACCGTAGGGAGCCCGGCCCGTCTGGCGGCTCGCCAGCGGCGCTCGCCGGCAATAAGTTCATATCGATCGGGACCCACCTGACGCACCAATAGCGGTTGCAGAATCCCGAGCTCTCGCACCGAGTCGGTCAGCGAAACCAGTGCTTCTTCCTCGAAGCGCGATCTGGGCTGATACTCGTTCGCCTGGATCGCCGAGACGGGTATCTCCAGCAGTTCGCTCGCTGAGTCTCGCCCCGTGTCGGGCGGGATCAGAGACCCTAACCCCTTTCCCAATCCACTACGACGGTTCACCGGTAACCTCCTTGGCCAGATCCCGATAGGCAATTGAGCCGCGGGAAGTTGGATCGAACACCGTGATTGGCTGACCAAAGCTAGGAGCTTCGGAAAGTCGGACTGTTCGTGGGATGATGCTTCGGCAAACCTTGGCCCCGAAGTGCTCGCGCACCTCAGCTGCCACCTGTGAAGCGAGATTCGTTCTTGCATCGTACATAACCAATACGATGTGTGAAAGCTTGAGAGCCGAGTTGAGGTTCCGTTGGACCAGATCCACGTTTCGGAGCAGTTGGCCTAACCCCTCGAGAGCGTAGTACTCACATTGCACCGGCACTAACACCTCGGTTGCTGCCGCAAAGGCGTTGACAGTGAGCAACCCCAGGGATGGCGGGCAGTCGATGAAGATCAGATCGTAGTCGTCCAGCACGGTGCTGAGGGCGTTTTTGAGCCTCATCTCTCGGCTAAAGGCTGGCACAAGTTCAATCTCGGCGCCTGCCAGGTCCAAGTTCGCTGGCGCCAGAAACAGGTTGCGGACCGCGGCGGCCTCGGTGGCGTCATCTATGGCCACATCATGAAGCAACACGTCGTACATGGAGTACTCGAGACCTCTTGGGTTGATCCCCAGTCCCGTGCTTGCATTGCCCTGAGGGTCGAGGTCAACAATTAGGACCCGATGCCCCAGTTCGGCTGCGGCCGCTCCGAGGTTGATCGTGGTTGTGGTCTTTCCAACACCGCCCTTTTGGTTGGCAACAGCAATTACTCGCGTGTCTCGTCGGCCCAATTGAGGCGACGGAACGCTTGGCTCGGCATCTGTCATCGAACTTCCTATGGGCTGGCAGCGACCTGTTCAACTAGCGGCACTTCATGGGTAACGGCACTTTAGGGGGACCGTGACGGAGAGTCTGCCTCCGTAGTCGGTGTTTCACGTGAAACACCTGCTGAGACCGACTGCACTTCGATCCCAACTAGAGCTGCGACCTCAATGAGACAGGCATCGGCAAACGCGGTGTTCTAAGAACCTAGCGGCTACAAATTCGTACACCGCGGATCACACCGCAGATTCGATCGATTCCTGAAGCGGGACCACCGATTCAGCGGCGGCCGCGGCTGTCTACCGGATCGGGCCTCAACCCGCCAGCTTGATCAGATCAAGCCCGGCGGACCGTGAACAGGGGTGAGTCTCGCATCTGTTTGAAGGTGCGAGGAATCTCGGCAGGAATCTCGCGGTCGAGTTGAAAGACTGCGATCTCGCCAGCGCTAGGCACCATTGAGAGCCCGAGCCGATCGAGGCCCTCAACCGGCCAAACCCTGGCCTCGGGAGGTTCTGATATCAAGAGTCTCCCACCCTGGCGAAGGTAACCAGCCCCGCACTCAACAGTCAGTGCGGGTGGGCCGAACCCACGGCAAACAACCACATCGAAACTGGCCCGATATCCCACATCATGGGCCCGAACTTCGGCCCGGTCGACTACCACCTCGCACCGATCAGCCATGCCAAGGCTCGCTAGGGCCCATACCAGAAACGAGGCCCGCTTCTGGGCGGAATCAAGGAGCACTCCTTGTATCTCCGGGCGGTCCAGCAGCAGCGGTAGGCCGGGTAGGCCTGCACCAGAACCCAGATCGATTAGCCGATGAGGCCCGGCCGGCAGATACTTTGAGTAGTTTAGGGCATGACGGAGGTGCTGGTGCACCGGACCAGGCCCAAGGAATCCAACGGACCAGGCCCGCTCAAGCACCGCCAACAACGCTTTGTCATTGGGCCGATTGATCGTCATCTATCGTTTGGCCTACCGCTTCGTCATCAACTGTCTGGTCGTCAGCCGAGACCGCTTGATCCCCATCTTCTTGACCGCTGGGCTGTCCGCCGCTCGAAATTTCGGGGACCACTACCACATAGCGCCGCGGGTCAGTGCCGTCAGAACGAGTAGACACACCAGCAACATCTGTCAGAGCATCGTGAACCACTTTGCGGTCAGATGAGCTCATTGGATCCATCACAACCTGAGCGTCGGTGGCCAGAGCCTTAGCGGCGGCATCGTTGGCAAAAACCTTGATCGCAGCCTGGCGCGTTTCGCGATAGCCGCCAACATCGACCTTGATTCGGATAGATGACGGTGTTGAGCGCTTGGCTGTGACCCGAGCCAACTCTTGAATGGCATCTAACGTGCGGGCCTTCGGGCCAAGCAACAGCCCGTGTTTGCCTTGTATTGAAGCCACTATCTGCTCCTCATCGACAACTATTTCAACTGGCGCCTCGAGGCCGAATGCCGAGGTGAGCCCAGTTAGAAACTCCTCAACGCAGGTCTGTACGTCTTCCATCGGTGCATCCTCTTTCTGCTGGCGTTGAGCCTGCTGTTTGTTCCTCTGGTTTGCATCTTGGCGTTTGGGCTGGCCGGAGGATCGCCCATCGCCCCGCTGGCCCTGGGAGCTTGAGTTCCGCGGCCTGCGGTTTCCGTCACCCGACTTTGGGGGGTTAGTGCTGCGCTTCGGATCCCTGCCTCCGCCACCGCCAGACTTCTTTGTCCCGCCTCGCTTCTCAGACTCGGTCTTGGTGTTCTTGGACCGGCGTCGTCGATCGCGCCGGTCGTCCTTGGGCCTGGGCGCCTTGGGCCGAACCCGGCCCCGCACTCGGGCCTGACCCCGGGTGCGACCGAACAGTCCTTGGCGTGGCTCTTCCAATACTTCGAATTCGGCATCGGTCTCGTCGACCCCCAGCCTGTCGAGCGCCAATTCTTTGGCGTCATCAACTGTCTTTGCCGTAGTTTCAACCCATTCCACGTTCTGTTACCTCTTCCGCTTCTTTTTTTGGGGTTTCGCCTGGGTTCCCTTTGGGGTTACCCGGCTGCTGGTTGATAAACTTCCCTTTGTTTGGGCCTGCTTCTGTTGACGCAGCTTTCGCCACTCTGCATCCTTGGCTCTGGCCCCGGTCTTACGTTTTGATGACCCGTCTTTCGCCCCACTGCCCTTTCCTGAACTCTTTGAGGGCTTCTTGCCAGACCCAGAACCAGTGTCGCCGGATCCGTTGCTTGCCGACTTCGCTGACTTTGCTGGCGTACCGCTCTTCCCGCCACCCTTGGCTCCGTTCTTGTTTGCCCCCTTGGCTCCGTTGCCGCCGCCACCCTTACCGCTTGCCTTTCCGGCTGACGAGTCGTCCTTCCCCGAACCAGCTTTACCAGCTTTACCGGCTGGCGGACTGTTCTTTTTCTGGTCGGCCTCTCGCCCATAGATTTGGCGAGTGATGTAACTCTGCTGGCCGATGCGGAAGGCGTTTGAGGTAGCCCAGTAGAGAACCAGCCCAGCGGGGAAGATAAACGACCAGAACCCCGAAAGCAGCGGCAGCACCCTTAGCAGCATTTGCTGCTGAGGGTTGATTGGCGACGGATCGTTACCCCTTCGCGCCGAAACTTGGCGCTGCTGATAGTAGCTAGTAGCCACAACGAAAATGATCAGGACAACGTACGGAATACCCTTCAGCACGCTGTCCTGCAGGACGTCCCAAGGCTGAAGGGCGAGATCGAACGGACCGAAGCGCATCTCGGTTTCACCGAACAGGTCCTGGTAAAGGACAGAATCCTGGGCCAGGAACCGGGGGTTGATTTCGTTTCCTGCCGCTGTTTCCAAACCCTGCTTTCCAAGCACCGAGTTGGCGGCCTCATAGAAAGGGGAGTCAGATATCCGCCTGGTCAGACCCCTGAGAACCTGGAAGAGAACAAGAAACACAGGGGCTTGGGCAAGAACCGGTAGGCAGCCACCAACCGGGTTGATTCCGTTCTCTTGGTAGAGGCCCATCAATTCCTTGTTGAGGGCCTCCCGGTCATCTTTACCCTTGTACTTCTTCTGGATGCGCTTCATCTCGGGTTGCACTGCCTGCATCCGAATGGTGCTTCGTGTTGCCCGCAGGGTCAGTGGCATCAGCAAAACCATCACGGCAAAAGTAAGCAGGATGATGGCAACGCCGTAACTGCCGCCAACCATCGGCAGGCCGTACAACGCGGATAGAACCCAAGCAACGGCGCGAAGAAATGGATCAAACATCGATTACCTCTCGGGATCCGGGACTGGGTCGAAACCAAACGAGCCAAGCGGCTGGCACCGGCTTAGCCGGCGAACCGCCAACCACGACCCGCGACGCGTTCCGTGGTTGTGCAGCGCCTCTTCGACGTATTGAGAACAGGTGGGAATATACCGACATCTTGGAGTTCGAGCCGGAGCGGTCTTGCGATATTGGCGAATTGACCACAACATGGCCCGGTTAATCGAACTGCGGTGGCTAGTCATTTGATGGCTCCAACAGCCGATGACCTGGCGATCTGGGCAAGACAATTGGCAAACGACCCGACGAGATCTGCATAGGGGAGGCGAAGCACTTCGGGCCTCGCCACAACCAGGAAACAACCCCCCATGGGTGTCGATGCTTGAGCTTCGACGAAGGCGTGGCGCATTCTCCTTCGGGCCCGGTTTCGGCGTACAGCTGGGCCAAAGGCCTGTCCAAGCGCGAAGGCGATGGCAGGCGATGGGTCTTCACTGACGCTGGGATGACCTGGGGCCAAGAAAGTGAGGCGGATAGCACCGCTACTCACTCTCAGGCCGTCGGCCCGAAGCGCCGAGAACGTTGCCCGGCGATTGACCGAGCGGATCACGCACTTAGCTTGTGCCGACCCTTGTGGCGGCGAGAGCGCAGAACGGCTCTGCCACCGCGCGTTGACATGCGGGCCCGGAAGCCGTGCTTCATTGCTCGTTTGCGGCTGTTGGGCTGAAATGTTCGCTTAACCATCTGGACTCCTGGAAACAACTGGATCCAAGAACGGGCACGCTCTTGGATTATTCGAACCTGAGAGTCGACCAGAGCTGCTTGGCAGCGGCGACCAGGGCAGGTCGTAGTGTTGAAGCCCGCAGCCGAGGCCGGGAGGCGCCTAAGTGCCACCGGACGAGGAGCGTGCCGAAGGGCTAAGACTAGGCGCCCATTCAGGTTGGTCCAACCTTTTCCACAGGACGGGTGGAATGAGCCTCAACGGTTCTGCTAGCGTTCACGAACCTAAACAGCTCATCGGTCCCTCTCACCAATATTTGGTGCCGAGCGATTATCACCCCATGTCGACTCATCCGAACATGCAAATGTTTGGCCGACTAACGGTGTCTTGAGGGGCTGTGGACAAGTCTGTGGGAAGTGGGGAGAACCCACTTCCAGAGTGGCATCACCTATTTACGAGGGCTACGTGGCCGAACCTGAGAACAAAGCCGAACCGGCAAAAGAGGCTGCCAACTTGTGGCGTGATGCTTCGGCAATTATTCGAAGCGAGATCAGCGACGGCGTGTGGCAGAGCACGTTTTCAACTGTCCTGCCGCGGCGCCTCAGCAACGGGATCCTGGTTTTGGCCGTCCCAAATTCCATCGTTCGGGAGAAGTTGGAGGGGCGCTACCTACCCCTTGTCGTTGACGCAGTGGTTGAGGTTGCAGGCACTCCGGTGACTTTGGATTTTGAGATTGATTCACCCTCTCTTTTTGATGCCGGGGCCTTGGTCACCGGCAACGGAGACAGTGGAGTCGCCACAGACGGGCGCGGATCTCAGGCTCCCAGTGAGGCCCCGCTTGATGTTGTGTTTCCTCAGGCTCCAACCGAGCCAGCACCTCAGGTAGACCCGGTTCGTCGTTACACCTTCGACGGGTTTGTGATCGGGGCATCCAATCGTTTTGCCCATGCGGCAGCTCTTTCGGTGGCCGAACGACCGGGCGGCTCTTACAACCCGCTGTTCATCTACGGCGACGCCGGGCTTGGCAAAACTCACCTGCTCAGAGCCATCGAGTTCTACGTGAACGACGTCTACCCCAGAATGAAGGTGCAGTACGTCTCAACCGAGACGTTCCTGAACGAGTTCGTCGACTCGATCAAGAACAATCAGGGCACCGAGTTCAAGCGTCACTATCGCCAGATCGACGTGCTGCTGGTCGACGACATCCAGTTTGTGCAGGGTCGAGAGGGATTGCAGGAAGAGTTCTTCCATACCTTCAACGACCTCTACGCCGGGAACCGCCAGATCGTCCTTTCCTCAGACAGATCACCAGATTCCATTCCAACCCTTGAAGACCGCCTTCGCAGTCGCTTCATGATGGGGCTGCTTACCGACATTCAGCCCCCAGATATCGAAACCCGCATGGCCATCCTGCGCAAAAAGGCCGAGCGAGACGGCTACTTCCTCCCGAACGATGTCAGCGAATTCATCGCAGACAACATCACAAGCAACATTCGCGAGTTGGAAGGAGCGCTCAACAAGGTCACCGCATTCGCCAACCTCAACGAGCAGCCAATGACCCGCGGCCTCGCCGACAGGATCCTGCGAGACTTCATCAATGACCGCCAACCGCAGCCAATCACTGTGCCAATGATCTTGGAGATCACGGCCGATCAGTTCAACTTCTCGATCGAGGACCTGAAAGGCAAGTCCCGGAGGCGGCCTCTGGTGATCGCCAGGCAGATGGCCATGTATGCAACCAGGCAGCTGACCGAGCTCAGCTACCCACTCATTGCCAAGGAGTTCGGTGGGAGAGATCACACCACTGTGATGCACGCCTGCGATAAAATCGGTGCCCTCATGCAAGAACGTTCACAGATCTATGAAGACGTAATGAAGCTGGAAAAGGCCGTGAGAAGCAAGTCGAAAGCCAGTAAATGACGGGGCTTTCAGCGATCGCGGCCCAGGATCGAATACGATCCCCTCGAGCCTGGCTCAATTGTGGAGGAAACCCAGAATTGGTGTGGACAACCCGACAGCCTTCCCCAAGCTGTTGACGCTGTGCTGACGCCGCTGGGGATTCGTCGCAACGACAGTGGACAACCAAATGCCGCCCCACCTGCATAAACGGCCCTTCATCCACAATCCACAGGGCCTACTACTACTACTAGTGAATTGGACAAGAAAACAGTAGAAATAGAGCACAACCATCGGGGAGACCAAGCCAGCCTCGGTCGCCAACCAACCCCAAAGAAACGTCAACCAACAGTTAGGGAGTACCAACGGTGAAGTTCCGTTGTGAACGAGATGTATTGGTAGAGGCGCTCGGCATCGCCGGTCGCGCCGTTAGCGGCCGCGGTGGCTTGCCTGGCCTTTCAGGGGTCCGAGCCGATCTGAGCGGAGACCAGCTGCAGCTTGCTGGCAGCGATCTGGATCTCACGATCACTGTCACGGTCACTGTTTCGGGGGAGGCCGACGGTGTTGCGGTCATTCCCGCTCGTCTGGCGTCAGACATTGTGCGGGCCCTGGAACCCGGGGCCGTCAACGTAACGGCCGAGGCCGACGAGTTGAAGATCACTTCTGGCCGATCAGAATTCGCCATTCGACTTATCACCGGAGACGACTTCCCTCAGGTGGCAGACCTTCCGCTAGATGCGGTCTCGCTCGACTCAGCGGTCTTGAAAGACGCGCTCAGCCAGGTTGTGCCTGCTGCTAGCTCCGACGATTCCCGGCCCATCCTCACCGGTGTTCTGTTAACAGCTGAATCGGGTGGTGTGCGCCTGGTGGCCACAGATTCGTATCGCCTGGCAATGCGTGACCTTTCGGAGTCGTCGGTTCTGGACGAAGGACAGTCTGTCCTGATTCCCAGTCGGGCATTAAGTGAACTTAACCGAATTCTGGGTCAAGGCGAGCAAGTTAAGCTGCTGCTTGGAGATCAGGAGGCTTCATTTGAGGTTGGCTCTGTTCGGCTGACCACCCGGTTGATCGAGGGCGAGTTCCCCAACTACCGAGGCCTGATCCCTGATTCTCACCCCAACTTGTTGACCCTGAACCGAGAAGAGCTGCTTGACGCTCTCAGACGAGTGAAGCTGCTGGCCCGCGAAGCGTCTCCGGTACGGCTCGAGATGTCGGAAGAGGGGCTTGAGCTGGTTGCGGTTACCCAAGATGTGGGAACCGCCCGAGAGCAAGTTGAGGGGGTCTACGACGGCACGCCCCTGACCGTTGCCTTCAACCCTCAGTACCTGTTGGAAGGCGTCGAGGTTGCAACGTCGGAAAGCATCACGCTTGCCACAATTGATGAGCTAAAGCCGGCTTTGATCCGAATCGCTGACAACGACCAGTTTCTTTACCTGTTGATGCCGGTTCGGGTCTCCTAGCCAGCTGAGTTAGAGGTCTGTTGAGCCAACAGCATTCAACGAGTTCGGTTTCAGCGTTTGCCAGATCCGGCGTTTGGAGCAACTTGTGCTGATCCAGCGGCTGTGGCTAACCGACTTTCGGAGCTATGAGGCGCTGGAACTCGAGCTTGGCGAGGGGCTCACGGCAATTCTGGGTCCAAATGGGGTTGGCAAGTCCAACATTCTTGAGGCGCTCGGCCTGCTGGCCACCTTGAAGTCGTTCAGGGGCGCGCCAACCGAGAGCTTGGTTCGCCAGGGGGCCCAGAGAGGCATAGTTCGAGCTTCGGGCGTGCGCAACGAGCGCGAGGTGCTGATAGAGCTGGAGTTGGCTAAAGGACGCAGCCGGGCGGTCGTCAACCGCCAACGGTTGTCGCGTTCCCGGGATCTCTTAGGGGCCATTCGGGTAACGGTCTTTGCCCCAGACGACCTAGCGCTGGTGAAGGCTGGCCCTGCGGTTCGGCGCGAGTTCCTTGACGATCTGATTGTCGCCATTGACCCTCGGGCCGACGGGGTGATTTCTGATCTGGATCGCATCTTGAAGCAGCGAAACGCACTGCTGCGCCAGGCTGGGGGCAAGCTGGACCAGTCTGCGTCTTCAACCCTTGATGTTTGGGATCAGAAGTTGGTTGCGGCGGGGGCCCACCTAACGGTGCGCAGGGAAAACACGCTTGGCTTGCTGATGCCGCTGGTTGGCGGGGCCTACGGTGAACTGGCGGGTGAAGTCACAAACGTCGAGGCAATCTACAACCGGTCGTGGTCCACCGAGAATCTTGATGACGCCGTAGCAGCGGCCCGCTCGCAGGACGTGCGAAGAGGCTCTACCTCGGTTGGTCCCCATCGAGACGACTTGGTGCTTCGTATTCAGGGTTTCGACAGCCGTAACCAGGTCTCCCAAGGCGAGCAGCGCACCCTGGCCCTCGCTTTGCGGCTGGCCAGCCATCGCCTGGTTTCAGATCAACTTGGCGAGCCGCCGCTGCTGCTTCTTGATGACGTGCTCAGCGAGCTCGACCCAGCAAGGGCCGACGCTCTTTTGGCAACACTTCCCCCCGGCCAGACAATCATTACCAGCGCATCCGGTCTGCCAGCCGCTACCGTTGCTGATCAGACCCTTCGTCACGATCCAGTGAACGGCGGGTTTGTCAAGGGGAGTATGCATGACTGAGCCAACACCTATTGGTGAAACGCTCGACCGCTTTCTTGACTATCTCGGAGCGCCGCCAGCGCGCACCCTCACGTCCCTCGAAGACAATTGGCCTCAGATTGTTGGGCCTGCTCTTGCCGCTCCAACCCGTCCCATCGAGTTGGTTGATGGCGTACTGGTAATTGGCTGTGACGACCCCACCTGGGCCTCTCAGGTTCGCTGGATGGAAACTCAGATAAAACATCGGTTTCAAACGCTTTTTGCCGACGTCGAGATCCAAAGAATTCAGCCCCGAGTCGGTCGCTGACCTTCCCCCAAAAACGCCCGGTCAACTGGTAGACTTTCGTACCGTGATTGAGACCCCTTGATGCCTGATCCCAGCACTGAAACCGCGTCGGAAACAGCCCTTCGTGCCAACTCTGCCGGGCCCTCCGCCACGGTTGTCGAAGACAGCTACGAGGCCAGCCAAATTCAGGTTCTCGAGGGCCTTGAAGCCGTCCGGAAGCGGCCTGGAATGTACGTGGGTTCCACCGGTCCCACTGGCCTTCATCATCTGGTGTGGGAAGTAGTCGACAACTCAGTGGATGAGGC